>JBEKKW010000077.1:0-8783 GCA_050010495.1 Acidimicrobiales bacterium
ACATGGTCCTTCGGCCCGTCGCGGCCGGGTAGCCCAGGTGCGGATCGCGGTCGCCGGCGCCGGGGCGTTTGGGGTCAAACATCTCGACGCCCTGGCTCGCATCGAGGGCGTCGAGCTGGTCTCGATTGTGTCACGCACGCTCGAACAGGCGCAATCGGTCGCCGAGCTCTATGGCGCCGAGCAGGCGACCACCGAACTGCGCGACGTGCTCGATCGTGCGGACGTTGACGCCGTCATCCTGTCGACACCAACCCAACTGCACGCCGACCAATCGATTGCCTGCCTCGAGGCCGGTAAGCATGTGCAGGTCGAAATACCGCTCGCCGACACATGGACCGACGCAGTGCGCGTCGCCCGCGTCGCCAGTGAGACGGGTCTCATCTGCATGGTCGGGCATACCCGTCGGTTCAATCCGTCGCACCAGTGGATCCACGACCGCATCATTGACGGTGCCCTTTCCATTCAGCAAATGAACGTGCAGACGTATTTCTTTCGGCGCGAGAATAAAAACGCCCTCGGCCACCCTCGAAGTTGGACCGACAACCTACTGTGGCACCATGCGGCCCACACGGTAGACCTCTTTGCGTACCAGTGTGGTGAGCAGATTGCGGGCGCCAACATCATGGCGGGGCCGGTACACCCGGTGCTGGGGATTCCCATGGACATGTCGATCCAACTGAAGAGCCAATCGGGCAAGATTTGCACACTGTCGTTGAGCTTTAACAACGAGGGGCCATTGGGCACATTCTTTCGTTACATCTGCGACAACGGCACCTACATTGCGCGCTACGACGACCTCTTCACGGGCAACGACGAACAGATCGACGTGTCCAAGGTGGCAGTATCGATGGACGGTATTGAACTCCAGGATCGAGAGTTTATCCGCGCCATTCGCGACGGCGACGAACCCAACGCGTCGATCACCTCGGTGCTGCACTGTTACGAAGTGCTCAGTCGGCTCCAGATTCAACTCGACGACTAGTTTCGTCGAGGGCGCCGTCGAAACGACCGTGCCGTTGCCACCGTCACGTCCGTCATCGTCCGCGGTGCACCATCAACGCGTCCAGCGCCGTGGCGCCCTTGCCCTCGGCGTGCACCAAGAGTGGATTCACTTCCACCTCGTCCAGATCCGGCGTCTCACGAAGCAACCCCGCGATCATCTCGACGACGTCGACGAGAGCCTCGATGTCGTGGCGTTGACCACCCCGGGCGCCTTCGAGCACGCTGTATCCCCGCAGGGACTTGATGGCGTCCACGATCTCTTGGCGATCGCACTCACCCGCGATGACCACCGCATCGTTCACAATTTCGGCCCAGATGCCCCCGAGGCCTACGACGACGAACACCCCCCACTCCACGTCGCGGGCGGCGCCGACGAGCAGTTCGATCCCCCCGGCGACGTACTCTTCTACGAGCATTGACTCCACATTGACCTGCGAGTGGGACGACGTGACTCGGGCGCGCATTGCCGAGAATTGCGTCTCGAGGTCGCTTTCGTTATCGATGACCCTCACGCCGCCGACGTCGCTCTTGTGAGCCAATGCCGTCGAGGCGATCTTCAACACAACGGGGTAACCCAGTCGCGCCGCGACCCGTCGAGCACCCTCAAGATCGCGCACCACGTCGCCATCGGGAACCTCTACGCCCACTTGGGATAGAAGGACCTTCGCGGCACGCTCGTCGAGCTCCTTTCGTGCTCGACTCGCCAGGGCGGTCCCACGACGTGGGGCCGCCCTGGCACTGGCCTCGCGCGTAACGCGCGCGTGCTTCATCAGGTGAGCCGCGGCGCGCAAGGCGCGCTCGGGCGATCGGAACAGCGGCAGACCCGCGTCGAGGATCTTCAATCGATTGGCCGGGGGCAAGGGTGATTCGCCCCCCATGATCGTGTAAATGACGGGCTTGGACGCGGACGCCAAGGTTGGCAAGAGAGCCCGCACTTGCTCGGTGCCCTGCACATTGGATCCCGGCATCGCCGACACGATCAAACCACCTACCTCTTCGTCACCCAGAAGTGTCGACGCCACCCGGGCGTACAAACTGGGATCGTTCAGACCCATGGCCGTGATGTCCACGGGGTTGCTGGCGAGCGCAAAAGCGGGCAGTTCGCTTTGGAGTGTGGCGAGCGTCGCGGTCGAGAGTTCAGGCAGAACGAGCCCGATATCGTCACTCACGTCCAAGGCGAAGGTCTTGGCCGCACCTGAGTCCGTCATGAACGCCACGCCGCCGGCGTGCGGGGTGGGACACTTCACCAGAACCCCGGCGGTGTCGATGAGCTCGTCAAGTGAATCGATGAAGAGCACTCCCTCGCGACCCAGAACCGCGCGCGTCACATCCTGGTTCGCCGAGATCGCTCCCGTGTGAGAGAGCGACGCCGCTTGCGCGCGAACACCGCGCCCGGTGAGCAGCAGGCAAAGCGCCACGCCGCGTTCGCGTGCCTTTCGCGCCAGCTGAAGGAAAACCGTGGGTCGACGGATCTGTTCGACGAGTAGTGCAACGGTGCGGGTTCGACCTTCGTCGAGGATAAGGCTCAAGTAGTCCTCGATTGCGAGCACCGATTCGTTGCCGGTCGAGATGGTATAGGTGACGTTGATGTCCTGGGCCATCGCCGCGTACGTGAGGGCCAGCGACATCGCGCCGCTCTGGGCGATGATCGCCAGACCCGGCCCCTCTACCCGTCGGTTCGGAGCGCAGTCGCCGAAGGTCAGCGGCACTCCATCGACGAAATTCACCAGACCCAAACAGTTCGGCCCCGCGAGAGCGAGGTCGTACTTCATCGCGGCCGACGCCAGAGCGGACTGTGCGGTCTCGCCACCCTCATCAAGCTCGGCGTAGCCCGACGAGAAGACGATCACCCCGCCAATCCCCCGACGTCCGGCCGACTCGACGGCGTCGGCGACACCGGCTTTAGGAATGGCCAGGATTGCGGCATCGACGCCGTGGGGTAGGTCGTCAATTGAACTCAGGCAAGGGCGCCCGTTCACTGCATCGCGGGTTCGACTGACGAGGTGAATTTCACCGCCGTAGCCAAAGCGCTCCAGTAACGCAATAGGCGCTCCCCCCATGGACGCTGGCGCATCCGACGCCCCCACGACGGCGATGGAGCGTGGGTGCAGCAGTCGGCGTAGCGACTCCTGTGATATCCCTGTTCGTTCGCTCCTGTCTGCGTCAGTCACGCTTGTAGGCACCCAGACCTGGCCGGAACGACTTGTCGTCGAGAAATTGGCCCATCCCCTGTTCACGACCGTGCTCGGGATCGTTGGCGATTGACTGGTCGAGTTTGGCGTAGAGGTACTCCTCGGAGACCTCGAACTCCATGGTCCGCGCCCGTTTGAATCCGGTCTTGGCCCCTTCGATCACCGTGCGATTCATCGTCGCCAAGTGTTTGGCCACTTCGCCAGTGCGCGCCCGCAACTGCACCGCGGGCACCGCCTCGTTCACGAGGCGCATGGCCGCGGCTTCCACACCGGTGAAGGTTTTGCCCGTCATGATGAAATACATGGCGTCACGAGCGGGGATCATCTCCGCAAGTGCTCGTGACACGACAGAGCCGGGAGGGATTCCCCAGTTGACTTCCGAGAGGCCGAAGATCGCATCCTCGGCCGCGATCGCGAGGTCACACGCGACCAGAGGCGTGAAGGCACCGCCGAAACACCAGCCGTTAACCATGGCAATGGTGGGCTTAGCGAAGAACATCAGGCGGCGATACTGCCACTCATTCGAGGCCCGTCGGGAGCGAATGCGCGCGATCGGCCCGCCAGCGTCTACCTCTCGAAAATACTCCTTGAGGTCCATTCCAGCGGAGAACGACTCTCCCGCGCCGGTGAGCACAAGAACCTTCGCACGATCCTCGACCTCGACCGCGTCAATGACCTCGAGCATTTCTTCGTTGAGCTTCGGGTTCATCGCGTTGCGTTTCTCGGGTCGATTGAGGGTCACCCAGGCAATGCCATCGTCGTCAAGTTCGCAGAGCACCGTGTCCCACTCACCGAGTGGCTCATGTCCCTTGTCCGGGGTCGCGGTTGATGTCATTTCGGCTCCTCCACACTCACTTTGAAATAACCGATCTCCTGTCGACTGGGGGCCGCCGGGAGTTCGCTACCAGATCCCACTCGCGTTGGCCACCGTCGCGGCGGTCGGTGATAATTTGAGATCACTCTATCAAGTAACTTGATATCAGGTAGGGCTCTCGGGGAGCCGCGAAAGGGCGACCAGTTGACTGACGTGCCGACGACCAGGATCAGTTACACCGTAAAGCGACTGGAGTCGGCCGTGCGCTCGCACCTCGACGTAATCTGCCGAGAGTACGGCGTTACCACGACCCAGTACACGGTGTTGAGCGTGTTACGCGTCAACCCCGGACTTTCATCGGCACAACTTGCGGTACGTTCCTTCGTCAGTCCCCAATCTTCGAATCAAATGGTCGCCGCCCTTGAGAGCGCCGACCTTATACAGCGCGCACCCGACAAAGTGAATCGAAGAATTCTGAAGGCCCGTTTGACGCCCAAGGGACGACGGATACTCGCATCGTGCGACAGTGCGGTGCACGGTCTTGAAACGCTCATGTTCACCGGACTCGGCGACGCAGATCTCGCACTGCTGCGGCGCACACTGAACCAGTGCATCCGCAATCTTTCGAGCGGCGTTGACCCACCCGCTCGCCGCGACCGCTCGGCGCCGACGTGAGAGTTGGCAGTCGTGGTCACAACCAATCGGCCGCGCACGAGCTCGAAACTGTCGCCGGGGCAGCCTGTCAGTCGGGACCGCTCGTGAGGTACTGAACCACGACGTCACCGATCATCTGGCGGTACATGGCGCGCCGTTGCGGGTCGACCAGGTCCCGCCCGAAGTTGGCCGCGAAGGTGTACTGGTTGTTGATGCGAAAGAAGCAGAACGAGCTGATCAGCATGTGCACGTCCAGGACGTCGATGTCGCGGCGAAAGAGGCCCTCGGCGTGGCCGTGCTCCAGGGCCTGCTGGAGCATCTTGATCACCGGCCGATCGAGGCCCTGGAAGCCGCCATTGGCGATGATGAAGTGGGCCCGCTGCATGTTCTCGTGGCTCACCAGGCGGCTGAAGTTGGGGTTGGCCTCGTGGCGGTCGAAGGTGAGCTCGGCCAGCGTGCGCACCGCGGTGATGGGGTCGAGGTGGTCGACGTCGACGCTCTGCTCGGTGATGCGGATCGCCTCGTAGCTCTTCTCGAGCGCGGCGACGTAGAGCAACTCCTTGGAGCCGAAATAGTAGTAGATCATGCGCTTGGTGGTGCGCGTCTGGTTGGCGATCTCGTCCACACGCGCACCGGCGAAGCCGCGGTCCGCGAACTCCTGGGTGGCCACGGCCAGGATCTCGAGCTTGGTCCGTTCGGGGTCGCGCTGGCGACGTTCGTGGCGCACCGGGTGGTCCTGCTCGATCGCCATGCCTCTCCCTTCGACCCCTCGGGGCGTCACCGCCGTCTCGTCGCGCCGGGGCGGCGCCTAACGGGCCGTCTGGTCCATTGTGACGAACCCAAACAAATTAGTCGTAAACCTGGCGCACGTCAGTTTTGCGCCCGTCGCGAGGACCTACAGGTCGCTGGCGACGACGAGTCCCTCGAGAACGGCCTCTTCTATGGTGCGCGGCGCCACGCAGTCACCGACCGCGCGTACCTCGAAGGGCGAGCCCTCGAGGTCGCGCGCCAACTCGGTCGAGGACTCGTGTCCGCAAGCCAGCACCAACGCGGCGACGCCGTCGATGACGACCGGCTCCTCGGTCAATACGTGCTGGAGGTAGACGCTGTCGCTGTCGGCGCCGAAAAGGCGCACCAGAGGGCGCACCTCGACGCGGTCGCGCGCCAATGCCGCCAGCATCTCGTCGCGTACGTACTGCTGGAGCGACTCGCCGGCGGCGTAGCCGTTGACGCAGAGTGTCACGGCGTGGCCGCGCGAGCGCAGCAGCCGCGCCAGCCCGATGGCGATCCAGTCGCCACGCCAGTCGACGACCACGACGCGGCCCGGCGGGGCCGTCGCGCCCTCGAGGACCTGCCAGGCGTCGAGCACGACCGGCTCGCCCAGCACCTCCAGGGCCGGCCGATAGGGCCGGGCCCCGGTCGCCACCACCACTACGTCCGGCCCCAGTTCGTGCAACAGCGCCGCGTCGACGCGGCAGCGGGTGTGGACCTGCACCCCGGCGCGGCGCGCCTCGCGCAAAAGGTTCGTCGCCGCGGCGCCGAACTCCTCGCGTCCGGGCAGTCGCTGGGCCAGCAGCACCTGCCCGCCCACCTGGGCGGCCCCCTCGTAGAGGTCAACCCGATGACCTCGCTGCGCGGCGACGGCGGCCGCCTTGAGACCGGCCGGCCCGGCCCCGACGACGGCCACGCGGTGTGGACGAAGCGCGCGAACGAGCCGGCCGAAGCGCAACTCGCGACCGGTCTCGGGATGCTGCACGCACGAGATCGCGAAGCCCAGGTGGAAGTGGCCGATGCAGGCCTGGTTACACGCAATGCAGGCCCGGATGTCGTCGTCGCGCCCGGCCCGGGCCAGGTTGGCCAATTCGGGGTCGCATATCAGGGCCCGCGTCATGACGCACGCGTCGGCGTCGCCCACGGCGAGCGTGCGCTCGGCCTCCTGGGGCTGGTTGAGCCGCCCAGCGACGATGACCGGCACGGTGACGGCCCCCTTCATGCGCCGCGCCAGGGGGGCGGTGTAGGCGTTGGCGAAATGCATCTCCGGCGCGATGTGGCCCGACCCGACCAGCCCGGCCGACGTGCCCGTGGTGACGCTCACGTAGTCGACCAAGGCCAGTTCGTCGAGGCGTCGACAGGCCTCGAGCGCGACCTCCTCCTCGAGTCCGGCCGGGTCGTGCTCGTCGAGCGAGATGCGCAGTCCCACCACGAAGTCGGCGCCGACGCGTTCACGGACCCGTTGGTGCACGTCGTGCAGGAATCGGAACCGTCTCTCGGCGTCGCCCCCGTACTCGTCGTCGCGAAGGTTGAGGCGGCCGTTGAGGAACTGGGCCGGCAGGTAGCCGTGACTTGCGACGATCTCCACGCCGTCGAGCCCGGCGCGCTGCACGCGCGCGGCGGCGCCGGCGTAGCCCTCGATGACCTCCTCGACCTCGCCAACCGTCATGGCCCGCGGCATCACCCGGAAGCGCTCGTTGGGCACGGCCGACGGGGCCAGCGCCACCGGGCTCGATCCGTCCTGGGACTCCATGACCTCGCGCCCGGGATGGAAGAGCTGGGCGAAGACGGTCGTGCCGTAGGCGTGCAACGCCGTCGCGAGCCTCTGGTAGCCGGGCACGCACGAGTCGTCGATGGCCATGAGGATGTGCGACGTGTAACGGGCACTCTCGTGCACGCCGGCCACCTGCACGACGATCAGCCCGACGCCGCCGCGGGCCCGGGCCTCGTGGTACGCGATCAGTTGGTCGGTCACCAGGCCGTGCTCGACCATCACCGTGTCGTGGCCCGAGGAGACGACGCGGTTCTTGATGGTCCGCGGACCGATCGCCAGCGGACTGAACAGGAGTGGGTACTGGGCCATGGACGTCCCCGCGTTTGGTGTGGACCGGTTCCTAGCACCGTACTGCGCCCGGCCGCGCCCGGTGGATCTCAACTCAATGCGAGCGGTCCTCGATCTCCCAGGCGTGGTCGAGCACGTGCCAGGCCATACGCCGCAGCGCGAATCGTGTCGACCACGCGGCGCCACTGGGCCCGGCGCGCAGGGCCTCGACGAGCAGGAGGCGTTGCGCTGTCCACGGGGTGCGTGGCGCCACGGGCCGCCCGAGCTTCGCGCCGCAGGCGCGCTCGGCCTCGCGCACGTGTTCGCCCACGGCGTCGCGGTCGCGCCCGCCGCCCCTCGGGCCGCGACGAAGCTCGGCGGGGGCGCCCGCGACGACGACGTCGAAGTAGGTCCACGCACCCTCCAACAGCGCGACCAGGCGCCGGCGCTCGCGGGCCGTCAAGTGCTCGTCGTCCCACGGCCCGGCGACACCGGGCGCGCCGAAGTCCGTGGTGGTGGTGCCGGGCACCTCGCCCACGACGCTCAAGGCCCCGGGTGCGAACCCCTCGCCCGCCACGAGGGCGTACCGGTCGGCGTAGTCCATCAACGCCGCCAGCGCCGCCTCCTCGTTCCGGCCCCGACGGCACCAGCCCGGCCACTCGAGGGCGCTGGCGAAGGTCCAGGTCCGGCCGCGCTCGAGCGCGACGCGGGTGACAGCACGTTCGGGCATCGCCCGGTCGGTGGCCGCGGTGACCTAGGCGGCGGCCAGTTCGCGCTCGTCCAGGAACGACCACCAGGCCTGGGCCACCACGCGGGCCGCCTCTTGGACCTCGCTGACGTCCGGTTCCAGCGACTCGAGCGCGTCGAAGGTCCACTGGGCGTGGTCCTCCTCGATCGAACCGTGCTCGTGCCAGAAGACCAGGGCCTGGCGCGACGCGCCGTAGTGGTCGTGCAGGCCGGCCGCCTTGGTGTCGGCGATGCCGGCGCCCTGGCTCTCGTAGGCCAGCAGCCCCGCGAGGGCTGCCACCGGGCCGCGGTGCAGCACCTCGGTGTAGGCGTCGACCAGGCCGCGCGTCGCCGGCGTCATCTCGACCGGGCGCGCGCCGTAGAAAGTGGCGAACTCCTCGAACAGCTCGAGGTGGCTCGGCGCGGCGATCTCGTCGTCGAGGTTGGCGTCGACCAGGTCGCGCGCCGGGCCGGGCGACAGCTTGGCGCTCAGGCGGCGTAGGAAGAGCGGCAGCATCGTCTCGAAGTGGCGGTACTGCTCGGCGTAGTGCGTCAGCTCGACGCGGCGCAACTCGCCCGCCTC
>JBEKKW010000078.1:0-8669 GCA_050010495.1 Acidimicrobiales bacterium
ACGATCGGCGCCGGCGGGTGATTGGTCGTGGTCGTCGTCGCCCGGAGACGTTGCACGATCACCGGGGGCGACAGCGCGCCGATTCGTCGGGCGTCGACGTCGGTCATCACGTCGAAGCGAAAGAGGCTCGCCGCGAGGCGGGTCAGGAAGTGTGCCGGGGTCTGCTCGGCGCCGGCGACGACGTGCGCGGCCGTGTGCTGGACGTTCCAGCCCGCGCAGAGCGAGGGCCGGCCCCACTGTTCGGCCGTCAGGGTCGTGAGGGTGTCGGCGAGCCGCGCCCGCTCGCGATGGATCAGTTCCCACGTCGCTGCCTCGTTCATCCCGGGTCCCTTCGTCGTGGTCGTTCGCTGATGGCGCAGACCGCTTCGAACCGATAGTAGGGGCTCTCGGCGGGGCTCCCGCTTGCGCGACCGAGTTGGGCCAACGATCTCAGGCGAGGCCGGTCACCTGGCGCGACCGCTCCCAGAGGGCGCGAGCCAGGTCGGGACTTTGGGCCAGGTCGGCGCAACGCGCGACCCGGTGGTTCTTGAAGTACTCGCCACTCGGCCACTGCGCGCCGGGAGCCGTCGACGCCAGCCACACCAGCGTGTCGGCGCCGCGGGCCGGTGAACGAAAGAGCCAGCGGGTGGCCGATCGGTAGGCGCCGCTCACCGCGCTCGGGTACTCCGAGGCGAAGGCGGTGCGCACGATGCCGGGGTGAAAGGAGGCCGCGGACAGCCCGAGGTCGTGGTAGCGGCGGTGCAGCTCGCGGGCGAAGAGGATGTTCATGAGCTTGGCCCTCGCGTACGCACCAAAGGGGCTGTAGCGCGCTTCGAGCGTCAGGTCGTCGAGACTCAGACCGGTGGCTCTACGGTGCGCGACGCTCGAGGTGCAGATCACGCTGGCGCGCGAGGATTGCAACGTCGACATCACGAGGTTGGTCAGCAGGAAGGGCGCCAGGTGGTTGACCTGGGTGGTGAGCTCGTTCCCGTCGATCGTGATGTGACGGGCCCCCATGATGCCGCCGGCGTTGTTGGCCAGCACGTCGATGCGCTCGAGGTCGCGTACCAGCGCGGCGCCTAGGTCCCTCACCTGGGCGAGGTCGGCAAAGTCGGCGACGTAGTACGGTGCCGCCAATCGCCGAGCGACCGCGGCCGTCTTCTCCTTGGACCGCCCCACGACCACGACGTGATCGCCCTGGGCCCGGAACCGACTGGCCGCGGCCTCACCGATGCCGTCGCTCGCTCCGGTGACGACCACGACCCGTGGGCCCCGGTCGCTCGCTGCGCGGCGATCCCGTTCGTCCATACCCCTCGGTCTACCCGCCGAACGGCGGCTACGTCGCGGCGAGGTCGAGTCCCGGGGCGAGGTAGTTGATGACGTCCTCGGCACCGTATCGGTCACGGCCGTTGGCCACCCGGCTGATCTCGTTGAGACGGTCACCACTGGTCACGACGGGTAGTTCGTTGACGTTTCCGGTGCGCACCTGGGCGAGGCCGCACGTCGCCATGAGGGCGTTGCACAGGCAGGTCGCGCCGACGGTGTCCTCGAGGGCGCCGCCCTTGCGCACGAAGGTGGCGACCGGCTCGGCCGAGCAGCGGTAGCCGATCGCGCCGCCCGGCTGGACGTAGGCCTCGCGCAGGTAGCCGAGGTCGCACTTGCGCTCGCGCGCGGCGTAGAGGTCGGGGTCCGAGATCGTGCCCGCGACCCGGGCCACCTTGAAGGGGTAGCCCGTCGACGAGGCCACGAGGGACGTGGTGACGTCGAGCGAGTGGCTCCGGGCTTGGGCGACGACTCGTGCCCGCAGGCCCGGCTCCATGCCCGACTCGTCGCAGTAGGCGAAGAGCGTGCCGACCTGGACCCCGGTCGCACCCAGGTCGAGGGCGTCGCGCACGTCGCGCGCGCTCGTCACGCCGCCGCCGATCCAGAAGGGCAGTTCGAGCGAGCGCAGCACCGAGAAGTCGACCTCGTCGCGCGGACCGTAGTGGGGACTGCCGTCGCGCTCGAGCGTGAAGGCGCCGCGCGGGGGAGCGTTGTGCCCTCCGGCGCTCGGACGCTCGACGACGAAGCCGTCGATCGGCCCGTTACTGCGTCGCGCGAGCGCGGTCGCCAGCACGTGCGAGGAGACGATGGGCAGGAACTTCGGTCGCCGCAGTGCTCCGGGTCCGTCGTAGCGGGCCGGGTCGAACGAGACCGTGACCGACTCGCCCGCGCGACTGCCCACGACGTCCAGTGTTTGTTCGACGACCTCGCGACGCACCAGTTGCTCTAGGAGGCCCGGGACGTGCGTGGGGACGCCGGCGCCCATCAGCACGTAGTCGACGCCGGCCAGGATCGCTCCGAAGAGGCTCGCCGGCGTGGGCAGTTGGACCTTGGTCAACAGGTTGAAGCCGACCTCACCGTCGTGTCCCTCCTTGGCTAGGGCCACCTCGACGAAGGAGGCGAGTACGAGCAGGTCCTGGGAGGAGAGGGGGCTGCGGTGGCTGAGCATCAGCGGGGTGCGAAAGGGCAACTGCGCGCGGCGCGGCGCTTGGGCGTAGCGCGCCAGGACGTCCTCGACCACCGACGGCACGGGGAAGCGGTCGAGGACGCGGCGCAGCGAGTCGTCGACGCCGGTATTCTGGAGCCGTCGCACGAACACGTTGTCGATGGCCGTGCCCGAGACGACGCCCAGCTGGCCCGCCTGGGAGACGGCGCGAGCCAGTGGCCACCCGGAGATGGCGATGCCCATGCCGCCCTGGATCAGCCAGGGGAGTGGGCGAGGCATCTGATCGCGCGTGGGATAGGCCATATCGACTCTTTTCGCCGCGGGGTGGTATCCGCGGCGTCACGAAAAGCCTACGAGAGAGGAAAAAATCGAAGTCCCGAGGGAACCGGGTAGGAAGTCACTTTTTTATCTAGTTCGACCCCGACGACCGGCGCGGTTCAGCGCTGCGGATCGACGATCTCGAGCGCGAGCAGGGGAGCCGACGCCTTGTTGATGCACTCCTCGTACTCGACCTCGGGTTGGCTGTCGGCCACGATGCCGCCACCGGCCTGCACGGTGGCGGTGCCGCCGCGCAGCGAGAGCGTGCGGATGGTGATGGCGAAATCGGCGTCGCCGGTGAGTGAGAAGTAGCCCACCGCGCCGCCGTAGGGTCCTCGGTGCACCGGTTCGAACTCGTCGATCAACTCCATCGCGCGCACCTTGGGCGCGCCGGACAAGGTGCCGGCGGGGAAGAGGGCGTCGAAGGCGTCGAAGGCGTCCAGGCCCTCGCGCAACTGTCCACTGACCTGGGAGACCAGGTGCATGAGGTGCGAGAACCGCTCGACGTGCGCGAGCCGTTCCACACGTACCGTGCCGGTAGTGGCGACGCGGCCGACGTCGTTGCGTCCGAGGTCGACCAGCATCACGTGTTCGGCGATCTCCTTCTCGTCGTGCAGGATCTCCTCTTCGAGCTCCAGGTCGCGTTCGGGCGAGTCGCCGCGGGGTCGGGTCCCGGCGATGGGGCGGGTGCTGACCTGGCCCTGGTGCACGCGCACGAGCATCTCCGGCGAGGCGCCCACGATCTGACTGGCGCCGGTGTCGAGCAGGTACATGTAGGGCGACGGGTTGAGCGAGCGCAGCACGCGGTAGAGGGTGAGCGGGTCGACCGTCGTCGCGCGCGCGAACTGCTGGCTCGGCACGACCTGGAAGACGTCGCCGGCGTACACGTACTGCTTGGCCCGCTCGACGACCTGGCAGTACTGTTCGCGGGTGAAGTTCGACATGGCCGCGGCGCGCGCGCGGATGTCGATCGCGTGGCGGCTGCTCGGCGCCGTCGCCACCAGTCGCTCGGCGGCCGGGTCCGTCGCCGGGGGCGGCGAGATGAGGACGTCGATGATGCTCTGGAGTCGACCCATCGCCTCGTGGTAGACCCGCTCGCGGTCGCCGTCTTCGATGATGGCGTTCACCACGACGGTCGTCGAGTGGCGCAGGTGATCGCAGATCAACACCGCGCCAGGGAAGGAGAAGTCGACGTCGGGCCACATCTCCGCCACCGGTTCGCGCGGCAGCCTCTCGAGGCGGCGCACGTAGTCGTAGGTCACGTAGCCCACGGCCCCACCGAAGAAATCTGGCAGTTCGGACGGCACGTAGGTGCGATAGCGCGCGAGCAGCGCACGCAGCATCTCGAGTGGTCCGTCGTCGTTGTCGGGGTGTCGCGCCCCTTCGACGATCGTGGCCGGACCGTCGGTCGTGACGCGCCACAGGCGGTCGAGCCCGATGAAGGAGTAGCGTCCCGTCTCCTCGCCCAACGCCGCACTCTCGAGCAGGAAGATGGCTCGCCCGTCGCTGAAGCGCTGATAGAGCGAGACGGGCGTCTCGCGGTCGAGCTGCAGGGTGGCGTGCAGGGGCACCACGTTGTAGTTGGACGCCGCCAGTGCCAAGAACTCGTCGAGGTCGATGTCGGCCATCATGAAAGGTTAGTGACTGGCGTCGCCATCTAAGATACGTCAATGACGAACGGGCCGTCGATTCTGGTCATCGACAACTACGACTCCTTCGTCTACAACCTCGTGCAGTACCTGGGCGAGCTGGGGGCGCAGGTCCAGGTCCGTCGCAACGACGTCGTCGGCGCCGAGGACCTCGCGTCGATGGACCTCGACGGGGTGCTGATCTCGCCCGGACCGGGCTATCCCGCGAACGCGGGCAACTGTCTCGAGATCGTGCGCTACTGCGCCGCGGCGAACCTGGCGATGCTCGGGGTCTGCCTCGGCCACCAGGCCCTCGGCGAGGCCTTCGGCGCCTCGATCGTCTCGGCCCCGGAACTGCTGCACGGCCGCTCGAGCCTGGTCGAGCACGACGGCACCGGCCTCTTCCACGGCGTGCCGTCGCCCCTGGTCGCCGGGCGCTACCACTCGCTCGTCGTCTCGCCCGACGGATTGCCGTCCGTGCTCGAAGTGACGGCCCGCTCCGGCGAGCTCATCATGGGCCTGCGCCATCGCGAGGCCCCGCTCGAGGGGGTGCAGTTCCACCCCGAGTCGGTCCTCACCCAGGACGGCTACCTGCTGCTCGCCAATTGGCTCAACTCGTGCGGCTTCGACGGAGCCCTGGCGCGCGCGGCGCAACTCAACGCCCGCAGTGACGGCGTGCGTCGCTCGCTGCCGAGCCTCGTCTCGAACCTTTAGTCGAAGTTCTCGCCCACGCCGAAGCGGGTCTCGACGACGTCGCCGTCGACGAGTTCGACCCGATAGGCGCCCGGCCCGTGGCGAACGTCGACGTCGAAGTCCGAGACGACGGTCGTGGCCTCGGTTCCCTCGTACCAGATGCCCACGGTGTCATCGGTGGCGTAGGCCACCGGGGGCAGGACGTTGCTCTGGACTAGCTCGTGCAGCAGGGGTCGGCGCTGGGCCTCGGAGTCGTAGTGCACGCCGTTGGCGTAGGGCACCAGGGCCAAGCCGTTGGTGACCGGGCGCAATGTCGGACCGAAGGAGTCGGTCGTCCCGCCGACGTGCCAGCAGACGCTACCCGCGGAGACCCCACCCAGGATGACGCCGCGCTCCCACGCGGCGCGCATGGCCAGGTCGACCCCGTGCAGGCGCCAGAGCACGAGCAGGTTCGCGACCGAGCCGCCGCCGACCCACACCAGGTCGCTGGCGCACAGCCGCTCCTCGGGATCGCCGCTCGGCTGGGGGAAGAGCCGCAGTTCGCTCACGTCGCAGCCGGCGTGGTTGAAGGCCTCGTAGGCCTGCGCGTAGCGGATGTCGCGATCGCCACCGGCGGTGTCTAGGAGACAGACCCGTGGCCGCACCTTGTCGGTCAAGGTGAGGGCGTCGAGCAGCATCGCGCCCAGACGCACGCACTGTTGCACCGGACCGTCGACGTAGCCACCCGAGGTCGCGAGAATACGTGGCGTGCGCATTGGTCAGTTCTAGCGCAACGCCATCGGCGAGATATCAGGGCCCGCCTAGAATCGCCGGTGAGGCTGCGACCGAGAGACCGAGGGGAACGCGTGGCGACCATCGACACGACCATCGACGACCTCGTGGACAGTTTCGTCGCGCAGTTCCCGCCCCGCTCGACCGACCCCATCACGTTCCTCGGCGCCCAGTTCGACGCCGGACTGGCGTGGGCCCATTTCCCCCTCGGCGAGGGCGGTCTCGGCGCGACGCCGGCCGAGCACCAGCGGGTGCTCGAGCGCATGGCGCAGCTGCGCGCCCCCAGCGCCGACGGTCGCAACGTCATTGGCTACGGCATGGTCGCGCCGACGCTCGTGGCGCACGGCACGGCGCAGCAGAAACAGCGGTTCCTGCGCCCGCTGTTCACGGGCGAGGAGATCTGGTGCCAGCTCTTCAGTGAACCGGGCGCCGGCTCGGACTTCGCGGCGCTGGCCACGCGCGCCGAGCTCGACGGCGACGAGTGGATCGTCACCGGCCAGAAGGTCTGGACGACGCTGGCCCACGAGGCGGCCTTCGGACTCATCGTCGCGCGCACCAACCCCGACGTGACCAAGCACCAGGGCCTCACCGCCTTCCTCGTCGACATGCACGCGCCCGGGGTCGAGGTCCGTCCGCTCTATCAGGCGACCGGCGAGGCCGAGTTCAACGAGTGCTTCTTCCACGAGGTCCGCATCCCCGACGGCCAGCGCCTCGGCGGCGTCGGCGAGGGTTGGCCGGTCTCGATCACGACTCTGATGAACGAACGGGTCTCGATCGGCGGGACGGTGCCGGCCCGGGGCTCGGGACTGATCGGCGAGGCGCTCAAGATCTTTGTGGCCCGCTGGTCCGGTCGCCGCGACGCGCACGCCCTGGCGGTGCGCGCCGAGCTGATGCAGTCCTGGGTGCGAAACGAAGTGGCCCGGCTCACCAACTGGCGCGCGAGCGACCTGCGCAAGGCCGGCACCCCGGGCCCCGAGGGCGCCGTCGCCAAGCTGGCCTTCGCCGAGGAGAACCAGCGCACCAGCGAGCTCTGCGTCGACCTGATGGGGGCTGAGGGCATGCTCTACGGGTCGGACTATCCCCACGTGCGTCCCAAGGAGGCGGCCATGCGCGGTGGCGACATGCGCAAGGCCTTCATCCGCATGCGCGCGAACTCCATCGAAGGCGGCACCAGCGAAGTGATGCGCAACATCATCGGCGAGCGGGTCCTCGGCCTGCCCGGCGAACCGCGCAGCGATAAGGACGTGGCCTGGAAGGACGTGCCGCGCAGCTAGGGCGCGGGTAGCGCCGTGGTCACTCGAAGGAGGGACCGAGGGTGCGCGAACGTTTGAGCTCGTAGAAGCCGGGGATGGTGATGACGGCGAGCACGCCGTCGAAGAGGGTGCCGGCCTCCTCGCCCTTGGGCGCGGGGGTTATGACGGGACCAAAGATGGCGACGCCGTCGATGTGGATCACCGGCGTGCCCACGTCGTAGCCCACGGGGTCCATGCCCTCGTGGTGGCTGGAGCGAATGTCGTTGTCGAACTCGGTGCTGGTGCTCGCCTCGGCCAGGTCGGCCTCGAGGTTGGTGTCGGCCAGGGCGCCGACGATCACCTGGTCGAGGTCCTTCTCGCCGAGAACGTGATGGCGGCGGCCCATGGCCGAGTAGAGCGGTTCGACGACCTGGTCGCCGTGACGATGCTGGGCCGCGACGAGGACGCGCACGGGCCCCCAACCCTTGTCCAGGAGCTCGAGGTACTCGGGCGAGAGGTCGCGCCCCTCGTTCAGTACCGTGAGGCTCATCACGTGAAAACGCACGTCGAGGTCGCGCACGCGCGCGGCCTCGAGCAGCCAACGCGACGTGATCCAGGCCCAGGGGCACAGGGGGTCGACCCACAGGTCTACTCGTTGGTTCACGGTCAGCCCGCCGTCTCGCGGGCGAAGGCGCCCAGGATGGTGACGACGGCGTTCGTCACGCCGACGGCCGCCGTCAGGTCGAGCATCTCGTCGATGGCGTGGGCGTTGGAGTGGGGTCCGAGCGCGCCGGTCGCGACGAACTGGACCTGCGGGTAACGCTTACCGAGTGACGCGAGGAAGGGGATCGACCCGCCCTCGCCGGCGAAACCCGGCCCGCGACCGAAGGCGTCCATCGACGCGGCGTCCAGGGCGTCGCTGAGCCAGGGCGCGAGCGTCGGCGTGAGCCATCCGTCGGCCGCGACGATCTCGACGGTGACCGACGCCGAGGAGGGGACGTCGCTCGTCAGGGCCCGGCGGATCGCCGCGGCGGCCCCGTCGGCGTCGACGGTGGGCGGCAGGCGAAACGACAGGACGGCCGTCGTCGAGGGGCGCAGCACGTTGCCGGCGTCGATCGGCTGGGGGATGCCGCCCATGCCCACGATCGAGAGCGTCGGCGACCAGGTCTTTCGAAGGATGCGGTCCTCGCTCGAGGAGCCCATGAGCGTCAGGCCCGGTACCGTGGGCATCTCGAGGGCCAGCACGTCGCCGAACTCCTCGGCCACGGCCTTGGCGTCGAGCACGTACTGCGCGGGGATCTCGCAGCGCAGCTCGGGCAGCAGCACGTCGCCGGTGCGGGCGTCCTCGACGCGGTCGAGCAGTTGACGCAGGATGCGAAAGGACGACGGGACGACGCCGCTGGCCGCGCCGCTGTGCTGACCGTGCTCGAGGACCTTGACCGTCACCTCGGCGTGCACCATCCCGCGCAACGACGTCGTCACCCAGAGACGGTCGTAGGTGAGGGCGCCCGAGTCGAGGCAGATCATCAGTTCGACCCGGCCCAACTGCGGGGCCAGCTC
>JBEKKW010000079.1:0-8306 GCA_050010495.1 Acidimicrobiales bacterium
TAGCACTCGTCGACCTCGATCTGAGCGCGGTCGACGGCCGTGTAGGCCGCGAGGTTCACGATCACGTCGGGCCGGCTGGCCTCGAGGGCGCGTCGCACGGCGTCGCGATCGGTCACGTCGAGGTCGCGCCGGGTCAGAGCCAGAACCTCGAACTCGCCCGCGTCGACGGGCCGGGCGTCGGGCTGGAACGTCCCGTCGCCCCCGGGCGGCGTCTCGCCGCGCAACGTGTCGACCAGGTCGAGGCCCACCTGGCCGGCGCCGCCGGTCACCAGGACTCGGGTGGCCGTCACCGCGCGGACCCGACCGGGCGCACGTGCACGACATCGCCGGTCGACACCGCGACCTCAACCCCATCGACGTCGACGATCAGCCGTCCGGAGTCGTCGACGTCGCGGGCCTCGCCCTCGAGCAGGTCGTTGGTGCGTTCCACGACGACGCGACGTCCCAGCGTGACCAGGGCCCGTCGGTACTCGTCGCGCAGCCTCGAGCGGCCCTCGTCGCTCTCGAGCAACGCGTAACGCCACTCGAGCTCTTCGAGCACGATGTCGAGCAGTCCTCGCGCGGCCATCGTGATCGAGCTCTCGGCGAGCACGTCGGTCGCGACCAGCTCGGGCGGATGCTCGCTCAAGTTGATGCCGAGGCCGACGACCACGGCGAAGCCGGGGTCGGCGACGACCTCGGCGAGCGTTCCGGCCAGCTTGGCGTCGTCGACCACGAGGTCGTTGGGCCACTTGAGGCCGGGGCGCAACCCGCAGAGGCGCACGAGGGCCGCCCGGGCCGCGAGCGACGCGGCGGCGACGACCAACTGCACCTGGTCGAGCTCGAGCGACGGGCGAAGCAGCACCGAGCAGAGCAGCGACGTGCGCGCCGGCGCCACCCACGAACGCTCGAGTCGGCCCCGTCCGGCGCTCTGGAAGTCGGCGAAGACCACGAGGCCCTCGTCAGCCCCCTCGCGGGCGCGCCGCGCCAGCCAGGCGTTGGTCGAGTCGATCTCCACCAGGTGCTCGACGCGCCAGATCATTTGCTCCACCATTGGAACATTAGAGTTTCACTGACGAGTGCTAGATATTGTCAGTCCCCGTACGGAGGTTCGAGTGCTACAGAAAGTCCTGATCGCCAACCGAGGCGAGATCGCGGTGCGCATCATGCGCACCTGTCGAGAGATGGGCATTTCCACCGTGGCCGTCTACTCCGAACTCGATCGCGACGCCCTGCACGTTCGCCTGGCCGACGAGGCCTACGCCCTCGGCGGCCAGAGCGCCGCCGAGAGCTACCTGAACACCGAGGCCCTGCTCAGCGCCATCGACCGCAGCGGGGCCGACGCGGTGCACCCCGGTTACGGCTTCTTTTCCGAGAACACCGACTTCGCGCGGGCCATCACTTCGCGGGGCGTGACCTTCGTCGGGCCGCCGCCCGAGGCCATCGAGGTCATGGGCGACAAGATCTCCTCGCGCGTCGCCGCCGAGAAGGCCGGGGTCGCGGGCGTGCCCGGACGCAGCGAGAGTCTCAAGAGCGCCAAGGAGGTGGTGGCCTTCGCCAAGTCGGCCGGCTGGCCGGTCGCGATCAAGGCGGCCTACGGCGGCGGCGGTCGGGGCATGAAGGTGGTGGACGGGCCCGACGGGGCCCAGGAGGCCCTCGAGAGCGCCCAGCGCGAAGCGCAGAGCTACTTCGGACGTTCCGAGTGCTACGTCGAGCGCTACCTCGCCGCGCCGCGCCACGTCGAGATGCAGATCCTCGCCGACCAGCACGGTCACACCCTCTGGCTCGGCGAGCGCGACTGCTCGGCCCAACGACGCCACCAGAAGCTCATCGAGGAGTCGCCGGCCCCCGACTTCCCCGACGCCGTGCGCCAGGCCATGGGCGCGGCGGCCGTCAAGGTCGCGCTCGCGTGCGGCTACGTCAACGCCGGCACCGTCGAATTCCTCTACCAGGACGGCCAGTTCTACTTCTTGGAGATGAACACCCGCCTGCAGGTGGAGCACCCCGTGACCGAGCTGGTGAGCGGCCTCGACCTCGTCGAATGGCAGCTGCGCATCGCGGCCGGCGAAGCGCTCGACTTCACCCAGGACGAGGTTCGACGCCAGGGCCACGCCATTGAGGTGCGCATCAACGCCGAGGACCCCGCGCAGGGCCGCTTCAGCCCGTCGCCGGGCACCCTCACCCGCTTCGACCAGCCGAGCGGACCGGGTGTGCGTCTCGACGCCGGCTACGCGGCCGGCGACACGGTGTCGCAGTACTACGACAATCTGATCGCCAAGCTCATCGTCTGGGGCGGCGATCGAGAGAAGGCCCGTCGCCGGCTGCTGCGCGCGATCGAGGAGACTCACATCGAGGGCGTCGCGACGACGTTACCCGCGGACGTCGTCATCTTGACGAGCGAGGAGTTCGTCAACGCGACCCACTCCACGAACTGGGTCGAGGAGAGCCTGGACTTCTCCCAGCTGGTGAGCGCCGGTCCGGTGCTCTCGGTGGGTGACGGTCCGGTGCGCAAGGACGTCACCGCCGAGGTCGACGGTCGGCGCATCACGGTCTCGCTCTGGATGCCCGACGCCACCGAGGACGGTCTGCCCCGCCCCACCAGCACGGCCGCCAAGCCCCGGCGCCAGCACCACGCGGGGGTCCTGGGCAGCGGGTCGAGCGCGGTGAGCGTGCCCATGCAGGGCACCATCGTCAAGGTCAGCGTCGAAGTGGGCCAGGAGGTCGAGGCCGGCCAGACGGTGATGATCCTGGAGGCGATGAAGATGGAGAACTCCGTGAACGCCGAGCGGGCCGGTGTCGTCAAGAGCATCAACGTGACCTCGGGCGACTCGGTCAGCGCCGGCGACGTCGTGGCGGTGATCGAATGAATGCCGCTGACATCGCCGCCCGGGCCATCGACGACGCCAGCGAGACGTTGATCGAACTGAGCCACTTCATCCACGCCCACCCCGAGCTCGGTTACGAGGAGTTCGTCAGCGCCGAGGCCGTCGCCGTGGCGGCGGAGAACGCCGGCTTCGAGGTCGAGCGCGACATCGCGGGGCGCCCCACCGCCTTTCAAGCGACCGTGGGCACCGGCGAACTGCACATCGCCTTCTGCGCCGAATACGACGCGCTACCCGAGGTCGGCCACGCGTGCGGCCACAACATCATCGCCGCGTCGTCACTGGGCGCGGCGATCGGACTGGCGCGCGTGGCCGACGAGCTGGGTCTGACGGTCACGTTGTTCGGCACGCCCTGCGAAGAGGGCGGCGGCGGCAAGATCGACCTGATCAAGGCCGGCTACTTCGACGACGTGCACGCCGCGATGATGGTCCACCCCTGGGCGAGCGACCGGCTCGAAGGCGTCTGCCTGGCGGTCGAGCAGTTCGACGTGACCTTCTTCGGCAAGGAGGCCCACGCCTCGGCCGCCCCCTGGGAGGGCGTGAACGCGCTCGACGCACTCACCATCAGCCAGGTCGCCATCGCCCTCGCGCGCCAGCAGCTGCGTCCCGGCGACCAGGTTCACGGCTACGTGCGTGACGGCGGCTCGGCCGCCAACATCATCCCGAGCCGCGTCGTCGGGCGCTTCATGGCCCGGTCCCTCACCCGCGACGGACTGGACCAGTTGCGCGTGAAACTGCTCGCCTGCTTCGAGGCCGGGGCCCTGGCCAGCGGCGCCACCTTCGCCATCGAGGAGCTCGGTCAACCGTTCTCGCACCTCGAGACGGACCCCGACCTGCTCGCGCACTACCGACGGGCCGCCGAGAGCGTCGGGCGTGACTTTGACGCCGACGACGCGGGCGAGCCCAAGCCGACTTTCTCGACCGACATGGGCAACGTCTCACTCGTGGTGCCGAGCATCCATCCCCTCATCGGCATCGAGACCAACGGCGCCGTCAACCACCAGCCCGAGTTCACGGCCGCCTGCGTCAACGAGAGCGCCGACCGGGCCGTGCTCGACGGCGCGATGGCCCTGGCCCTGGGCGCCGTCGCCGTCGCGCAGGATCCGACGTTGCGCCACCGACTGCTGGGGCGGCGATGATCGTCGAGCACGTCATGCTCAGCGTGACCCCGGGCCGCGAGGAGGAGTTCGAACGCTCGATCGTCCGGGCCTTTCCGGTCATCGAATCGGCGCCCGAGTGCCACGGAGCCGAGGTCCGTCGCCAGGTGGAGGACGGGTCGAACTACCTACTGCTCATCCGCTGGTCCACGGTCGAGGCCCACATGGCCTTTCGCGCGAGCCCCCTCTTCGACGAGTGGCGCCAGCTGACCCACGTCTTCTACGCACAGCCCCCCACGGTCACGCACTACCGCGAGCCGCTCGAGCGCTAGTTGGCCTGGTAGAGGCCGAACTCGGCGCGCAGCACGTCGGCCACCTCGCCGAGCGTCGCCATCGCCGCCAACGCGCGCTTCATCGGGTAGAGCACGTTCGCCGAGCCTCGGGCCGCGACCGCGAGGTCCTCGAGCGCGACGCGCACGGCGTCATGGTCGCGCCGCTCGCGAAGCTGCGCCACGCGACGCACCTGGGCCGCCTGCTGGGCCTCGTCGACCGGGAAGACGTCGTCCTTGGTCGTCGACTCCTCGACGAAGCGGTTGACGCCGACGACGACCTTTTCGCCGCTGTCCACCCGACGCGCGAACTCGTAGGCCGCGGCCTCGATCTCGCCCTGCATGTAGCTCGACTCGATGGCGGCGACCGCCCCGCCGCGCGCGTCGATGGCCGTGATGTACGCGGCCGCGCGCACCTCGACCTCGTCGGTGAGCGATTCGATGAAGTACGAGCCGGCCAGCGGGTCGACCGTGTCGGTGATGCCCGACTCGAAGCCGAGCACTTGCTGGGTGCGCAGGGCCAGCTTCGCCGCCCGCTCCGTCGGCAGACCCAGCGCCTCGTCGAAGCCGTTGGTGTGCAGGCTCTGGGTGCCGCCGAGGGCCGCCGCCAGCGCCTGGACGGTCACGCGCACGATGTTGGTCTCGGGCTGCTGGGCGGTCAGCGTGGAGCCGCCGGTCTGGGTGTGGAAGCGCAGCATCATGGACTTGGGATCGGTCGCCTTGAAACGGTCGCGCATGATGGTCGCCCACAGCCGACGGGCCGCGCGGTACTTGGCCACCTCCTCGAAGAGGTCGTTGTGGGCGTTGAAGAAGAAGCTGAGCCGCGGGGCGAAGTCGTCCACGGCCAGCCCGGCCGCCAACGCCGCCTCGACGTAGGCAATGGCGTTGGCCAGCGTGAAGGCGATCTCCTGGACGGCCGTCGAGCCGGCCTCGCGGATGTGGTACCCCGAGATCGAGATGGTGTTCCAGTTCGGCATCTCCTTGGCGCAGTAGGAGAAGGTGTCGACCACCAGGCGCATCGAGGGCCGCGGCGGGTAGATGTAGGTGCCCCGGGCGACGTACTCCTTGAGGATGTCGTTCTGGATCGTCCCGCGGAGCCGGTCGCCCGCGACGCCCTGCTCCTCGGCGACCAGCTGGTACAACAGCAGCAGCGTCGACGCAGTGGCGTTGATGGTCATCGAGGTGGTCACCTCGCCCAGGGGCAGGTCCGCGAGCAATAGACGCATGTCCTCGAGCGAGCAGATCGCGACCCCCACCTTGCCCACCTCGCCCTCGGCGCGCGGGTGGTCGGCGTCGAGGCCCATCTGGGTCGGCAGGTCGAAGGCGCAGGAGAGACCCGTCTGGCCGGCGTCGAGCAGGAACTTGAAGCGTTCATTGGTCGCCTCGGCCGAGCCGAAGCCGGCGTACTGGCGCATGGTCCAGAGCTTGCCGCGGTACATGGTGGACTGGACGCCGCGGGTGTAGGGGAATTCGCCGGGCTGGCCCAGCTCGGTCAGCTCATCGAAACCGGCCAGGTCCTTGGCGCTGTAGACCGGCCGGATCTCGATCCCGGAGTCGGTGGAGCGCTCTGACGTCACGTTCTCCAGATTAGGTCCGCCCCCGCGAGCCCACCCCGATGACCGGCAAGCGTTTGTCGCCTACGCGCTGACCGTCGGGTGGGGCATGCACAGGTCGTCGTACTCGGCGATGACGATCTCGCCGGCGTCGTCGCCGCAGGCCTGGCACGTCGGGTCGCGGCGGACCTTGAAGGTGCGGAAACTCTGCTCGAGCGCGTCGTAGGTCAACAGACGTCCCACCAGCGGGTCACCGAGTCCCAGGAGCAGCTTGATCGCCTCGACGGCCTGGATCGATCCCACGATGCCCGGCAGCACGCCCAGCACGCCCGCCTCGGCGCAACTCGGGGCCAGCTCGGCCGGCGGCGGCTCGGGGATCATGCAGCGGTAGCACGGCCCGACGTAGGGATTGAAGACCGTGATCTGGCCCTCGAAGCGGAAGATCGACCCGTGCACCACGGGGATCTTCTTGAGCAGCGCCGCGTCGTTCACGAGGTAGCGGGTCGGGAAGTTGTCGGTGCCGTCGACGATGACGTCGTAGCCGTCGATGATGTCCAGGATGTTGTCGGCCCCGAGGCGCACGTCGTAGGTCACGACGTTCACGTCCGGGTTCATCGCGGTGAGCGTCGCCTTGGCGCTGTCGACCTTGCGCATGCCGATGCGGTCGAGGTTGTGCAGGATCTGTCGCTGCAGGTTCGACGAGTCGACGACGTCCATGTCGATGATGCCGATCGTGCCGACGCCGGCGGCCGTCAGGTAGAGCGCGGCCGGCGACCCGAGCCCCCCGGCGCCGAGCAGCAGCACCTTGGCGTCGAGCAACGTGAGTTGTCCGGCCTCGCCCACCTCGGGCAACAGGAGGTGGCGGTGATAACGGATGCGCTGGTCGGCCGTCATGGTGCGCGGGGTGCTCCACGCCAGCCCCTCGTCCTTCCACTTGTTGAAGCCGCCCACGATGGAGACGACGTCGGAATAGCCCAGGTCCTGGAGGGTCTTGGCCGCGAAGGCCGAGCGCACCCCGCCGGCGCAGTAGACGGCCACCGGCGCGTTCTTGTCCGTCAGGCGGCTCTCGACGTTGAACTCGAGGTTGCCGCGCGCGATGTGCACGGCCCCGGGCAGGGCGCCCTGGTCGTACTCGTCAGGCTCGCGCACGTCAAGGATCGTGAAGTGGTCCAGTCGTGCCGCGACGTCGTGGGGGTCGACCTCACGGATCTCGGCCTTGGCCGCGTTGAGTAGGTCTCGAGGTGTGCTCACCGAACTCCTTCGTAGATGCGAAATCCTACCGGCTGAGTCGCCAATCGCGACACCTGCTAGAAGTGGCCCGTGGAACTTCGTGATCTGCTCGCCCGACGGCGCATGGTCCGCTCCTTCGACGGCTCCCCCGTCGACCCGGCGTGGCTGGACGACTGCTGCCGCGAGGCCCTGCGATCGCCGACGGCCGGCAACAGCGCCGGCGTTCGCATGCACACGGTCACCCACGAACACGTCGCCGCGTTTATCGAGGCCGCGACCGACGAGCAGTGGCGCGAACGGGCGCGCCGAGCGCCGGGGCTCGCGCGAGCGGGCGCCGTCGTGCTCGTCACCTGTCGACCCCAGGACTACGTGAACCGCTACCGCGAATCGGACAAAGTCGCTTCGGGCCTCGATCACGAGTCGGGCTGGCCGCTCCCCTACTGGCACACCGACGCGGCCATGGCCACGATGGCGCTGCTACTGCTCATCGAGGAGGGTGGCTGGCAGGCCGCGCTCTGGGGCAACTTCCGCCACGGCGGGCGCCTGCTCGCCTGGGCCGGCATCGGCGACGAGGAGCTGTTCGCGAGCGTCCTCGTCGGGCGAGGTGACGGCCTCGACGTTGCCTCGCCCTCCCTCGCGCGCGACGGGCCCTCGCGCGCAGAGCGAGTGCGCCGGGTGACGCCCTAGTTCGACGCCGCGTCGGCGGCGACGGCCGTCAGGAACTCCACGAGGGTGCGGGCACTGAAGGCGGTGGCCCCCTTGGTGAGGTACCCCTTGGCCGACTCGACGTGGGCCGAACCGGCGATGTCGACGTGGGCCCAGGGACGCCCGTCGGTGAAGCGCTGCAGCACCAGGGCGGCCACGATCGAGCCACCCTCCCCGGCCTTGCCGATGTTCTTCATGTCCGCGACGTCGGATTCGATCTGGGATTCGTAGCTGGCCGTGAGCGGCATGCGCCACAACGGCTCGCCGCTGCGCGCGCTGGCGGCCGCGAAGTAGTTGGCCAGTTCCTCGGTCGTGGCGTACAGGGCGCCGACGTCGTCGCCCAGGGCGACGACCTTGGCCCCGGTGAGCGTCGCCACGTCGACGATCGCGTCGGGATTGGCCTCGACGGCGAGGCTCAGGCCGTCGGCCAGGATCAAGCGGCCCTCGGCGTCGGTATTGAGCACCTCGATAGTCATGCCGTTACGGATCGTCAGCACGTCTCCCGGCTTGGTCGCTCGATCGCTCGGCAGG
>JBEKKW010000080.1:0-7841 GCA_050010495.1 Acidimicrobiales bacterium
TTCCCTACGGCCGCGACCGGGTTTCGGCAACGGCCCAGAGGGCAGTGGCTCAATTGGTAGAGCACCGGTCTCCAAAACCGGGGGTTGGGGGTTCGAGTCCCTCCTGCCCTGCTCCAAGGGTGATGGACACGAAGAACAGTTGGCAACGAGAGACGTGAGATGAACCGCGAACAGAAGCGAATGATGCAGCGACAGGGTCAGATAGGCGCCGACGGCGCCGCCTCGTCGCGACGGACCTCGCCCCAGGACGTGCAGCGCCGGCGCAGCCAGCGCACCGGACCGGCCCAGTTCTTCCGCGAGGTGCGCGAGGAGATGCGCCAGGTCGCCTGGCCCACCCGGCCCGAGCTGATCAACTACACCACCATCGTGCTCTTCGTGCTGATCTTCATGACCTCGTTGATATTCGGCCTCGGCTTCGGCTTCTCGAAGTTCGTCACGTTCCTCTTCACCAAGTAAGGCCAGCACATGAGTGACATCGAAACGACCCTGAGCGACGACAACGGCGCCGACGAGGAGATCCTGGACGTGACCATCATCGAGGACGGCCTCGACGAGGAGCCGATCGTCGAGAGCGCCTTCGACCGTCCCGGTCGCTGGTACATCGTGCACACCTTCGCCGGCCACGAGCAGAAGGTCATCGGTGCGCTCAACAACATCATCAAGAGTCGCGAGCTGAGCGAGAGCATCTACGAGATCTACCTGCCCGAGGAGGACGTCACCGAGTTCAAGTCGGGCAAGAAGGTCACCGTCTCCAAGCGCATGTTCCCCAGTTACCTGCTGATCCGCTGCGAGCCCGACCCCGAGATCTTCTACGTCATCGGCTCGACGCCGGGCGTGACCGGGTTCGTGGGCGCCGAGAAGACCCGTCCGACGGCCCTCACCCGGCGCGAGGTCGACAACATCATCCGTCCCATCGTCGAGGGCGTCGAGGTGCCGGCCGCCAAGCGGCGCCTGCCGACGCACGAGTTCGAGCTCAACGACACGGTGCAGATCAAGTCCGGCCCCTTCGCCACGTTCTCCGGCCACGTCGCCGAGATCAACGAGGACCAGCTCAAGGTGAAGGTGCTCGTGGACATCTTCGGACGTGAGACCCCGGTGGAGCTCGACTTCACCCAGATCACCAAGCTCTAGAAAGTTCTGTGAGGAGAGAATCATGGCTAAGAAGGTTGTGGCAGTCGTCAAGATCCAGCTCGAGGCCGGCGGGGCGACGCCCGCGCCGCCCGTGGGCACGGCGCTCGGGCCGCACGGCATCCAGACGATGGAGTTCTGCAAGCAGTACAACGCGGCCACGGAGTCGATGCGCGGCACCGTCATCCCGGTCGACATCTCGATCTACGAGGACCGCTCCTTCACGTTCGTCCTGAAGACCCCGCCGACCCCGGTGCTGCTGCGCCAGGCGGCCGGCGTCGCCAAGGGGGCCCACCTCGCCGGTCGCGAGACCGTCGCGACGGTCACCATGGACCAGGTCGAGGAGATCGCCAAGACGAAGCTCAAGGACCTCAACACCGACGACCTCGAGATGGCCAAGCTGCAGATCGCGGGCACGGCCCGCTCCATGGGCATCTCGGTCGCGGGCTAGGAGAGAACTGTGAAGCACGGCAAGAACTACCGAAACGCCCTGGCCCAGGTGGACCGTGAGGAGCTGCTCACGATCCCCGAAGCGCTGGAGAAGGTCAAGCGGCTCTCGAGCGCCAAGTTCGACGAGACGGTCGAGCTGGCGATCCGACTGGGCATCGACCCGCGCAAGGCCGAGCAGATCGTGCGCGGCACGCTGACCCTGCCGGCCGGCACCGGCAAGACCAACCGGGTCGCGGTCTTCGCGGCCGGCGAGGCGGCGCAGGCCGCCCGCGACGCGGGGGCCGACGAGGTCGGCGCCGAGGACCTGGTGGCCAAGGTGGCCGGTGGATTCCTCGACTTCGACGTGGCGATCGCCACCCCGGACCTCATGGGCCAGGTCGGCGGGCTCGGCCGGGTGCTCGGTCCGCGCGGACTGATGCCCAACCCCAAGACGGGCACCGTCACCACCGACGTCGCCAAGGCCGTCACCGAGTTCAAGGGCGGACGGGTCGAGTACCGCAGCGACAAGATCGGCAACGTGCAGGTGCGCGTGGGCAAGGTCAGCTTCTCCTTGGAGGACCTGGCCCGCAACGTCCAGTCCGTGGTCGACGAGATCGTGCGCGTCAAGCCGGCCAGCGCCAAGGGCCGGTACCTGATGAGCATCACCGTCTCGTCCACGATGGGCCCGGGCGTCAAGATCGACCCAGCGCGCACCAAGGTGGTCGACGAGGCCGTGAGCATCTAGGGCTTTTGACGGGACCGGCGCCGGTTCAGTACGATGTAACGCGCACGACGTCAGTGCCACAGATTTAGAAGAACGCCGAAGACATCCGGTGTGGGCAACCACATAAGCGACCCGAGGGTCCGCCTGACGAGGAGTTCGAGCAGGGCCCGGGGGCCCGGCTCGTTCGCTGAGATGTCCCGGCCCGTACCGGGCGGCATCCGGCGAGGAGTCAGTATGAGCAAAGTCCGCCCCGACAAGGCCGCGACCGTCAAAGAGGTCAAGTCGCGCGTCAAGTCCACGACGACGGCCGTCGTCACCGAGTACCGCGGCATGACCGTCGCCCAGATCTCCACCCTGCGCCGTCAGCTGCGCACCCTGGACGCCGATTTCAAGGTGTACAAGAACACCCTGGTGCTGCGCGCCATCAAGGGCAGCGACGTCGAGTCGCTGGGCGAACTGCTCCAGGGGCCGACCGCGATCAGCTTCGTCGACGGCGACATCTCGGCCGTGGCCAAGGCCCTGCGCGACTTCGCGCGCGAGACCCCGAACCTGATCGTCAAGGGCGGCGTCGTCGACGGCAAGGCGCTGACGATGCGCGACCTCGTGGCGCTGGCCGACCTGCCGAGCCGCGACGTGCTGCTCGCCCAGTTCGCGGGCCTGCTGGCGTCGCCGATGCGAACGATGGCCGGACTCTTGAAGGCCGTGCCCCAGAACTTCGCCTTCGGCCTCGCGGCCCTGCTCGAGTCCAAGGGCGGCGCGCCGACCGCGGCCGTCACCCCCGAGCCTGACGGGTCGCACGTGGCCGTCGACGAGGCCGCGACGCAAGGGGACGTCGCCGAGCCCGAAGCCGAGCCCGAAGCCGAACCCGAACCGACCCCCGAGGTCGCCGACGCCGTTGAGACCCCCGAGGTCACCGACGCCGTCGAGGCTCCCGAGGTCGCCGACGCCCCGGCCGAGGACGCCGCGAGCGAACCGGGCGAATAACCAACCAACGCTGTACTGATATGAAGAAAAGAAAGGAATCACCATGGCTGCAACCCTGACCAAGGAGCAGATTCTCGACGGAATCGCCGAGCTGTCTGTCATCGAACTGAGCGAACTGCTCAAGGAGTTCGAAGAGAAGTTCGGCGTGACCGCGGCGGCCCCCGTGGCCGTGGCCGCGCCGGCCGCGGCCGGCGGCGGAGCCGACGAGGCGGCCGACGACGAGAAGAGTGACTTCGACGTCATCCTCACCGCCGGCGGCGACAAGAAGATCCAGGTCATCAAGGAAGTGCGCGCACTGACCAACCTGGGTCTCAAAGAGGCCAAGGACCTCGTCGACAGCGCCCCCAAGCCGGTGCTGGAAAAGGTCTCCAAGGCCGACGCCGAGAAGGCCAAGGCGGCCCTCGAGGCCGCTGGCGCCACGGTGGAACTCAAGTAATTCTGGCGTTTCGCGTCCCCCTCGCCCCGGCCGGTGCGCCGGCGGGGTGAGGGGGTGCTCGCTGTACTTGACCCGGGGCCGAAAAGGTCCTAGGGTATTTCCAACCGTTCTCGGCGGCCGCGTTTCCCAGGAGTGGGGAACGCTATTTGCACGTTGCCCCGCAGAGCAACTAGAATTGAAATACCGTGTTCCTCCACTCAACTTCGTCGTCTCTTGATGGCGCTTTGTCGTGTGTACGCGGGACATGTCTGTAGCACCCGCCCACTCTCTCGGAGGATTGACCGTTGACGTCTCGGTCCACTAGCCCAGAACGATTTAACTTTTCGGCGCTGGGTGAGGCTCACCCCCTGCCCAACCTCCTCGAAATCCAGCGAGACAGTTTCGACCTGTTCATGAAGCAGGGTCTGCGCGAGGCTTTCGAGGCCATTTCGCCCATTTCGGACTTCACCGGCCGCCTCTCGCTCGAGCTCGAGTTCGACCCCGACGACCTCGACCTCAAGAGCCCGCCGAAGTTCACGGTGGAGGAGTGCCGCCAGCGCGCCACCACCTACTCCCAGCCCGTCTTCGTGCGCGCGCGCTTCCTCAACTCCGAGACCGGCGAGATCAAAGAGCAGACCGTCTTCATGGGCGACTTCCCGATCATGACCGAGCAGGGCACCTTCATCATCAACGGCACCGAGCGCGTCGTCGTCAGCCAGCTCGTGCGTTCGCCGGGCGTGCTGTTCCAGCCCGGCAAGGACGAGAAGGTCGCCTTCGAGGGCACGATCCACCCGAGCCGCGGCGAGTGGCTCCAGGTCGACCTCGAGGAGAAGAAGAACAAGGCGGCCAACGCCGGCGCGCGCATCGCGCGCAAGCGCCGGGTGTCGATCTTCACGCTGCTGCGCGCCCTGGACGTCTCGATGGACGAGCCCTTCTTCGAACGCTTCATTGCGCACTTCGACTTCCTGGAGGACCAGTTCCACGCGGACTGGAAGAAGGCCCACCTCGAGATCGCCAAGCACATGGACAAGTACAACATCGAGGACACGCCCGAGAACTTCGTGCGCGCGAGCCAGGAGACCGCGTGGCTCGAGATCTACCGCCGGGCCCGTCCCGGCGAGGTCCAGACGATCGAGGCGGCCCGCCAGTACTTCGAGGGGGCCTTCTTCTCCGAGAAGCGCTACGACCTCTCGCGGGTGGGCCGTTACAAGCTCGACCGCAAGCTGGGTGACGAGGTGGCCAAGAACGTCGAGCTGTTCGGTGACCTGCTCGAGCGGCCCAACGAGAGCCTGCACGTGCTGAGCAAGGCCGAGGTCCTCGCGACCGCGACCTACCTGCTCAACCTGGCCCGCGACCGCACGGCCAAGGAGACGACCTACCACATCGACGACCAGGACCACTTCGCCAACCGCCGCATCCGCAGCGTCGGCGAGCTGATCCAGAACGCCCTGCGCACCGGGTTGTCGCGCATGGAGCGGGTCGTGCGCGAGCGCATGAACACCCAGGACGTCGAGGCGATCGCGCCCCAGACCCTGATCAACATCCGCCCCGTGATGTCGGCGATCAAGGAGTTCTTCGCGACCTCCCAGCTCAGCCAGTTCATGGACCAGAACAACCCGCTCTCGGGCCTGACCCACAAGCGCCGTCTGTCCGCCCTCGGACCGGGCGGACTGTCGCGCGAGCGCGCCGGCCTCGAGGTGCGCGACGTGCACTCCTCGCACTACGGGCGCATGTGCCCGATCGAGACGCCCGAAGGCCCCAACGTCGGCCTGATCGGCTACCTGGCCAACTACGCGCGCATCAACGGCTACGGCTTCATCGAGACGCCCTACCGCGTCGTCACCAACGGCAAGGTCACTGGAGAGATCAAGTACTTCACCGCCGACGAGGAGGAGCGTTACGTCATCGCCCAGGCCAACACCGAGGTCGACGACAAGGGTGTCATCAAGGCCGACCGGGTGCTGGTGCGCCGCGGCCCGATCGGGACCGGACTGCGCGTGGGGGCCTCGAACAAGTCCTCCTCCACCACCTCCGAGATCGACTTCGTCAAGCCCGACGAGGTCGAGCTGATGGACGTCTCGACCAAGCAGGTCATCTCGGTCGCCACCTCGCTCATCCCCTTCGTCGAGCACGACGACGCCCAGCGCGCCCTGATGGGTGCCAACATGCAGAAGCAGGCCGTGCCGCTGATCATGCCCGAGGCCCCCTTCGTGGGCACCGGCATGGAGGCCCGCGCCGCGCTCGACTCGGGCGACGTGTTGATCGCCGAGGGCGACGGCGTCGTGCGCTCGGTCTCGGGCGACCGGATCGTCGTCGAGTACGACAAGGACGTCACCGACCGCTACGGCAAGACCCTGGGCAAGAAGCAGTACAACCTCAACAAGTTCCGCCGCTCCAACCAGGACACCTCCATCAACCAGAAGCCGCTCGTCTTCGGCGGCGAGACCGTCTCCTCGGGCGACCTGCTGGCCGACGGCACCAGCACCTACAACGGCGAGCTGGCCCTGGGCAAGAACCTGCTGGTGGCCTACATGCCGTGGGAGGGCTACAACTACGAGGACGCCATCATCCTGAACGAGCGCCTGGTGCGCGACGACGTCCTGACCTCGATCCACGTCAAGGAGTACGAGATCGACGCGCGCGACACCAAGCTCGGCGCCGAGGAGATCACCCGCGACATCCCGAACCTGCCCGACGACATCCTGGCCGACCTCGACGACCGCGGCATCGTGCGCATCGGGGCCGAGGTCGAGCCCGGCGACATCCTGGTCGGCAAGGTCACGCCCAAGGGCGAGACCGAGCAGAGCCCCGAGGAGCGCCTGCTGCGCGCGATCTTCGGCGAGAAGGCCCGCGAGGTGCGCGACACCTCCCTGAAGGTCCCCCACGGCGAGTCCGGCAAGGTCATCGACGTCAAGGTCTACAGCCGTGACGAGGACCACGAGATGCAGCCCGGCGTCAACCAGCTGGTCAAGGTCTACGTCGCCCAGAAGCGCAAGATCTCCGAGGGCGACAAGTTGGCCGGGCGCCACGGCAACAAGGGCGTCATCTCCAAGATCCTGCCCGAGGAGGACATGCCCTTCATGGCCGACGGCACCCCCGTCGACATCATCCTGAGCCCGCTCGGCGTGCCGAGCCGCATGAACGTCGGTCAGGTGCTCGAGAGCCACCTCGGCTACGCCGCGCGCTTTGGCTGGGAGGGCATCGAGGTCAACCCGACCGTCGGCACCTCGGGCCACTCCGACCAGGCCGACCCCGCGAACCGTCCCTACCGCAAGACCCGCCCGCGCACCGAGCCGGCCGTCTACGTCGCCACGCCCTCCTTCGACGGCGCCCACTGGGACGAGACGGACCGGGCCAAGGACAAGCCGACCATCCAGCACACCTTCGCCACCTTGAACGTCGACGGCGCCAACGGCATGCGCCTGCTCGCCGGCGACAACGACGGCAAGGTCTCGCTCTACAACGGTCGCACCGGCGAGCTCTACGACAACCCGATCTCGGTGGGCTACGCCTACATCTTGAAGCTGGCCCACATGGTCGACGACAAGATCCACGCCCGCTCGACCGGCCCGTACTCGATGATCACCGCCCAGCCGCTCGGCGGCAAGGCCCAGTTCGGCGGCCAGCGCTTCGGCGAGATGGAGGTCTGGGCCCTCGAGGCCTACGGCGCCGCCTACGCCCTGCAGGAGCTGCTGACGGTCAAGTCCGACGACATGAAGGGCCGCGAGCGCGCCTACGAGGCCATCGTCAAGGGCCAGAACCTGCCCGAGCCGGGGATCCCCGAGTCGTTCAAGGTCCTCATCAAGGAGATGCAGTCGCTCTGTCTCAACGTGGAGGTGCGCGACAAGAACAAGCAGCACGTCGATCTCGCCGACACCGAGGAGGACTTCTTCTCGGTCACGCGCGAGCTGGGCATCGACATCAGTCGACCCGAGCGCGGCAGTGACGAGGAAGATGCCCGCCGCGCCGCCGAAAGGAAGTTGTCATGAGTCCGCTAGACGTCAACCAGTTCGACGAACTGAGCATTGGTCTCGCCACGGCCCAGAACATCCGCAGTTGGTCCTCGGGCGAAGTGAAGAAGCCCGAGACGATCAACTACCGCACGCTGCGTCCCGAGAAGGACGGCCTGTTCTGCGAGAAGATCTTCGGACCGCAGAAGGC
>JBEKKW010000081.1:0-7781 GCA_050010495.1 Acidimicrobiales bacterium
GTCGTAGCCGCTGTAGGGCGTGCCGAGGTAGGGGAAGTTGTCGAGCAGTACCAGGCCGGCCCCGGTGACGCCGTCACTGACGTCGACCAACGCCCCGTCGGGCTTGAACGTCTTGTCGACAAGGGGAATCGTCGCACCGGCGATGGCCTGCAACTCGATCATCACGACGTCGTCGGTGACGCGCCGTCCGTTCGGGAATCCCGCGACGTCGCCGCCGACGACGCCGAGGGGGTTCGGCGTTTTGGCGGGCGGGATCGCCAGATTCAGGCGCAACATGTCGGCCTGGACCGTGCCCGTGAACGTCGAGAAATTGGCCGATACGACGCCGGCGGGAATTCCGGTGAGCAGGATCGCCTCGAGGTCCGCGCGGGGCTTGGTGTAGGCCGCGAGGTTGGGGAAGTCCCCTTCGTAGAGCACGTTCAAGAGGCTGGCCAACTCGGGGTAGGCCACGCCCTTGGCGTAGTTCTTGTCGTTGGCCGGCGGCTGGGCGTTCCACTTGTCCTTGGCCGCGAGCGGCACCAGGACCTCGTTGAAGAGGGGATTGCCCAGGCGCGAGACCTGCACGTAGGGGCCGGTTTCGATCCCGGTGCCGCCATTGGAATCGAGCACCCGGGCCTTGCGACGGCTGGCCGTCGTCCAGATGCCGACGCTCGACGCCGTGGCCGAGGTGCTGGTCGGAGCGGTCCCTCCAGCGGCGATGTCGCGGATCGGGACCTGGATCGCGATGCTGTGCACGTTGACTTGGGCGGTTGCGTTCACTCCCGGCGCGGCGCTCAGCGCCGGCAACATGAACGTGTTGTGCAGGTTGGCGATCGGGCGAAGGTCGCCCAGGTCGAAGATCGCTCCGAGGTCGACGAAGAAGGCCTCGGCCCGTTGACCGGCGAAGACCACGCCGCCGCTCGGGAGCGAGTGCACCGCGTCGAGCGCGAGCGTCGCGTAGTTGGGCGTCGACAGCGGGCCGATGTTGCACGGCGGACAAGCAAGATCCTCCGCCAACAGCGTCGAGCGGCCGCCCGTCACCCTCGTGACCGAATACAACTGGCGACGGTTCCAGTTCGAGCTCGTCAGCGATTCGATCGGGCCCACGTTGTAGAGGAACGTGGACGGTACGGTGTTCACGCTGTAGAAGTTGAACTGGTACGAGATGTCGGGCTGCCCGTCGCCGTTGTTGTCGATGTGGATCTCGTAGAGCACGTCGTCGCCGAACTCGTAGAAGTTCGGTCCGGCGGCCGGGCCCTCCAAGGGGATGTAGTTGGCGATGATGGTGACCGTACCGGCGACGTCGGGGCTGACGAAGGCGTAGAGGTCGGTGCTGTCGGCAACGGGGTCCTTGGCAATTTCTGGTGCTTCGCGGTGAGATGACATGGTGAAATCCTCCTAACGGGTCGCGCGAACGAGACGGGCGGCGACCTTGCGGTCGTGGAAGGTCACCTCGCGGTGACCGATGAAGAGCGAGATCTCTCCGGTACGGGCGTTCTTCACGTGCGCCACCAACTCCTCGTGCGCGCCGAGGTCCTCCTGCGCGCTTAACTCGGGCTCGCTGGCTGCTCTGGTCTTGGTCGCGGCGTTTGCGATGCCGAGCGGCGTGATGGCGACGCTGCCCGCCACTGCGGCGACTGCGGCGGCGGCTCCGGCCTGCTTGAAGAATCCTCGTCTGCTTACTGGCTCCATACATCCTCCTCGGGTAGGTTCTCCTTCTATTCGGAGCCACGTCGAGATCGGATGTTGAAAAAGGACAGATTTTTTCGTGAAGCGAAGCGGCCCGCGACGGGCCGGTCGGCCGTTAGGGCAGGGTGGAGGTGGTTGTCGTGCTCGTCGTGGTCGTCGCCGTGGCGCTCGCCCGGACCCGCTCACGGCGAACGACGACCGTCACGACCGTCGGGCGTCCGACCTCGCCACGTCCCGTGATGCTGAGGCGGGGCTCGACGTCCCCGTTCGGGTCGCCCTGTCGCAGGACGCGGGCGTTGCTGCCGCTGACCTCGACGTGCAGCACGTAGGCGCGGCGCAGCGCGCTCCTCTGGAAGGCGATCTCGTACGCCCCGGTCGGCCCGCCGGCCACGAGTTGGGTGACGAGCCCCGGTTTCACGATCCGTGAGAGGCGGCTCGAGAAGACGAAGGTGTCGCGGCTGAAGCGTCGCGGCAGGACTCGAAAGACGACGTTGGTCTTGAGGGTGAAGGCGAGGTCGGCCACCGGTCCGAAGCCGGGGTTGGGACTGGGGACAGGGGCGAAATGGATGAAGCTGTCGGGCCACTGCTCCCATTGGCCGCCCGAGAGCGTGGGACGCAGGATGGTCCAGTCGTAGCCGTCGGTCGCGTCGAGCATGTGCTGCTGGGATATGACGACGTAGCTGTCGTTCGGCCCGACGGCCTCGACGATGGCGACGTGACCCTCCCCGCCGATGCCGGAACTGCCGCTGCCCCACGAGGCGACCGCTCCGACGGTCGGTGTGTGATTGACGAGTACGCCATGCGCCGCCGCGGCCGAGGCCCACGCGTCACCGTCGCCGAGGTCGTAGGTGGGCGTCGCGACGCCGAAGGCCGTCGATTCGACGTAGGCCACGTAGTTGGTGCAGTTGTCGCCGGGGTACATCGTCCAGTACGACGTATCGACGTGGTTCTGGTAGCCGTGGGTGGTGTACGCGCCCAGGCTGCAGCCGGCGTAGCCGCTGCAGAGCATCGACGATGCCCCGGCGCCCGACGCCGGTGCCGCCGCCGTACTGAGCGCCGTCGCCAGCGCCAGGGCGGTGACGAGCCCGACCGATACCCCTTTGATCCCGTTCAAGCTTGTCATCACCCCCCTGGTGCCCACGCTTGTTGTCGATGTATCGCTACGTTGTGCGAGAACGAGTCCCTCTCGCACGTGACGAAATAATGAATCCCAGGCGCGCGAAACCACGGGCGCGCGACGCGGTCGTTCGAGGCGTCGATGTTGCGTACGCTGGTGAAGACATGTACTGCCCTCCTGTGTCCAAAATCGTGGTGCCGACAGCCGTGACGAACTCGTTCGATGTTCGTTGCGTCACAGCCCTTTTATTTCCAGACTGAACCCCAGATGGCGCGCTGTACTGCACGCGCCTCCGCCCCTTTCGAAAGGCAAACCCCTAAATGCCCTAGGGAAGAGTTAGCACATATCCGTGGTCCACTTCTGCGCTCCACCGCGCGCAAGACGGGTTTTCCTTTATTTGTAGGCAAAATTTTTTTGTGATTTGTCGTCACATTGATGGATTGGGGGCGCCGGACACCAATAAAAAGTTTGCCCCTGCGAAGTCTGCGTTGGATAGAATGGCGCACTTTCGAGAGAGCCGTCTCCGCGCCTCTCGTTGAATGAGCCGACGTGGATTCGTTGCTGCGAGCAGTGCTGTTGACATTTCGCTGATAACTTCCGCGCCACGACGTTCGATGTATCGCCTTGGGACGTCGCGGTTCGCTACGTTCGAATGATCTAACTTACGCATCCGCTCGAACTCGTGATCCACACGAGGATCTGGCCGTGAAGCGCCGTTCGAGATGGTGTGCCCAGATCGCTGACGAAGAGTTGCCTGATCTTCTGAGGGTGTTCCCCCACTCGCCAGAAGAGCACGGCGCCGACGTCGTACTCTTTGATGAAACTGCACAGGGCCACGCGGGGGGAGATCTTCGGCGACGGCGGCGCGTACATCGCGGGTGACCCGTAGGCGGCCGTCGTGAGGTACTCCTGGATGTAGGGGTGCGCGAGCAGGGGTTGGAACGGGACGCCGTAGCCGTGTGGCCCTTGGACCAGGATATATCCGCCAAACATCCGGAATTTCATCTCGTCGGCGGCCTGCCAGCTCATGGCTTCGGCGAAGACCTCGTCGGGGTACGGATACGACAGGACGGCGGCCCCTGATGGGATCGTGGTGAGGGCGGAGTTGATATTGGTGGGCCACGGCGGAGCCTGCGTTCGAAAGGGGACCTGGGGCAGCATCAGCGCCACGCAGGCGACCAGCGCGGCGACGCCGATCGCACTCTTCAGCGTGTCGCCGCGGCTTGATGCCTCCCGGTCGGGAATCGCCACGAGGTAACGGTCGGCGCCTACGGCCAGGGCGATCGTCGAGAAGAGGCATACGACGAACGAGAATCGTGACGGCACGGTGTTGTCGAGCAGGGGGAGGTGCGTGAAGATCGCCTCCGGGAGTGGGATGTGCGTGACGTGGCCGTCGACTGATAGCCGAGAACCGAGCGAGAGGATGAACGCCACCAGCGTCAAGAGGGCCGATACGACGACGAGAGCGACGCGGCGGAACCTCACCGCGAAGTAGCCGAGCAGGACCACGGCGGGTATGCCGAGGTACGTCGAATTCTCCGTCGGATTGCCCGCGAGGAAGCGCGCGGCCGAACCGGCCAGCGAACTCGGCATCAAGAGCTGACTGAACGTGGGGATGACCGGTCCGAGCAGGTCGGCCCGGTAGGACTGGAGCACCGATACGGGCGAGATCGTCCCGACGAGTCGGTCCGGGCCGAACAGCAGTGACCAGAACATGTAGCCGGTGATCACCCCGCAGACGAGAATCGCCGGTATCGCCGCACGCGCGAGATGGTCGAACCGTGTTCGCCACTCTTTTCTTGAATGAATTGCCACGCCGATCAGACCGATCGCGATCACCAGACCCATGAGGGTGAGCAGCTCCTGCTCGATGAGGGCCTGCGCCGCGACCGCCAGTCCGAGCAGCACGCCGATCGACACCGGGCGGTAGCGCTTCGTCACGAGCAACTCGTAGAAACACCACACGATAAGCGGCGGTAGTGGAACGAACATCAAGTTGAGGTGGGTCTGCCCCTGCTCGACGACGTACGGTCCAAAGCCGTAGATGATGCCCCCCACGAAGGCGACGGGCCACCGGCACCAACTGCGCAGGACCAAGAACATCGAGCCGGCCGAACTGGCGAAAGCCAGGCGCAGCATCAGATTGAAGGCGGCAACCGGCCCGAGGGTCAACGTCGCGGGGGCCGCCAGGAGGCCCAACAGTGGAGCCCCGTTGGTGACGGGGGCGCCCGTGGGGTAGTCAAGGAAATTGGTGTGAAAGACGTTGAGACCGTGGGCCAACGCGTGGGCCGTCCACGCGAACGACCAGGTCATTCCGACCGGGTCGGCCACGCCGAAGGACCCAAAGGGGATCGTGGGCAGGCGTGTCGCGTTCCACGGCGACACCGGCCAGAAGATGGCCACGGCAACGATGACGTACACCACCAGGCAGGCCGCGACGATCATCCACTGGCGGTCACCGCGCGCACGCGGCTCGACGGGAGCCACCTTCGAACCGAGCGCTGCGCTCATGGACTGGCGCCAGGCACCGGTGCGCTCCTCGCCGTTGGCCGCTTGTTCGCTGGTGGGCCCACTCGACGGGGGAGCGGTGCTCATCGCTTCAGCGTACTAAGCCGTGCACGCTCGACTGGTGACCGCGCCGACGCACGCACGAGCCGTTTAGGTGCAAACAGGATGCTGACGAGTCGGCCACGTCAAGGATCCATCTCGCGACGTACCTCACCGTTGCTCGTCGCCAAGAGTGACAAGTGAGTGCAGTAGGCTCCCCGACATGGTGGATTCGTCGGCCCCCGAGGGACGAAAATTGCACCGCGTCTCGGTCGTCGTCCCCGTTTATCAGGGTGAACATACACTGGCAGCGCTGACGCGCGAGATAGCCCTCTTGACGTCGCCGAGCGAAACGACCGATGGCCACCGCTTCGAGGTCATCGAACTCTTGCTGGTCTACGACCGCGGTCCCGATCGCTCCGACGAGGTCATCCGCTCGCTCGCGGCGAGCCACGACTTCGTGCGACCGATCTGGCTGAGCAAGAACTTCGGCCAGCACCCCGCGACGCTGGCCGGCATGGCCTCGTCCAGCGGCGATTGGATTGTCACGCTCGATGAAGACGGCCAACACAATCCGGCCAATATCGCAGACTTCCTCGACGTGGCGTTGCGCTCCCGGGCGCAGTTGGTCTACGCCGACCCGGTCAATCGGCCGCCGCACAGCGCCGTCCGCAACGCCAGCTCGCGGTTCGTCAAGTGGGTATTCACGACCTTCCTGGCGCGGGGACGTCGGGTCTCGTTCGAGAGCTACCGGCTGGTGCTGGGCGAGATAGGTCGCAGTGTCGCCGCCTACGCCGGGACCGGGGTCTATCTGGACGTGGCGCTCGGCTGGGTGGCCGGTCCTATCGCTTCGTGTTCGGTGACGCTGCGCCACGATGGGGGGCGCCGTTCGGGGTACTCCACGCGCCGCCTGCTCTCGCACTTCTGGCACCTGGTGATTTCTAGCGGCACCCGTCCCCTGCGGTTGGTCAGCGCGCTCGGGATCCTACTCTCGGCGGGCGGCATCATCTTCGCCATCTACCTGGTCGTGGCCCACGTCACCTCGGGCGCCGTACCCCAAGGGTGGACGTCGACGATGGTGGTGATCCTGTTCAGCACCGGCGCCACCTTGTTCTCCCTCGGGGTCATCGCGGAGTACGTCGGTGTGGCGGTCAGCATGGCCATGGGCAAGCCGCTCTATCTCATCGTGAGCGATCCCGAGGACGGTCCGCTCGGACGTCGCGACGGGGATCCCTCGTAAGCCGTGGCACCGCTCACCTGGGTGATCGGAGAGGGTGGCCTGCTCGGCAGCGGCGTGGCGCTCGCCGCATCGCGCTCGGGCGAACTGTGGCGCGCGCCGTACGCCATCTCCTGGTCGGCCCCGTGCGGGGCCGGCGACGAGCTCGGTTCGTTGGCCCGGGCGTTCTTGCGCGACGCCGGCGACGGCCCGTGGTCGGTCCTCTGGTGCGCGGGGTCGGGCACCATCGCGACACCCCGTGAGGTCCTGGCGGTGGAACTCGTTGCGCTGCGCGCCACGTTGTCGGCCCTGGGCACCGCGACCGGGGCCGAACGGGGAGCCTTCTTCTTCGCCTCGTCGGCCGGCGGCGTCTACGCGGGCGTCGGGGCGCCGCCCTACGACGAATTCTCTCCCGTCCACGCCCTCTCCGACTACGGGCGGGCGAAGATCGAGGCCGAGGCCCTCGTCAGCGAGTGGCACGAGCGCTTCGGCATTCCCACGTTGATCGGACGCATCGCCAACATTTACGGGCCTGGACAGAACATCAACAAGGCGCAGGGGCTGATCTCGCAGATCTGTCGGAGCCAGCTCCTGGGACGGCCCCTGTCCGTGTACGTGCCCCTCGATACGCTGCGCGACTACCTGTTCGCGCCCGACTGCGCCGGCCTGATCGTCGACGCGATGGCGCGGCTGAGGGAGCTCGACCACACGACCACTCCGGGAGCGATCACCAAGGTCCTGGCGTCGCAGCGGGCGATCACCGTGGGCGCCGTGATCGGAGAGATGCGGCGAATCTTCAAGAATCCACCGCGTATCGTGAGTGCGGCGTCGCTGTCGTCTTCGGTGCAGGTGCGCGACCTCAGCCTCATCTCGAAAGTCTGGTCCGATCTCGATCGCCGTACCCTCACTCCCTTTCCGGTGGGCGTCGCCGTCACCTGGGCCGACCTGCTGCGTCGACTTCAGGGTTCTGGGTTGACGACGCTGGGGGGAGCGGCGTGAGCGGGTTCGCCGGCGCGCGCCACGACGTCGACCCTCTGGACCCGACCAGAGGGTATCGAGCGCTTCAGCGGCGACGTGGCTGACGACTCGGTGTCGGTCGGCATTCCGGCGCACGACAACGCCTCGACCATTGGTGCCACGATTGCCTCCCTGCGTGGTCAGTCGCTCCAAGAGTGGGACTGCTTCGTGTCGTGCGATTCGCCATCGACGGACACGTACGACGCGGCCCGCGCG
>JBEKKW010000082.1:0-7750 GCA_050010495.1 Acidimicrobiales bacterium
ATGGTCGTGGTATCGGCACTGTTTTCGTAATGGCCGGTTGTGTCAACCGAATACGTCGACGGCGACGATGGTTGGAACTCCTGCGTCGAGTACTCGCTGTAATCGCTCGAATTGGACCCGGACCAGGTGAACGTAAGCGTGATCGCGCCAGCGGTCGTGACACTCGCATACCAGATCTCGTCGTCGTTGCCCGAGTGATCAACGGTGTAGTACTGGACAGCATTAACCGGCGCGCTGATGGAGCCAGATCCCGAAGTTCCGATACCGGTAACGTGAATCGCTGGATTCGTCAGATATCGCCCTTTCACCCAGATGACGAGAAGGTCGCCGGCATTCGCGAGCGTGACGTTGGCTGTCGTTAAACCGGCACTACCGTTCGTGACGAAACTTCCGTTCGCAACATAACTTGCGTTGCTCATCGTTCGCACTTGGGGAGTGGCACTCGCGGGAGTGACCGGCGCAGCCACCCACATCGCCACAAAAACCAACATTGCCAACGACGTCCCCCAGGCGCTCCGCATTCGTTGACGTTCACCTAGCTCGAGTCGTTGCGTCCAGAACCGCTTACGACCACGGCACTGAGATTCCACTTGAGCCCTCCACTCACACTCTCTGATGCATCAACTCCACATCGCAACCGACTTCGACAACGACTCGCGCGAACTTGTCAGTTGAACACGAAACAATATCCAATTCAATGGAACGATTCACGACGTACCCAATTAACTTGAGGTCACATGAAGCGCGCCTACGGCCTGAGGTCCTTGGATCTCACGATTGCGATGGCCGGTCGTGGTAGTTCGTCCAGCGAATATGGCGTGCCTTTGATCCAGCGGGACACAGATCTGTGCCCCACTCGAGCTAGCGCTCGTCGCCCATAAGGTACTGCGGCCCCGAACCCGTTCGCCCCGCCTCATCACCGGGATTGGCCAGCGCGCACGTGCGAAGTGACAGGCACCCGCACCCGATGCACGTCGTCAACCCACCGCGCAACGCCTCGAGCAGTTCGATTCGCTGGTCGATGCGCTCGCGCCAACCACGGGTGAGGCGCTGCCAATCCTTGGCGTTGGGCGCCTTGTCGACAGGCAACTCACCGAGGGCCGCCACGATCTCCTCGAGTGAGAGCCCCACTTTCTGCGCGATTCGAATGAAGGCTAGGCGGCGAAGGACGTCACGACGGAACAAACGTTGGTTGCCCGGTGTGCGCTCCGCAGTTACCAGTCCCGCCTTCTCGTAGAAACGAACGGCGGACGCCGCCAATCCGCTGCGCTGGGCGACTTCTCCGATTGTCAGGTGGGTACTCGTCATGCCCGAACCGCCTTTCTAAAGAAAACCCTTGACTTAAACATTACTTTAACTTGTAGCGTAACCATGGCAAGCAGTGTGACGTCGAAGAAAGTGGGAACCATGCCAGTCGCGATCATCACGGGGGCGTCCCGAGGATTTGGGCGCGCACTTGGCGCCGACCTCGCCCGCGACGGCTGGAGCCTCATCGTCGACGCCAGGCGCGAGAACGACCTCCTCGACGCACGTGACTCATTCATCGCACTCGGCGCCCGAGTTAAGGCAGTCTCCGGCGACGTCACCGACCCAGCCCATCGTGTTCGTTTGATCGACGCGGCTTATCAGTTCGGTTCGCTGGACCTGCTGGTCAATAACGCGAGCACCCTCGGGCCTAGTCCCCTCCCCACCCTCGACCGTTATCCGCTCGATGAGTTACTCCACGTGTTCGACGTGAACGTCGTGGCACCGCTCGCCCTCATTCAACTGGCACTTCCGTTGCTACGACAGTCCCGTGGAGTCGTGGTGTCGATGTCATCCGATGCCGCCGTCGAGGCCTACGAAGGTTGGGGTGGCTACGGTTCCTCCAAGGCCGCGCTCGATCAACTGCACCAGGTGCTCGCCACTGAGCTTCGCGACGTCCGCGTCTACACCTTCGACCCAGGCGACATGCGAACCGAGATGCACCAGGCCGCGTTCCCGGGCGAGGACATCTCCGATCGGCCTGACCCCTCCACGGTCGTGCCAGCCTTTCGAAACCTACTCGCCACAGCGACGCCGAGTGGGCGCGTTCGCGCGAGTGATTGGACGTCGCGGTGAGCGTCCTCGCCCACAGCGACGAGCGATTCTCGTTCGAACTTCCTCCTTCCCTCGAAGCGTCGGAACCTCCCGAGGCGCGAGGGCTCGCGCGCGACGCCGTCCGGATGCTCGTGACGCACAGGTCGAGCGGTGCGCTGATGTCGAGTACCTTCGCCGCGCTGCCCGAGCTCCTCGTACCGGGCGACCTCGTGGTGATCAATACCTCCGGCACCATCCCCGCAGCCCTTGACGCCGTCGCCGAAGATGGCACTCCACTGGTCGTGCACCTCTCGACCGAACTCCACGACACCACCTGGGTCGTCGAACTACGTCGGCCGGTCGGCCGTTCGACGCAACGGTGGTCCGGTCCGGTACCGACGGGACAACTCCAGTTACGGGGCGGTGCGTCGATGCACCTCGACGGTCCGTACGTCGAAGGGGGCCGGCTGTGGGTGGCCTCGTTGTCCCTCGGCGCGCCCACACTCCAGTGGCTGGAGACGCACGGCCGGCCGATCCACTATGACTACGTCCATCGGACGTGGCCGATCGAGATGTACCAGAACGTCTACGCGACCGAGCCCGGTAGCGCCGAGATGCCCAGCGCCGGTCGACCCTTCACCACCGAGATGATCACCCGCTTGGTCGCCAAGGGCGTCGACGTCGCACCGCTGACGCTGCACACCGGGGTCGCCTCGCTCGAGGACGGCGAACTTCCCTACCCCGAGCGAGCGAAGGTCCCGTTGTTCACCGCCGACCGGGTCAACGCCACTCGAAAATCAGGTCACCGGGTGATCGCCGTGGGCACGACCGTCGTTCGAGCGCTCGAGAGTTGCGCCGGAACTGACGCAACGGCGCACGCCTTTGACGGCTGGGCCGATCTGGTGATCTCGACACAACGCCCGGTGCGCCTGGTCGACGGCTTGGTGACGGGATGGCACGAACCCGTGTCATCACATCTGATGATGCTCGAGGCGATGATCGGGAGAGAACTGCTCGAGGATTCGTACCGCGCCGCACTGGTCCAGGGATATCGCTGGCACGAGTTCGGTGACGTCCACCTCATAGTGCCCTAGGCGCGTCTTGTCGTCAACGAGTTCATCGAGCGGTGACGGAGAGAGCCCCCGGGTTGCATCGATGTCGGTTCGTGCGATACGACGAGTCGGCGATTGGCTGATTTAGGTGGCGCCTGATCTTGATGACACGTGAAGGCGTTCGACTACAGTCGGGCGAATGTCGAGCCGCGCCTCAATAATCATTCCTGCCTATAACGAGGCCGAGAGGATTCGCGGGCTCCTGGGCACGCTCACCGACCCCTCGATCCGCGGAGCGTACGACGTCTACGTGGTGTGCAACGGATGTACCGACGGCACCCGTCAGGTGGCCGAGCAGTACCCCGGGGTCATGGTGAACGAAATCGAGCGTGCTGGCAAATACCTCGCCCTCAACGAGGGCGATCGCCTCGCCGGCGACGTCTATCCGAGGCTCTACTGCGACGCCGACCTTCGAATATCGCCGCCGTCGATCACGGCACTGGTCGACGCGCTCAGCACCGACGAGGTCAGAGTGGCCGGTCCAACGGTGCACTACCCCGTCGAGGAATCGACATGGACGGTGAAGATGTACTACCGTGCACTCGCAAGCCCGGTCATCGCCGGATGGAACAGCCAACACCTGATCGGGCGAGGGCTCTATGGCGCGAGCCGCGCCGCGCGGCTTCGTTTCGGAGATTTCCCGAATTTGACCGCCGACGACCTGTTCTTCGAGGCACAGTTCGACCCCGCCGAGATGACGGTGGTTTCCGACGCCGTTGTGACGGCCTGGGTTCCGATGAATCTCCGTCAACTGTTCAGGGGCGAGATCAGAGTCGCCGCGGGAAACAGACAGTACGGGTCCGCCGAGCGCGGGGAGGACTTCGTCGCGGACCACACGGTGATGCGCACCGAACGGTACAAGCTCAGGCTGGGAGACCGGATCGACGCGCTGAAGAGCTGGCGGCGAGCGCTGCGTCCCGGTGACCTCATTCCCGTCCTCTTCTACATCGCCATCCGCTGGACGGCGAGAACGACGTTGTCCGTCAAGAGTCTTCGGGGACGCCAGGTCCATTGGCGCTAGACGACCGGCGACTGAGTCTCCGGGTCACCGCCACCGCGGCTGACGTTGGCCAGTTCTATCGATTGCCCAGTCCGTCCTGCCGGCCGCAGGTAGCCCAAGCCATCGGCACGCTCGTGGCGTAGGGCTAGGCCGCGGGTGAGGCCTCCGCGAGCCAGTATCGCTCCCCGCCTCGCATCGCGGCGTCGAATCCCTTCGAAAAGTTCTCTCGTGTCGCGTCGTACTGAGACGCGTAGATACCAGTGGTGCGCAGTTTGATCTCAGAATCGCCGTCAAACGGCTCGAGTTCGACGAGCCGCACCCGCTTGCCCACGGACGAAATGCGCTTCGACAGGGCCCGACGACCAACGACTCCGTAGGGCAGATCCATATAGAGGTACCACGTGAAGGGTGTGTTGACGCAAAGCTCGAGGCACGCGTCCGCCACGGCCAGATGATCGGCGTGCATCAGACCGATCGGTGCCAGGACGGACTTCGGGTGCAACTCGTCGAGCACCCGGTCGATCTCCTCTCGAATGACCTCGCCGTAATCGGACGGTGGTCGATAGGAGGCGTAGTCGGCGTCCAACAGGTCCAGCCAGACTGGCGTGGCGCCTAAGTACGTCAACGCGAGGCGATCTTCGTCGCGGCGTACGCCAACCGCATCGGGCGCAAACGCTCGCCCGGTGGTCCTGCTGTTGTAACCCTCATGATTCACGCGGGGTGCGCCGGCCAGGACCGTCACGACCGTCGTCGAGGGATTGGCGAGCAGGAAGTGTCCGCAGGAAAGCACTGCGTCATCCAGATGTGTTGACAGCACGACGACTGGCTGTGAGGGCTCGAGCTTCGTCAACTGGCGGCCCCCGCGGCGAACGGGTCCCTTCGCGCTCTTGCGCTTTCAGTACCAGCAAGACCGTAGTCAGCACCGAACCGGACGCCAGCGGTGGATCGTTCGCAACGTCGAGGAACGCCTGACCTCATGATTGCCAACCCTCCGCTGCAGCCAAATGTTCAGTCGCAGAATCCTAGACCAGTCTTGTCAAGCAATTAGAGGGACCTTCTCGAACGCGTGGTCTCGATAGTGCCCGTGTTCTCACCCGCGGTAGCGATGGGGACGACTCGCCCTCGACCAAATGCGCAGTTCTGCCGAAAGGGAGGCGACGCATGAACACCGGGCACTTTCGGTGTTGAGACGTTCCGAGACGAGGCCCGTGAAAGCGTTATCACCATGCGACACCCTGGTGCGTTCAACTAGCGCGAACACGCCCGGGGCCGCTGGCCCAGATATTCTGAGGCATGGCGACATACCTGCAGAAGCTTCCGAACGCCACGTGTGAGCCTCGGTGAGTTCGGAGTAGGTACAGATGGGAGATACGCGCCGAGACGCTGCCGCGCGGACCCGCCAGCGGTTATTGCGCGCTCTCGCTGGCGGGAATCCAGATTCAAATCGTCTACAGAGAATCAAGAGGCTGGTTCAACCAGCGCGTCTCTATTTGTTCATGATGCCTAACAAGCCCGCGGGCGGCCGTTACGCATACGGCCGAGGCAGCACCGTCGATCGCCGGTACATAGAGACTTTCTTGTCCAACAACCGCGAGCTGATTCGAGGTCGTTGTCTGGAAGTCGGCGACTCGCGATACACGAACCACTTTGGTGGATCACACGTGCAGTCGCTGGACGTTCTCGACATCGATCCGACCAACGACAAGGCGACGATACTCGGCGATCTCCAGGACCTTCGCATGGTCGAGGACGAGTCCTACGATTGCGTCATAGTCACCCAAGTCCTGCAATACCTCCGCGATCCCTCCGCCGGGGTGCGAGAAATCCGGCGAATCCTCGCCCCCGGTGGCTCAGCACTCGTCACGGTGCCGACGATGGCACCGGTCGATCCAGAAAGCGACGACGTGCAGCGGTTCATGCCGCTCGGCGTACAAAACTTGTTCGCTGCACAGTTCGACTCGTCAAGCACCGTGGTCAGGTGCTACGGGAATTTGCTCACGGGTCTTGCCTACTGGGCAGGGTTAGCTCAAGAGGATCTCCCTAAAAGGGCTTGGAGCGACGATGACGCGGTCTATCCAGTAGTCATTACTGTGCTCGCCAGCGTTGCACCCGTTCAATAAAAGGTTCGCGGACTTGATGTTCGATGATGGATTACTGGTCGCACGGGGGGCAGCCTGCGCTACGGTGTCGAAAAATCTACGACCACGTGAATGTTGAGACGAGAGTCGCTGCCTAGGCGATCGCGGGACCTCACCGAACACGGTCAGTTATGATTCGCGGATGGCTGATCGCCCATCGGCGTCCTCTGTTGGGGGAACCGGTCGTCGTAGCAAGAGTCAACTCCGCGCGATCCTGACGAGATGTCACTTGATCGGCGTTGCGCGCCTGATCGATCGAGCAGCACGACGGGTAGCAATCGCCGGCGTCAATGTCCTGAACAAGTTCACGAGACTGCCTCTTGTTGGTACTTACTTGAACCCGCTGGTCGCTCGACTCGAAAAAGGTGACCGGCTGTACTTCGACCAGGCAGAGCTGATCCGTGTGTGCTCTGCACTCAACGACGCCCATCTCCCGTTTTGGGTCACTGGAGGCTGGGGCCTCGATGTTTTGGTCAGTTGCGAGACTCGACGACACGATGACCTCGACTTCGCCCTCGATCGCTTCGGCGAGAACCTGCCAGCGGCCGCGGCGGTCCTAACGCGGCTGGGCTATCAACGCAAGGAGCCGCTGACCGGGACCATGTGGTTCCCTGACGCGGAGATCTACGAAGACGGTCACGGGCACCATATCGAGGTTCACAGCATTAATTGGGCTGCCCTTTCGACGTCCGAGGCACTACTCGATCCGCAGCAGAAAACCGACTCAGTGTCCAATAACTCACCAACATGGGCGACACCTCGGCTTCTGGAGCAGTGCACAACCGTTGGGTCACTGGACGGCGTACCGATCCCAACACTGTCCGTCGTTGCCCAACGACTATTCCATCAGGGGTACGAGCGCCGACCGAAGGACTGGAACGCCGAAGACATCATGCACATGATCTCGATGGGTGATAACGCGGGGATCAATACCCTGGAGGCCGAACTACCAAGATCGGGTCGGGGGAACCGCACACCATCGACACTGCTGCTGGTTCCGGTCCTGACGCTCCCTTCCGACCTCTGGCGACTCTGCCGGCTCTACCACAACGACCTGAGCCGAATGCCCCCCCACATCACACTGGCGTTCCCGTTCTTGCCCCGTCAATCAATCACGCCGGACGTCATGCGAGATCTCTCGAACCTGGTCAGAGAGACTCCCGCATTCGATTTCGAACTGAGCCAGGTTCGTTGGTTCGGCACCGACGTCGTCTACGTAGAACCATCGAAGAGCGACACCTTCCGTTCAATCGTCGAGACACTCCAGCGAATGTTTCCGGATTTCCACCCCTACGACGACGCATTCGAGTCGGTGATTCCCCACCTCTGCCTCTCGGAGCACGGGACTCTCAGCGACCGTCGCGCACTGGGTCGGCGTGCCGTCGAGTACCTTCCGGCTCCGGCTCGTGCCACTCACGTGTGGATGATGAGTAACGAGCGTC
>JBEKKW010000083.1:0-7737 GCA_050010495.1 Acidimicrobiales bacterium
GTACTACGTGCTGCGCGCGAACGGGGCCGTTGACGCCTTCGGCGTCGAGAACCAGGGCTCGCTCGGAGGTCGGCTCCTCTACGGCCTGACCGCCCCCGTTGTCGCCGTCGCGATGGCCGTCGATCCGACGACCGGCGGGTACTGGATCGCGACCTCGACCGGGGACGTCGCCAACTTCAATGCGCCGAGCGACGGTTCACCGCTGGCCAGCGCCCACGGGGCCTACGACGGCGTACCGGTGAGCGGCCTGGCGACCGATCCCGAAGGTACCGGCTACTACGTCCTGCGGGCCAATGGGGACATCGACGACTTCGCCGAGCCGAGCCACGGATCCCTCGCCACGACCAACGCGTTGCCCACGGGCGCCTTCGCGAGCGCGATCGCCGTCGACGGGGCCACCGGTGGATACTACGAGGGGATCGACTACACGCCCCTGGACGGCTATCTCAATCCACTACGGGCGCTGACCTCGCTCGATCCCCAGGAGGTCGACCAGGGGGTCGACTACTGCGCGTCGGGTCCGGTGTACGCGCTCGGCGACGGCGTGGTCGTCAACCTCCACGACCCGGGTTGGCCGGGCGGCGTGTTCATCTCCTACCGACTGAGCGACGGACCCGCGAAGGGTCGCTACGTCTACCTCGCCGAGAACGCCACGCCGAGGGTGAGCATCGGTGAGCACGTCACACCGACCACCGTTATCGGCGTCATCCATGACGCCACGACCTGCATCGAAACCGGCTGGGCGGACCCGCCGGCGTCGCCCGAACGGGCGCAGGGCCACGTCGAGTACAACGGGCGGAACTCGACGGCCTTTGGCCTGAACTTCAGTTCGTTGCTCCAAGTGCTGGGGGCCCGCCCCGGACTGCCACAACCCTTCGGTCCGCCCGGTCCCCTGCCGTCGAGCTGGCCCACGTGGTGACGTGAATGCGTCACCACGCTTCGCCGACCGTCGTGACGCCGGCCGCCAACTCGGGGAGTTGCTGAACACTCGTCGAAACGATCGTCCGATCGTGCTCGGCTTGGCGCGTGGTGGCGTCCCGGTCGCGTTCGAGGTCGCCCGAGTGCTGCACTGCCCGTTCGACGTGCTGGTCGTGCGCAAGCTCGGTGTGCCCTCACGCACCGAGCTGGCTTTCGGAGCTATCGGCGAAGACGGGGTCCAGGTGTTCAACGGCCCCATGATCCGGCGACTGGGGCTCTCGAGGAGGAGAATCGCCCGGGTGATCGAGCGCGAACGGGCCGAACTCGATCGCCGGGTGCAGCGCTATCGCGCCGTTCGCAGTGAGATCGAGGTGAGGGCCCGTCCGGTCGTCATCGTGGACGACGGACTGGCTACCGGAGCGACCGCTCGCGCCGCGTGTGACGTCGCGCGAGCGCGCGGGGCCAGCGACGTCCTCGTCGCGGTTCCCGTGTCGCCACCCGAGACGATCGTGGAGATGAAAAGGACGGGGATCGACGTGATCGCGCTGACGGTTCCGAACGACTTCCGGGCCGTGGGCGAATGGTACGACGACTTCAACCAGACGACCGACAGTGAGGTCATTGCCCTGCTCGGGCTGGCCGGCCAGGCGGGGTGAGTCCGAGTGCAACCACCGCACGCACCGCCATAGGGGCGCGACGAACGTTACGGCGAGCCTCTAGCGGCTGAGGTTCTCCAGCATGGCGACCAGTTCGTCTCGGCGGTAGCCCTGCTGGCGGGCGAAGTCCACGAGTTCCTTCATCTTGGACACGACGGCCCCGCGCTGCGGGGTCCCCGTGACACGGATGGAACGACCGCGACCCATTTCAATGAGTCCCTCATCGCGCAGCACCCGCAGGGCGCGCAGCACCGTGTTGGTGTTCACCCCCAGCTCGGCCGCCAGGTCCCGGGCCTGGGGAATGCGCTCCCCGGGTCCGGCCTCGCCCCGGGCGATGGCTCGACGGATCTCCCCCGCGACCTGCTCGTGGAGCAGGGTCGGATCGCTGCGATCGAGCCGAGCGAGAGTGAGGTTCGTTTCAACAGATTCACCGTCGTCTGGTTTGACAGAACTCATAACACTAATTATAGTAGCTTCAATGCTGACGACGACCCATCCAGGCCCCATGGCCCCAGAACTCGAGCCATCCCAGGTTCACGACATCGAACTGCTCTTTCGCGAGGCCCGCCAACGGGAACGGCGACGTCGCCTGCGATACCTAAGCGCCGCCCTGCTCGTCCTCGCAGTCGGCGCGCTCGCGTCGAGCGTCTGGGCCAACGCGATAGGTTCGCCACGAGCCGTCTCGGGGCGCGCGATACCGCTCGTCGCCAAAGGTGGCGAGGTCAAGATGCTCGCCTGCAGCGGGAGTCCGGTGGTGAAGCCTCGCAGCTTCATCATCTCGTGCGCCGATGCGGGCGCGCGCCTGACCGACACCCACTGGTCGAACTGGGGGCCGAGCGAGGCGTCGGGCACCACGAGGTTCGCCCTGAACCTCTGCACGCCCTACTGCGCGGCCTCTCCCATCTCCTACTTCCCCGCCAGCACGGTGCGGCTCTCGGCGCCAGTGACGACGAAGCACGGCACCTTCTTCTCGAAACTCGTCGTGCGCTACCGACTCCACGGACGAGCGAAGATTTTCGCGATCTCGTGGAAGGGCGATCCCTCCCTCTAGGGGATAGCGCGTGACTCTCGTAGCGGCGTACCTGCGGTGATCCGTTCGAACGCGACAACGCCGCCCCCCACCCGAACGGGGCGAGGGGCGGCGTGGCACCACTGGGTTGAGCTCTAGGCTTCTTCGCCTTCGGCCAGGATCCCGTACAGGGCCCGGCGCGCGTCCACCAGGATCGCGGTCGCTCGTGAGACCTGCGTCTCGGAGCCGGCGATCAACACCTGGCGGGCGGCCATGGCCACCTGCCGCGCGGTGCTCATCATCTCGCGACTGGGACCGATGGCGTCGGCGTCGGCGTTCTCCCAGGGCTTGCCCAGCTGCTCGCGCTGCTCGGCGACCAGGGCCTTACCGGTAGTGGTGAGCTCGTAGGTGCGGCCACCGCCCGAGGCGCTGACCTGGACGAGTCCCTCGTCCTCGAGTTGCTGCAGGACCGGATAGATCGAGCCGGGACTCGGTCGCCAGGCGTCGTTCGAACGCTCCGTCAACTCCTGGATGAGCTGGTAGCCGTTGCGGGGCTGCTCTTCGAGCAGCACGAGCACGGCCGCTCGCACGTCACCGCGTCGCTGGCGGCGACCGCCGCGACGTAGGTGTCCGCCTCGAAAGTGACCGCCCGGACCCTCGTGGTCGTGTCCCGCGCCTCCGTGGCGACGGCGACCCCTCGAACGATCCGGTCGATTCTCTTCCTGATTTCCTCTGTGTTCGTTAATCATGGTGTTCCTCCAAAGAACTAGTAGTTACTATTACGTTCTATAACGATACATCGTTAGTGTTCCAATGTCAAGGGGAAGTTTCAGAGTCCCGTCGAAATCGAGGTCTATCGAGAAAAATCACGTCAAGGGGCGCCGATGGCTGCCGTCCGGGGCCAACGGCGCGATGCTGAGTGGGCGAAATCCCCCACTCAGCCCTGTTGCTTCAGCCGTTCGGCCAGGACGGTCGTGGCGAAACCGAGCATCTCCAGGTACTGATCCAACGAGCGCACCGGGTCATTGGGATCGATCGGATTGTCACCCCTAATCGAGACGTAGGAGGCCCCGGCCTTCTCGCTCTCCTCGACGGCCCGTTCGAAGTCGCCGGCGTTGAGGTCGCTGACCCGCAGGCCCACCTGCAGGCCGGGAGGCTCCGGCCGTCGCGCGTCACGGGCGGCACGGTGGATGATCTCGAGCGCCCGGTCGAGTGACTCGCCGGGGCCGCCCCCGTGGAGCCACCCGTCGCCCAATCGTCCAATCCGCTCCAGTACCCGCGTCGTCGCGCCGCCGCCGATCCAAATCGGGATGGGCCGTTGAATCGGGCGCGGCAGGATGCCGGCCCGATCGATCCGGTGAAAGCGTCCTTCGAAATCGACCGACTCCTCGCACCACAGCCGGCGCAGCACTTCGACCTGCTCCTCGCAACGCGCACCTCGCGTGCGAAAGTCGATCCCGAGCGCCTCGTATTCGACGTCGTTCCACCCCACACCGACCCCGAGCCGGAAACGACCCCGGGTGAGGATGTCGAGCTCTGCGGCCTGCTTGGCGACCAGCGCCGTTTGGCGCTGGGGCAGGATCAGCACGGCCGTGACGAGGTCCAATTTTGTGACTGCCGCCAGGTAACCGTAGAAGACAAAGGGCTCGTGGAACAGGTCGTGGACGTCGTAGGGGCCGTCCCACCCCGTCCGCGTCGCCGGGTCGGCGCCGAGCACGTGATCGGTCGCCTGGAGGAAGCTGAACCCGGCCGCCTCGACCGCGCGCACGAAGACGAGAAGGTTCTCCAGGTCCGCACCGATCTCTCGCTGCGGGAGGAAGACTCCGAACTTCACGCTCCCTACCTCTCTCAGCTCGTCGCGGTCGACGATCGAACCCGCACGGTCCGTCCCTCGCCGGCGGGGTACCCGGCGGCACGGCGAAACGTGGCGACCACGTCCGAGAGGTACTCGAAAGCCAGCTCGCGTCGCCGCGGCACCGCCAGCGACAACTGGAAGTGGGTGACGCCGGCGTCGTACAGCCGCGGCACCGGCGCCAGCGTCGCGCCCAGGTCGACGCGGCCATCCGACGTGGTCTCGGCGACCAGGTTGGCCCGTATCTTCAGGGCCGAGGGATCGCGCCCGACATCACGCAACGCCTGGCGGACCGGTTCGATACCCGGGGTCGGGTCCGCGGTCAGCGCACCCCACGGAATCCATCCGCTGCCAAAGCGGGCCACTCGTTCGAGCACGGCCCGGTTGAGCGTTCCGCTCACCCAGATCGGCACCCCCGCGGGATCGACGGGCCGGGGCACGCAGTGGATCCGTTCGAAGTGCAGGTCCCCTCCGTCGTAGGACGCCGGCGCGTCGCGCCATAGCCGTTGACAGACGTCCAGCGTGTGGTCGAGCAGTCGTCCGCGTTGGGAGAACTCCAGGCCCGCGGCGTCGTACTCCTCCTTTTGCCATCCGATGCCGACGCCGAGGTCGAGGCGGCCGTGACTCAACACGTCGAGGGTGGCAGCCGTCTTGGCCAGCACGACCGGTCGTCGAAGGGCGGCGAGCAGGATCCCGGTCGACAATCGCACCTGCGAGGTCATGCCGGCGATCACCGACAGGACCGTCATCGGTTCGAGCCAGTGTCCCTCCGGTCCCGTGGGCTGCTTGCCGCCGTCGCGGCCCCCCAGGGCGCCGCTGGCGTACGCCTCGAGGTTCTCGCCGAAGACCACGTGGTCCGAGACCACCAACTGGTCGAATCCGGCCCGATCGGCCGCGACCGCCCGGTCGAACAGGAAGGACCAGTCGAGCGGATCCTCGACGGCCCAGTTGTGCAGGCCCAGAGCGAGCTGGGGTCCGGCAGACCGGTCGTGGTTCACCGACGCCATGCTCGTTCTTCCCTCATTGACCGGCGCGGACCCCGGCGGCGGCGGGCCCTCAGGGAGCCCGCCGCTGCAACGTCCTGCACCCACGTTTCGTCGTGCATCGAACGGCTCTAGAGGCCGAGGAAGCTGGCGGCGTTGCCGCCGAGGATCTTGTCCAGGACGGCTCCCGAGAGGTCGTAGGTCTTGATGAACTCCTCCTTGATGTCGAGCGGCGCGAACGGGAAGGCGCTGGCGTAGATGACCTGATCCTGCAGGATGCCCTTAGCCGCCTCGATGAAGATCTCCGAGCCGGGCAGCGCGAAGTAGAGCGACGGCTCCAGGTAGATGTTCTTGCGGCGGTAGGCCAACCCGACGAGTTCGGTCACGTGGGGGTAGCACCCGTGCGAGAGCAGGATCTTGAGCGTGGGGAAGTCCTCGGCGACGTGGTCGTAGGAGACCGGGTCGTTCCACTGCTGGCTGATCAGCGGTCCGACCGTGATGACCGCCGGCACGCCCAGTTCGACGGCCGCCTCGTAGAGCGGATAGAGCTTGCGGTCGTCGGCGCGCAGGTCGCGCAGGAAGGGGTCGACCGCGATGCCGCGCAGTCCCAGCTCCTCGATGCCGCGATGGATCTCGCTCACGGCCGCGCTGATCCCGGTCGCGGTATCGGCGCTGGCGAAGCCGATGATGCGTTCGGGGTATTTCGCCGCGGTCTCGGCGACGTAGTCGTTGTCGAGGCCGCCGTTCGTACCGCCGATGAAGCGTTGGCGACCGGTGAAGACGATCTTGTCGATGCCGTGCGCGTCGAGCGACTTCACGAACTCATCGAGTGAGAGCGCCTCGGGACTCTGGTGTCCCCAACGGTTGGTGCCTTTGGGGACTTGCCCGTTGGGCGACATCGCCTCGAGCACTTTCGTGGTCCCCGGTCGAACCCTGAAATCTATAACTGTGGCCATGGCCTCTTTCCTTTCGTTGTCCTCTGCTTGAGGTCTGGTACCCAAACGTCGGCGCCGGTGATGGCGCCGTCTAGGCATTCGAACTGCGCCACGTCGAGAAGTGCCGCTCGAGGCGCACGAGAATGGCGTTGAAGATCAGGCCGATCATCGAGATCGTGATGATGCCGGCGTACATGTCGGGGATCTGGAAGTTCGTCTCGGAGACGTTGATGAGGTAGCCGAGCCCGTTGGTCGCTCCCTGCAGCTCGGCTGCGAGCAATACCAGGATCGACGTCGCGCCGGCCAGGCGGATCCCGGTGAATATGGTCGGCAGCGCCGCGGGCAGGAAGACCTTTTGGAAGAGCCGTAGCGAGGAGAGGCCCATCGACCGGGCCGACTTGACCAGCAGGGGGTCGACGCTGCGCACGCCACTGATCGTGTTGAGAAGTATGGGCCAGGCGCAGGCGTAGGTGATCACCGCGATCTTGGACACCTGACCGATGCCGAGGGTGAGGATGAACACCGGGATCAGCGCGAGGGCCGCCGTATTGCGGCACAGTTCGACGAGGGGGTTCAAGAAGACGCCCAACTTGCGGTACCAGCCGATGAGCAGGCCGAGCGGGATGAAGACGACGAGCGCCAGCGCGAAACCGGTCAGCGACCGCTGCAGGCTCGCGGCCACCGCGCTGAGCAACTGCCCGGTGCGCAGGAGTTCCCACCACGCCGCGACCACGGCGGAGAAGGGCGGGACGAAGGTGCGCGAGACCGCCCCGACGCTCGGCAGAACCTGCCACAATCCGAAGAACACGACCAGTACGGCGCTGTTCCTGAAGACGGCCCTCAGTGTGGAGGTCAAGGAGATGCGCTCGCGCGCGACCCGCGTCTCGGCGACGGTGCCGAGCGAGCCGGACGCGGCGACGCTCACCACGGGGCACCGCCTCGCGAGGAGACGTCGACCAGGGCCGCCGCACGCTCGTGGGGCGCCCGAACGAGCGAGGCGGGCGTCGCCTCGCTCGCGAGCCACGGCTCCGGTGGCGCCGTCTCCTGGCGCAGGAGCTTCCAGATCTCGTGGCGGCACTGCACGAAGTCGGGGTGGGAACGAAGGTCCTCCTCATCGCTGGCGCCCAGTGCGGGGACGTCGACGATGGCCTTGATCCGTCCCGGTCGTGCAGTCATCACCGCGACGCGCTGTCCCAGGTAGACCGCCTCGTCGATCCCGTGGGTGATGAACACGATGGTCTTGCCCGTGTGCCTCCAGATGCGCAGCAACTCGTCCTGGAGCGATTCACGGGTCTGGGCGTCGAGGGCGGCGAACGGCTCGTCGAGCAGCAGCACGTCCGGTTCGTAGGCGAGGCTGCGCGCGATCGCCACGCGCTGCTTCATC
>JBEKKW010000084.1:0-7658 GCA_050010495.1 Acidimicrobiales bacterium
GATCTCGACCCAGCCGTCGCGCTCGAGACGGCGCAGGGCTTCGGTCACGGTGGGCGGGCTGATGTCGAGCCACGACGCCAGGCGACCGGGCCGCACGCTCTCGCCCTCGAAGGCGATGTAGAAGATGGTCTCGAGGTACTTGTCGACCGTGGCGGAGTGTTCAGTTGACATCTACAGGTCCCGTGGCTCGGCCGATTCGACTGCCACCGGCGACACTGCTCTCGATGCTACCGCCGGCGCCGATTTGGACCGACCGGAGTTTCGTCCGATTCGCATGAACAAGAAGGTGGCCAACGTGACGTAGGTCACCCACACGATGACCTGGAGCACCGTCGGGTGGTCGGCGTAGCCCACCAAGGAGTGCAGCACGTCGCCCAAGCTCGAGCCCTCCGACACCAGCGACGACGAGTCCCACAGCACGTGCTCGCCGAAGGGGAGCCAGTGCAGCTGCTGGAGGTCCTCGACGGCGTCGGCCAACAGGCCGGCGGCGAAGACCATGAGCACGGTCCCGAGGACGCGGAAGAAGCGTCGCAGGTTCAACTTGGCGCCCAGGCGGTAGATGGCGAAGGCGATCACCAGCGCCAGCGCCAGGCCGAGCGCCGCCCCGAGCAGGAGCAGGTTGCCGTGCACGGGCGTGGCGGCCTGTTTGGAACTGGCGAAGATGATGGCCAGGGTGAAGACCATGGTCTCGAGCCCCTCGCGGCCGACGGCCTGGAAGGCGAGCAGCCCCAGGCCCCAGCGCGTGCCCTTGGAGAGCGCGAGGTTGCTGCGCCGTTCGAGCTCCTTGGACAGGTCCTTCGCGTGGTTCTGCATCCAGAAGGTCATGTAGGTGAGCACGATCGCGGCGACGACGTAGGTGGTCGTCTCGAAGTAGGTCTGGACGTTGGACCCCTCGTACTGCTTGATGAGCACGAAGGCGGCGACCCCGCCGCCAAAGACGAGGACCAGTGCGGCGGCCACGCCCCAGTAGACGTCGCGGAAGTGCTGGCGCTGCTCGATGCGTTGTAAGTAGGAGAGCAGGATCGCGACGATCATGGAGGCCTCGATGCCCTCACGCAGGAAGATGACGAAGGTGGGGATCACGTGAAGATCGAGAGGGGGGCCAGGCGAGTTATCACTTTGGTTAGGCTAACCGAATACTGGACAGGATGCCACCACGGGCCCGGTGGTCGAGCTAGGTCGCCGTTTGCAGGGCCGCCGTCGTTCCCAGATGGAAACGGGCCGGGATGTCCTGCGGCAGCAGCGGCCGCGCGAACAGGTAGCCCTGGGCGGCGTCGGTCTCCTCGGCGATCAGCTTCTGGCGCTGCTCGTCCGTCTCGACCCCCTCGGCGATGATGCGCAGTCCCAGGTCCTTGCCCAACTGGACCAGGGTGTGCACGAGCGAGGCCGCCTCCACGGTGTCGACGACGTTGGAGATGAAGCTGCGGTCGATCTTGATGACGTCGATCGGGAACTGGCGCAGGTAGGCCATCGACGAGTAGCCGGTGCCGAAGTCGTCGATGGCCAGGCGGATGCCGAGGGTCTTGAGCAGGTGGAGGCGCTCGATGGTCTCGTCTGCGTCGTTCATTAAGGTCGTCTCGGTCAACTCCAGGGAGAGCAGCTGCGCCGGGTAGCCGCTCGAGGCCAGAACGGTGTTGACGTCGTCGACGATCCGGTCCCGTTCGAGCTGCTTGGCCGAGATGTTGACCGAAAGGCTCAGGTGCAGGCCGTCCCTGATCCACGTGGCCCCCTGGCGACAGGCCTCCTGGAGCACCCAGAGGCCCACGGGGACGATCAGCCCGCTCGACTCGAGGGCCGGGATGAACTCGTCGGGCTGGATGACGCCCCGTTCGGGGTGGCGCCAGCGCAGCAGGGCCTCGACACCGGTGATCCGGCCCGACTTGAGGTCGACGATGGGCTGGTACATCAGGAAGAACTCGTGCTCGTCGAGGGCCCGGCGCAGATCCACGCTCAGCGTGCGCTTGTCGACGACGTCCTCCTGCATGAAGGGCGCGAAGACCACCGCGCGGCGCTTGCCGCGGCTCTTGGCGCGGTCCATGGCGATGCTGGCGTCGCGCAGCAGCTCCTCGGGCTGGGAGCGCAGGCCCTCGGCGATGCCGATGCTGGCCGAGATGACGAGGGGCACCTCGCACTGTTCGAGGTCGAACGGCGTGGTGAGGGCGTCCAGGATGCGCTGGGCCAGGGCGTCGGAGTCGGGGTGCAGGGAGGCCCCCTCGGCGAGGACCACGAACTCGTCGCTGCCCAGTCGACCGACGGTGTCGCCCTCGCGCAGCATCGAGCTCAGGCGCGCGCCGACCTGGCGCAGGAGTTCGTCGCCGACTTCGTGGCCCAGGGTGTCGTTGATGTCGCGGAAGTTGTCCAGGTCCACGAAGAGCAGGGCGGCCTTGGTGTGGTCACGTCGCACCCGCGCCAGCACCTGGCCGATCCGGTCGAGGATGAGCGCCCGGTTGGGCAGTCCGGTCAGCAGGTCGTGCAGGGCCAGGTGCTCGAGTTTGGCGGTGCGCTCCTGGACCAGGACCAGGGCCCTCGAGCGACCGGTGCCCAGCAGGTAGATCATCGCGCCGAGCAGGAGACTGAGGGCCAGCCCGACCAGCAAGAGGGCGAGTGAGTTGGCGTTGGCGCCGATGGAGCCGCTGTTCACGGCGGCGAAGGTCTGCACGCTCCAGCCGTTGTGCAGGTTGACGGTGGTCGACTGGGCGCCCACCGGTGACTTGCCGGCGTGGAAGCGCGCGAACATCGCCCCGGAACGGAACTGGAAGGTGACCGCCATGTGGGAATGGCCCCGCAGGGCCGAGGTGAGCAGGACGTCGGGGACCAGTTCCGTGCCGGTCCAGCCGAGGAAATCGGCGCGCCGCTCGGCCCGCGTCGCCGGCGGGGTGCCGGTGGCGTAGACGGGCGATCCGACGACGAACTCCTGGGTGGCGCCCGAGCCGAAGGGCAGGAAGGCGCCCCGGGCGTTGTCGCGGGCCTTCATGAGCAGGGGGCCGAGAGGGGAATCGCAGTAGTCGAGTCCGGCCGGCTCCTGGGCCGCGCCGGCGCGGGTCAGTTCGACCTTGGCGAAGCAGTAGTAGGGGCGACTGCCCGGCGGGGAGACGACGAAAGCGTGACCGGGTCCGAGGGCGCCGGCCGGATTGGCCCGCGCGCCCGCTTCGAAACTGGCCAGCTGCGCGTGCGGGACCATGATCACCTCGGCGACCCCGCGCAGTTCGGGGTAGCGCCGCAGCGCCTTGAGCGAGGTCATCCACTGACGGAACTGGTGCTGGTTGGCGTCGGGAAAGGTCACGAAGTAGGCGCCCATGGTGACAACCAGGTCCTGTTCGTGTTCGATGTCCAGGTTCAACGTCGAGACGATGTTGGCCGAGGAGGCGTCAAAGAGGTGACGCGAGGACTGGGCGTCGTTGACGGCGACCTCGCGGCTGCCGAGCACGGAGCCGAGCGCGGCTATCAGGGTGATCATCGCGGCCGCGATCAGCCACAGTTGGCGCTGACGGATCATCGCGGCGTGGTCCGCGGTTCGACGTGCGCGCTCGACATGGCCATCGTTCCCCTCGTGCTCGCGAAGTGGGCGAAAAGTCATTTTCCAGCGTACGGCGCGATAACCGGCCCAGTGGCAACGCTCTCGCAACTGGTTCACAACAATCGTCCACGGACACTCCCCGAAGTGTCGCTCTGGCGCTCGCCGGTCCCGGGCCCGCGATTCTCATCGACTTTGCAGGGATCTCTCGGTGATCGAACAGCCTCCTCACACCCGATTCACAAGTCCCTTTCCTACGGTTGCAGTGTTCTTGTGAAAGGAGAACTCATGAAAAGCATTGCAACCCGTTCCATTGCGGTTGTTGCGGTGGTCGCTGCCTTGGGCATCAGCGTTCCCGCCGTCGCGTTCGCTGACGGTTCGTCAACGAACACCTCGGTCACGACCTCAACGGCGTGGACGACCTGGCACGCGACGTGGGTCACCTACGTCCAGGGCCTGAAGAGCATCAACACCACGTTCCGGACTTCACGTGAGAGTGCGCGCACGACCTTGCAGGTGGCGCTCGCGACGGCGACGACCAAGACCGAGCGTCAGGCGGCCTACGCGGCATTCGAGGCTTCGATCGAGGCGGCGCTCAACGCGCGCGTCACGGCGATCACGGCCGCCGGCACGCCGCCGCCCCCACCGGCCGGTTACAACGGCACGGCCTACGTGGACGGCATCCAGTCGGCGAACATCGCCTTCCGCGCGAGCGTGGTAGCTGCGCAGACGACGCTGTCGGCGTCCCTGGCCGCGGCGACCACGGGAGCGCAGGCCCGCACGGCCCGTCTCACCTACGAGCTGGCCCTCGGCAACGCGATCGTCGCACGTAGCACGGCGCTACTGGCACTGGGTACGCCCCCCTCGCACCCCGGTCAGCCGTCGTAACTACGGCGCTTCACTCGAGTGGCGTGTCCCATCTGGGGCACGCCACTCGTGCGTTCGTGGCCCCGTCGACGTAGCGGCCTAGAAGGATTCGACAGTGTCGATTACCTCGTAGATCTCGATCGTCGGCGGACCGGAGGCTCCGGCGCTGGCCATCGTCTCGGCGATCTCGGGCATGCTGGAGAACTTCTCGAACGCCTCGGCCGACTCCCAGTGGTCGACGGCGACGGTCACGTTCTCGCCCTGGGTGAACGTGTGCGTGAGGCAACCCATGTCGCGCGCCTTTTCGCTGATCTCGTCCATCTCGTGCTTGTGCGACTCGAAGAACTCCCGGAACGCGTTGGTGTCGCCGGGAACCTTCATGATGACGATGACGCTCATATCTCTCCTTTGGTCCAGTTAGCGGTGAACCTAGGACGCAGTCGGCGCGAACGCAAGTGAACTTCTGACGAACTGTGTGGGAACCATCTCGTCGCGGCACCGTACGATGGGCCGATGACCGACTGGGTGATGATCTCGGCGTTGACGACCGGCGGAGGGACGCTGGTGCTCGCGAGTGCCACCTTCGCCTCGGTCCGTTCGGCCAATCGCGCGGCCCGCGTCGCCGAGCAGGCCTTGCTCGCGCAGATCCGGCCGCTGCTCATGCCCTCGCGTCTCGAAGACCCCGCGATCAAGGTCAGTTTCATGGACCAGCACTACGTCTCGGTCCCGGGTAGTGGGGCGACCGCGGAGGCGACCGACGGGTCCATCTACCTCACCATGTCGGTGCGCAACGTGGGCACCGGCCTCGCCGTGCTGCACGGGTGGCGCATCGAGTTCGGGCGGGACCTGGGCGCGATGGGCCGCCCGGACCTCGAGCAGTTCCGCCGCCTCACGCGCGACCTCTACGTCGCCGCCGGCGACGTCAGCTTCTTCCAGGGGGCCTACCGCGACCCCGGCGAGGCGGAGTTCGCCCAGGTGCGCGAGCTCATCGAGGGGCGCGAGCGACTGGTGCTCGACGTGCTCTACGGCGACCAGCACGGCGGCCAGCGCGTCATCAGCCGCTTCTCGTTGCTGGCGCGCCCGGACGGAGGGTGGTTCGCGACGGTGGCGCGCCACTGGAACGTCGACCGGCCCGACCCCCGTTAGCCGCGCCGTGCACGCCGCTACGCGGTGACCGATCAACTTGACGGTGCGCGCACAATCGTCAAGACTCGGACCCCATGAGCGACCCGTCCGAGGACCGGCCCGGCACCCGGGCCATCCACGCCGACGCGGTGACCCGCGAGGGGGCGATCGTGCCCCCGATCTTCCAGGCCTCGACCTTCGCGACCGACTCGAAGGAGGAGTTCCTCGACGTCGCCACCAAGAGGTTCTCCGACGAGTTCTACATCCGCTACGGCACGCCCAACCACAGCCAGGTCGCCGAGGTGGTGGCCGCGCTCGAGGGGGCTCCGCGCGCCATCGTCACCGCGAGCGGCATGGGGGCGGTGACGACGCTGGCCCTGGCGCTGCTGACCCAGGGCGACCACGTGATCATCCAGCGCACCACCTACCCCGGCACCACCAACCTGGCGACCAACCTCCTGGCGCGCTACGGCGTGACGACGACCCAGGTCGACCAGGTCGACCTCGCCGCCTTCACCGCGGCGCTGCGACCCGAGACCCGTCTGGTCTTCTTAGAAACGCCGAGCAACCCGCTGCTCGAGTTGACCGATCTCGCGGCCTTCGCCGCTGCGGCCCACGAACACGGCGCGCTGGTGGCCGTGGACAACACGGTGGCGACACCCATCAACCAGCGGCCATTGGCCCTCGGCGCCGACCTCGTCTGGCACAGCGCGACCAAGTACCTCGGGGGCCACTCCGACGTCTCGGCCGGCGTCATCGCCGGGGAGACGGACTTGCTCGAGCAGGTCTGGCGCACCCACCTCGCGGTCGGCTCGGTGCTCGGCCCCTTCGACGCCTGGCTCCTGCTGCGCGGACTGCGCACGCTCGACGTGCGCGTGGCGCGCCACAACGAGAACGCGCTGGCGTTGGCCCACTATTTGGAGGGCCACCCCGAGGTGCTCGAGGTCCGCTACCCGGGACTGGCGAGCCACCCCCAGCACCAGTTGGCCCGAGCGCAGATGACGGGGTTCAGCGGACTGCTCTCCTTCGCACCGAGCGGGGGAGCGGAGCGGGCCGACCGTCTCTTGGACGCGCTCCGTCTGACGAGCCGGGCCGCGAGCCTCGGCTCGGTCCACTCGATCGCCACCCGGCCGGCCGCGATGTGGAGCGACCAGCGCCAGTATCAGGACCAGGCTCGCGAGGGGGCGGGGCAGGCGCTCATCCGGCTCTCGGTCGGGATCGAGGCGCACGAGGACCTGGTCAAGGATCTCGAGCAGGCCCTGGCGATCACCTGTGACCGCGCCGGCTGAGCCGGCCGCCGCGATCACCGCTCGCCAACGGCTCCACAACGAGTGCGAAACGGCGGCGCAACGTGTCGCCCTCGAGCGGGTTTCGCCACAACATACCGACAAACTTGGAGACGGTGTTAAGGGCGCGCCGGTACTATGGGCCCCGATGGGCGCACCCGAACACCGCAATCGTCACGCGAACCGGGGCCACGTCGCCGAGCGCGGCGTCGCCTTGATCGGCACGCTCATCACGCTCGTGATCCTCGGCGTGATGGCGGCCGTGATGCTCAACACGCTCGGCGGCTCACCCTCCTCGACCGTCACCACCACGGCCGTCGCCGGCGCGACCACCACGACGGTCCCGGCCACGGCCGAGGACGGGGCCCAGGAGGCCGCGGTCTCGGCCTGCCAGGTGAACTACGCGGCCCTCGAAGCGGCGATCACCGACTACGAGGCGCTCAATGGATCGCGCCCCGCGGCCGGCACCGCGTGGGCGACGTCCACGGCCAACGGCGGTCCCTACCTACAAGCGTGGCCCGAGAGCCCGATCTACTACCGCATCATCTGGGACGGTTCGACACTGAACGTGCTGCCCGCGAGGGGCACCGCGTCGCACGGCACGTACGGCACGAGTTCACCGGCGACCGGCTGCTTCGCCGCCTAGTGCGTCTTATTCGTCGGGCACGTCGTCGTCCGGACCGCGACGGTCGTACATGACGGCCAAGGGGGACCCCTAGGACTTGCGTTTCTTCTTGCGCGCGCGAAGGGTGGTGGTCGCCGTGCTCGGCGTGAGGGGCGCCAGGTGCTTCTCGAACCAGTGGTGGGCGTTGGGCTCGTCGTTGAAAGCCACGATCTCCTGGTAGCCCATGTCGCGGTAGAGGGCG
>JBEKKW010000085.1:0-7597 GCA_050010495.1 Acidimicrobiales bacterium
GCCGAGAGCGACCACGTGATCGAACACGCGCGGGCCAAACTCGAGCGCAAGGGCGTGGACCTGCTGATCGTCAACGACGTCTCGGCCCCGGGGGCGGGCTTCGAGCACGAGACCAACGAGGTCGTGATCCTCGATCGCGACGGAGCCGTCCAGCGGGTCTCGCTGCGCTCGAAAGAAGCCGTTTCGTTGGAGATCTTGACTAGGGTGGCTTCATTGTTGTCCCAAGGAGCCACATGAGCGATCGCACCCTCTTCACCTCGGAGTCGGTCACGGAGGGCCACCCCGACAAGATGGCCGATCAGGTCTCGGACAGCGTGCTCGACGCCATACTGACCCAGGATCCGCTAGCGCGGGTCGCCTGCGAGACCCTCTTGACGACCGGCCTGTGCGTGGTGGCCGGGGAGATCACCACCACCGCCACCATCGACATCCAGGGCATCGCGCGCCGCACGATCCTCGACATCGGCTACGACGACGGGGCCAAGGGTTTCGACGGCGCGACCTGCGCCGTGCTCGTCTCGCTCGACCAGCAGAGCCCCGACATCGCTGGCGGCGTCGACGTCGCCCTCGAGCACCGCTCGGGCATCGGCAGCGAGGACGCGCTCAACGCGCTGGGCGCCGGCGACCAGGGCATGATGTTCGGCTACGCCTGCGACGACAACGACGACTTCATGCCGCTGCCCATCTGGCTGGCCCACCGCCTCTCGATGCGCCTGGCCCAGGTGCGCCGCTCGGGCCTGGTGCCCTACCTGCGCCCCGACGGCAAGACCCAGGTCACCATTGCCTACGAGGAGGGCCGTCCGGTCGCCGTGGACACGGTGCTCATCTCGACCCAGCACGACGACATCTTCGCCACCGAGGACGAGATCCGGCCCGACCTGATGGAGCACGTCATCCGCCCGATGCTGCCGGGCGACCTCGACACCAGTTCGATGAAGGTCTACGTGAACCCCTCGGGCAAGTTCGTGCTGGGCGGGCCCCACGCCGACACCGGCCTGACGGGACGAAAGATCATCGTCGACACCTACGGCGGCATGGCCCGCCATGGCGGCGGTGCCTTCTCGGGCAAGGATCCCTCCAAGGTCGACCGCTCCGCGGCCTACGCGGCGCGCTGGGTGGCGAAGCACGTGGTCGCCTCGGGCGCGGCGCAGCGCTGCGAGGTCCAGGTCGCCTACGCCATCGGCGTGGCCCGGCCGGTATCGGTGCTCGTGGAGACCTTCGGCACCGAGGTCGTCGACCGCGCGAAGATCGCCAAGGCCGTCGACGCGATCTTCGACCTGCGTCCGGCCGCCATCATCCGCGACCTCGACCTGCGCCGTCCGATGTACCTGCGCACCGCCGCCTACGGCCACTTCGGCCGCGGCGACCAGGGCTTCACCTGGGAGCAGACGCCCCGACTGGACGACCTGCGCCGGGAACTGTCCCTGTCGTAGTGGCGCCGCGCGCGGTTCGGATCGTCACCGAGGTCGCGGCGGTCGATCGGCCCTTCGATTACGCGGTCACCGACAAGACGGCCCAGGTCGCGTTGGGCGACCGGGTGCGCGTGGACTTCAACAACCGCTCGGTGCGCGGGTGGGTGACCGGGGAGGTGGCGCCCGAGCGCGAACTCAAGGCGCTCACGAAATGGCTCGGGTACGGCCCACCGCCCTCGTTGTTGGCGCTGCTGACGTGGGCGAGTGAACGCTGGTACAGCCCGCTCTCGCGATTCCTGCTCGCCGCCTCGCCGAAACGTCTGGTCACGACCTTGCCGTCGCCGCCGGCGAAGGGGCCGCTGAGCGATGAGGTCGCGCGCGGCTCGTGGCGCGCGCCGCCCGGCGTGCTGCAGCTGTCGCCCACGACCGACCCGCTGGCGTTGATCCTCGGCGCCTACGCGCAGTGTGAGGGTCGCGAGGGTTCACTGGTGGTGCTGGTGCCGACCGAGGGCTGGGCCCAGCGCCTGCGCGGGCGCCTCGAGCAGCGCGGCTGCGCCGTGGCGTCGGGCGAGGAGCAGTGGGACCGCATGCGCGCCGGCTGGCCGGTCGTCGTCGGCCCGCGCGGGACGGCCCTCGCCCCCGTGCCGGTGGTGGCCGGCGCGGTGATCGTCGACGCCGACGACGAGGCCTACCGCTCCCAGGCCGCGCCGACCTGGGACGCCACCACGATGGTGCGCGAGCGCTGCGCGCGCGAGGGCGCCCCGCTGTGGTGCACGTCGATGGTCCCGTCGCCGGTCCTGCTCGACGGGGGCGACTTCGTCGTGGAGGAGGGCCTGGCCGGTGGATGGCCCCGCGTCGAGGTCGTCGACCGGCGCGTCAGCGACCCCCACGACGGCGTGCTCTCTGCCGCGGCCCTGACGGCGGCGCACCGGGCCCTGGCCGGTGACGAGGCCGTCGCCGTATGCGTCGTGCTGCAGCGATTGGGCACCGGACGGCTGCTCGCGTGCAAGAGGTGCGGCGAATTGGCCCGCTGCGCGATCTGCGCGCAGGGCGAGGAGGAGGTCGACGAACGCGTCGCCTGCGCGCAGCGTCACGAACCGCGCGCCAACTACTGTCGCGCCTGCGGGGCGACGAAACTTCGACGGGTCCGCGTCGGCGTGACCACGCTGGCGCGCGACGTCGCCGCGCAGCTCGCCCAGGAGGTCAGCGAGGTGACGGCCGCCTTTGACGCCCGCACGCCGCTCGCGCGCGTCGTGGTCGGCACCGAGGCCGTGTGGCAGCGGGTGCGACGGTGCGCGGTGGTGGTCTTCGTGGACTTTGACCAGTACCTGCTCGCGCCGCGCGACTCGGCGCGCCGCTCGGCGGTCACGGCGGTCGGCAAGGCCGGACGGCTCGTGGGGCCGAGGCGTGAGGGGCGCGGTCTCGTGGTGCTGCAGACGCGCCGGGGAGAGGATCCGGTGCTCGCGGGCCTGCTCGGCGGTGACCTGAGTGACATCATCCGTGACGACGTCGAGGTGGCGAAGCTGCTGGGGCTGGCGCCCTACGGGGCGTTCGCGGAGGTCTCGGGCGAGGGGGCCGAGGAGTTCGTGGCGAACCTGCGCGATCCGGCGGTGAGCGTCACGGCGACCGCGACCGGTTTCGAACTTCGCGCGAACGATGAATCGGTCCTGGGCGAGGCCCTGCGCCAGACGACGCGCCCGAGTGCCAGGGTGCGCGTCGCGGTGCAGTGACGCTGAGCGCGTCCGGACCCGGACGATATCGTGGTGAGGTGAGCCTGCTGCCAATCCGCCTCTACGGTGACCCCGTCTTGAACGAGGCCACGACCGAAGTCGAGAACGTGGACGGCGCCATCCGCGCGTTGGCCGAGTCGATGATCGAGACCATGTACGACGCGCCCGGGGTCGGCCTTTCGGCCAACCAGGTCGGCGTGCAGAAGCGGCTGTTCGTCTACGACGAGGGCGAGGGCGACGGAGCGTTCGTCATCGTCAACCCCACGATCGTCGAGACCGACGGGGAGTGGACCTTTCACGAGGGCTGCCTCTCGGTGCCCAACATGAGCTGGGACATCACCCGTCCCGACCGGGTCCACCTCAAGGGCTACGACCTCGACGGCAACGAGATCGACGTCGAGACCGACCAGTACCGGGGGCGAATCTTCCAGCACGAGATGGACCACCTGCTCGGGGTGCTGCTGATCGACCGCCTCGACGCCGACCAGCGCCGGGAGGCGAAGATCGAGTTGCGCGAGCGCCGCGTCCAGATCGGCGCCCACGACCCCGACGGCGTGCACCGGCTCTTCAGCGAGTAGATGCGCCTCGCCTTCCTCGGCACGCCCGAGCCGGCCGTCCCCTCGCTGCGCGCGCTGGTTGACGCCGGGCACGACGTGGCCGTCGTGGTGACCCGTCCCGACACGCGGCGATCGCGCGGGGGCGAGCCGTCGCCCAGCGCGGTCAAGGTGGCCGCCCAAGCGCTCGGCCTTAGCGTGCGCCACTCGCTCGGCGAGCTCGAGGGATTCGGCGTGCAGCGCGGGGTCGTCGTGGCCTACGGGGCCCTGGTCAGCGCGGCGTTGCTCGAGCGGGTGCCGATGCTCAACGTGCATTTCTCGTTGCTGCCGCGCTGGCGCGGCGCCGCTCCGGTCGAGCGGGCCATCCTGGCCGGCGACGAGGAGACGGGCGTCTCGGTGATGACGCTCGAAGAGCAGCTGGACACCGGACCGGTGCACCTCGAGCGGCGCGTGGCCGTGGGCGAGAAGCGCGCCGGCGCGCTTCTCGCCGAGCTCGCGGTGCTCGGTGCCGAGGCGCTCGTGGAGGTGCTCAACTCGCCCGAGCTGTTGTGGCACCCGCGACCCCAGGCGGGCGACGCGACGTACGCCAAGAAGCTCACGGCCGACACGTACCACCTGGTTCCCTCGATGGACCCGACGACGCTACTGCGCACAGTGCGCCTGGAGCGGGCCTTCACCGTGCTCAACGGACGTCGCCTCCGGGTGATCACCGCCCACCAGTTCGAGGTCGACGAAGAAGTCAGCGGATCGCTGCTCGTGCTCGGCGGCGACGTCGTGCTCGTCGGTGCGCACGGCGCGATCGCGCTCGACGAGGTGCAAGCGGAGGGGTCGCGCGTGATGTCGGCGTCGGCGTGGTGGGCCGGCGCGAGGCTCGACGCCGCCGCGGCGACATGGTCGTAGCGCCAGGCCCTTGCTCCTAGGCTGATTTTGTGACGTCAATCGATCCCGGTGCGACCGGCCTACTGCGGCTGGCGCCCTCGATACTGTCCGCCGATTTCGGGGCGCTGGCGCTCGCCGTCGAGGGCGTCGACGCCCAGACCGACTGGCTGCACGTGGACGTGATGGACGGCCACTTCGTACCCAACGTCACCATCGGGCCGCCCGTCGTCGCGTCGTTGCGCAAGTACAGCGGCCGTTTCTTCGACTGTCACCTGATGATGAGCGAGCCCGGTCGGTACCTCGAGGCCTTCGCCCAGGCCGGCGCCGACGGCTGCACGGTGCACGTCGAGGTCGGCGCGACGCGTTCACTGATCGACGACGCGCACGCGCTCGGGCTGCGGGTGGGGCTCGCGGCCAATCCCGATACGCCCTTCGATCGCGTCGCCCCCTTCCTGGACGCCATCGACCTCTTGTTGTTGATGACCGTCTTCCCCGGGTTCGGCGGGCAGTCGTTCATGGTCGACGTGATGGACAAGGTCGTCAGCGCCCGTCGCGAGGTCGACGCCAACTCCCTGGCCGTGGACATCGAGGTGGACGGCGGGATCGACGTGGCGACGGCGCCGGTCGCGGTGCGCGCCGGAGCCAACGTCCTGGTCGCGGGCTCGGCGATCTTCTCGCGGCCCGAGCCCCTCGAGGCGGCGGCGCGGCTGCGCGACGCGGCGCAGGCCGCCCGGCCGTGATCACCAACGCCGACCTGATGTCGTTGGCGGTGCGGGCCGGCGAGAAGGCCCGCTACCACGCCCCGCCCAACCCCTGGGTCGGGGCCTTGATCGTGGGCGAGCACCGGGCGGTGATCGCCGAAGGGAGCACGCAGGTGCCCGGCGAGGCGCACGCCGAGATCGTCGCGTTGCGCCGGGCCGGCGATCGGGCGCGCGGCGCGACCATGGTCGTCACCCTCGAGCCGTGCTGTCACGAGGGACGCACCGGCCCCTGCACCGACGCCATCGTCGCGGCCGGCATCTCGCGCGTCGTCGTGGGCACGGTCGACCCCGACGCCCGCGTCGCGGGCCGCGGCATCGAACAGCTGCGGGCCTCGGGCGTCGACGTCGAGGTGGGCGTCGAGGAGGCGATGGTGCGGGCCCAATTGGCCGCCTATCTCTGGCACCGGGTGACGGGACGGCCCTACGTCGTGGCCAAGATCGCCTCCACGCTCGATGGCGTCGTGGCCATGGCCGACGGCACCAGCCAGTGGATCACCGGCGAGGCGGCGCGGCGCGACGCCCACGTGGTGCGCGCCCAGAGCCAGGCCATCATCGTCGGCGCCGCCACGGTGCGACTCGACGACCCTCGGTTGACGGCCCGCCTCGACGACATCGTGCTCGAGCCGTTGCGCGTCGTGCTCGGGCGCGCCCCCGAGGGCGCGCGGGTGCGACCCTGCCTCGAGCGCGAGGGCGAGCTCGGTCTCATCCTCGACGAACTGGCCGAGCACGACGTCCTCCAGGTCCTGATCGAGGGGGGCCCGACCACCACGGGCGCCTTTCTCGAGGCCGGCCTCGTGAACCACGTCGTCTGGTACCAGGCGCCGGCCCTGGCCGGCGCCCAGGGCACCCTCGGGGCCCTCAAAACCCTGTCGACACCGACCATTTCTGCGCTGCGCCGCGGTCGGCTGGTGGACGTGCAGCGCATCGGCGAAGATATACGTATAGATGTGGAGGTCTAATGGCGCTAGCAACCATCGAAGAGGCGATTAACCAGATCCGCCGGGGTGGCATGGTCGTGGTGGTCGACGACGAGGATCGCGAGAACGAGGGCGACCTGATCATGGCGGCCCAGGACGTGACGCCCGAGAACATGGCCTTCTTCCTCGAGCACACGTCGGGCGTCTTTTGCGTGCCGCTCGAGTCCGAGCGGGCCGACCAACTGGAACTACCGCTCATGGTCGTGGCCAACACCGAGGCCCAGCGCACCGCCTTCACCGTCTCGGTGGACTACCGCCACGGCACGTCGACCGGCATCTCGACGGCCGACCGCGCGGCCACCGTGCGGGCCCTGATCGACCCGAGCACCCGGGCGAACGACCTCAACCGACCGGGCCACATCTTCCCCCTGCGCTACCGCGCCGGCGGCGTGCTCAAGAGGGCCGGCCACACCGAGGCGACCGTCGACCTGTGCCGCCTCGCCGGCAAGTTCCCCTCGGGGGTGCTGTGCGAGATCGTGACGCACGACAAGTCGGGCATGGCCCGACTGCCCGAACTCGAGGTCTTCGCCGCCGAACACCAGCTGCCGCTGATTTCGATCGCCGACCTCATCCGCTATCGCCGCCACCACGAGAAGCTGGTGCGCCGGGTCGCCGAGTCGTCCCTGCCCACCGAGCACGGCCAGTTCCAGGCCTACGTCTTCGAGTCGGTCCTCGACGGCGAGCAGCACCTGGCCCTCGTCTACGGCGATATCTCGACGACGCCCGAGGTGCTGGTGCGCGTGCACTCCGAGTGCCTGACCGGCGACGTGATGGGTTCGATGCGCTGCGACTGCGGGCCCCAGCTGCATACCGCCCTGGCCAAGATCGCGGCCGAGGGCGCGGGGGTCGTGGTGTACCTGCGCGGTCACGAGGGACGGGGCATCGGCCTGGGCCACAAGATCCGCGCCTACGCACTCCAGGAGGACGGCTCGGACACCGTGGACGCCAACATCGAGCTGGGCCTGCCGGTCGACTCGCGCGAGTACGGCATCGGCGCGCAGATCCTCGTCGACCTGGGCGTCACCTCGATGCGGGTGATGACGAACAACCCCTCGAAGTACGGTGGCCTCGAGGGCTTCGGTCTCAACATCGTCGAACGCGTGCCGCTTGAGAGCAGCCCCACGGCCTTCAACATCGATTACCTGCGCACGAAGCGGGAACGACTGGGCCACATGCTCGGGGGACTCGATGACGTCGAGTGACGACGCGCAGCTCGATCGTCGACGCGTCGAAGAGTTGCGAATTCGTGTCGGCGAGCACCTCGAGGGCGTGCCGGTCGGTCGC
>JBEKKW010000086.1:0-7462 GCA_050010495.1 Acidimicrobiales bacterium
CGGTGTCGACCGCCCTCGACCAGGGCGAGCTTGCGGTGGTGCTGATGAAGTCGCCGCTGGTGCGCGCGATCGTCGACCAGTCGAGCGTCACGCTGCCCGAGGCCGGCACCGTCAACTCCTTCACGCCCTACGTCGGCACCGACAACGTCATCGGCGTCAAGTCGGGCCGCACCGCGCAGGCCGGCGGGTGCGACGTGATGGCCATGACCTTCATTCAGGGCACGACCACCCAGACGCTCTACGCGGTCGTGCTCGGTCAAGAGGGCGGTGACCTGCTCGGACCGGCCGGCGACGCGGCCCTCGCCCTCGCGCATTCGGCACTGAGCACCACGTTCCCCCGGTATCCGACGCGGGTGCGGGTGCTGGTACGCGGCAGCGTCGGCTGGGCGCGGAGTCGTGCGACGTTTCAGGTGGACGTAACCTTCGCCATCAAGTGGGCCGACCTTCGACGCCCGTTGCCGGTCACGCTGTCGATGAAGCGATTGACTGGACCGATACGTCGCGAGGAGATCGTGGGCTGGCTGGTCATCCACGCGCCGACGCCACGACGGATCGCTCTCGTGGCCCGTGGGGGCGCCGCGCCGCCGACACTCTGGCAGCGCATACTGTAACTAGATGTTCGCGCGCGCCCCCGCCAGCTCGGCCAACCTCGGTCCCGGCTTCGACTCGCTGGCCGTGGCGCTCGAGTTGTACGTGGAGGTCGAGATCGAACCCTCCGACGCCCTGGAGATCACCAGCGAGGGCTTCGGATCGGGCCTCTTCGATGATGAGCGCCACCTCGCGGTGACCACGGCGCAGGGCGTCTTGGGCCACACCAACTTCAAGATCCACGTCAACTCGTCCATCCCGCTGTCGCGGGGGCTCGGTTCATCGGCGGCCCTCGCCCTCGCCGCCGCGGCCGCCGCGGGCGCGGAGGACCCGCTGCGCATCGCGTCGATGGTCGACGGTCACGCCGAGAACGCCGCCGCATCCCTGCGTGGGGGGTTGGTCGTCGCCAGCTGCAGCGAGCGCGACGGCATCATCGTGCGATCACTGGCCCTCGATGAGGCCTGGCGCTTCGTCGTCGTCGTGCCCGACCAGGAGCTGTCGACCGCCGACGCCCGTCGGGTGCTGCCCGAGCAGGTGCCCTTCGAGGACGCGGTGCGCAACCTCAACGCGCTCGGCCTGTTGATCGCCGGCCTCGCCGACCACCACAACTTCGTTCGTTCGGCAATGGACGACTATCTGCACCAGCCGTACCGGATGCCCCTGCTGGCCTTCGCCCAGCCGCTGCTCGCGACGTTGCGCGAAGCCGGAGCGCTGGCGTCGTGCTGGTCGGGGGCCGGATCGGCGATGCTGGGCATCACGACCTCCGTCGACGTCGACGCGGTCAGCGCCGCCGCCCGGGCCTTCCTCGACTCTGAGGGCCTGGCCGGATCGGTCCTGTCGTTGCGCGCCGATCTCACCGGACTCGTCACGCGTTGAACGGGCCGACCGGGACCTCGCGCAGCCACGCGCTGCGCGGGTCGACGTTGGTGCTCGCCTCGGCGGCGGCGATCCAGTGGTCGGCCGCGATCGTGCGACCGGCCTTCGCCGCGGTCGGACCGGCCGCGGCCAGTTCGTGGCGCTTCGGGTTCGGCGCGGTCGTGCTGTTGGCGCTCACTCGGCCGAAGGTTCATCGGTGGAACCGACGCCAGTGGCTCGGGGCGATCACGCTCGGGGTGACGACGGCGGTGATGAACCAGAGCTTCTACCAGGCGATCGCGCGCATTCCCCTCGGCACCGCCACGGCGATCGAGTACATGGGCCCGTTCCTGGTCGCCGCGCTCGCCAAGCGGTCGCTGCGCCACTACGCCTTCGTGGCCCTCGCCGGACTGGGCGTGCTGGCCCTGACCCGTCCCGGTGGCGGGATCACGCTCGTCGGGGCGCTCTTCGCCGCGTTGGCCGGCGCCTGTTGGGCGCTGTACTCGTTCGCGTCGCATCGCGTCGGCGGCCACTCCACCGGCTTCGGGGGTCTCGCCGTCGCGATGGCCATCGCGGCGCTGCTGACGCTGCCGCTCGGGGTCGGGGCGGCGCCCGTCGTGTTCGGCCATCCTGCGCTCCTCGGTCGCCTGTTGCTCGTGGGCGTCATGGCGACGGTGCTGGGCTTCGGCTTCGAGATGCAGGCCTTGCGTCATCTCAAGCCGTCGATCGTGAGCGTGCTGTGGTCCACGGAGCCGGCCGTCGCGTTCTTCTTCGGGTGGATGCTGCTGCACGAACACGTGACGGCGTGGGTTCTGGCGGGGCTCGTCTGCGTGGTGTTCGCGGGCGTCGGTGTCACCTACGACGCGGCCCACGAGGATCTAAAAGCCCCTCTGTAGGATGGAGGGGTGGCCCGGCCAAAAACCTTCTCGATTAGGACGTTCGGCTGCCAGATGAACGAACACGACTCCGAGCGTCTGGCCGGGCTGATGGTGGCCGACGGCCTCGAGCCGGCCGACGAGGGCGCCGAGGCCGACGTCGTGGTCCTCAACACCTGCACGATTCGCGAGAACGCCGACCTCAAGCTCTACAGCGCCCTCGGTCAACTCAAGTCGATGAAGGATCGCCACCCCGAGATGCAGATCGCGGTCGGCGGGTGCATGGCCCAACAGGCCCGTGGCGAGATCCTCGAACGGGCCAACTGGGTCGACGTCGTCTTTGGCACCCACAACTTGGCCTCCGCGCCCGCGCTGCTTCGGCGCGCGCGCAACGAGGGACCGCTCGTCGAGGTCCTCGACGGTCCCGACCCGGCCGCCAACCGCGAGATGGCCCCGGCCCTGTACGCCGTGCGCGAGCTCAGTTTCGCCGCGTGGATGACCATCCAGACGGGCTGCGACAACAGCTGCGCCTTCTGCATCGTGCCCGCGGTGCGCGGGCGCGAGATCAGCCGGCCCTTCGATGACCTGATCGAAGAGGCGACGATGCTGGCGGGAAACGGGGTGAGCGAGATCACCCTGCTCGGACAGAACGTCAACTCCTACGGCCGCGACCTCACCAGACGGGGTCCGCTCTTCGCTCAACTGCTGCGCGCCCTCGGCGAGGTCGAGGGTCTCGAGCGCATCCGCTTCACTAGTCCCCACCCCAAGGACCTGCGTCCCGAGACGATCGCGGCCATGGCCGAGACGGCGGCGGTCTGTCCCCAGCTGCACCTGCCGCTGCAGTCGGGCTCGAATCGGGTCCTCACGTCGATGCGACGGGGCTACACCGTCGAGCGCTACCTGACGCGCCTACGCGACGCGCGCGACGCCATCGACGACCTGGCCGTGACCACGGACCTCATCGTGGGCTTCCCCGGCGAGAGCGACGCCGAGTTCGACGAGACCCTGGACGTAGTCGCGCACGCCGAGTACGACTCGGCCTACACCTTCATCTTCTCGCCCCGTCCCGGCACGCGCGCCGCGGCGATGGGCGACGACTTCGTCGCGCCCGAGGTGATCAAGGAGCGATTCGAGCGGCTCAAGCAGGTCCTGGACCGCTCGGCCCTGCGCAAACACGAGGGCCGTGTCGCGCGCACTGAGGAGGTGCTCGTCGAAGGACCGTCGCGCCGCAACGACCGGATGCTTTCGGGCCGCACCCGACAGGGCAAGCTGATCCACTTCGCGTCCAGCGGGTCGGCGATCCGAGCCGGCTCCCTCGTGATGGTGGACGTGATCCACGGCGCGCCCTACCACCTCATCGGCGAACTCTCCCACGTCGTTCGCGCGCCGCGTCACAAGGTGCGTATTCCACTCCTGAGTACGTGAACAACCACGGCGGCCTGGCCGTCGCCCTGGTCGGCGCGACCGCAACGGGCAAGTCGGCCCTGGCCCACCGCCTGGCGCTGTCGCGTCGCGGCGACGTCGAGATCGTGGCCGTCGACGCGATGACGGTCTATCGGGGCATGGACATCGCCACGGCCAAGGCCACGGCGAGCGAACGGGCCGAGGTCGCCTACCACCTGCTCGACCTCATCGACCCGAGCGAGGAGTTCACCGTCGCCGCCTACCAACGCTGCGCCCGCGACGTCGTCGCCGACCTGTGGCGGCGCGGCGGCGCGGCCCTCTACGTCGGCGGCACGGGCCTGTACGGACGGGCCGTGCTCGACAACCTCGACATCCCCGCGCAGTATCCCGAGGTGCGCGCGAACTTGGAATCCCGCGCGGCGAGCGACCTGGCCACGCTCTACGAGGAGCTGGTCGCCCTCGACCCCCTCGCGGCGAGCCGCATGGAGGCGACGAACGCGCGGCGCGTCGTGCGCGCGCTCGAGGTCACCGTGGGCTCCGGACGTCCCTTCTCGAGCTACGGCGCGGGGCTGCGCACGTACGGGCCGGTGCGCGTCGTGCAGGTCGGGCTGCGCGCGGACCCCGACCACCTCGACGAGCGCATCGAGGCGCGCTTTCGGAACTGGCTCGAGGGGGGCTTGGTTGAGGAGGTGGCGGCCCTCGCGGCCTCGCCGCGGGGCCTGAGTCGCACCGCCCGTCAGGCCGTCGGGTATCGCGAGTTGCTGCGCCACGTCGAAGCGGGCGCTCCGCTGGAGCAGTGCGTGAACGAGGCCATCACCCAGAGCCGCCGTCTCGCGCGCCGCCAGCGATCCTGGTTCTCGCGCGACCCGCGCATCGAGTGGTTCGACGACCCGCTCGCCGCCGAGGGGCGCCTGGTCGACGTGCTTGGTAGCGCCGACGGCTTCGTGAGAGACTGAGCGGTAGTGGCGCTTCGAACCCTTCAGAAATGGCACGGCGCGGGTAACGATTTCTTGATCGACGTGACCGACGACGCGGCGGCGTGGTGGGGGCCCGAGCACGCCCGGGCGGTCTGCGCACGCTCGACGGGCGTCGGCGCCGACGGCCTGATCGTGGCGACCCTCGGCGACGTCGTGTCGATGGTGCTCTACAACGCCGACGGGTCGCTGGCCGAGATGTCGGGCAACGGCATCCGCTGCATGGCCGCGGCCGTACGCCGGGTGACCGGGGGATCCTGGAATTCGCTCGAGGTGCAGACCTCGGCCGGGGGGCGCACGGTGACCCTCGAGATGAAGGGCGACGCCGGCTACGGCGGCGTCGCGATGGGCGCGGTGACGTTCGGTCACGACCTCGAGGGCGCGCTGGGCGTCGCCAACGTCGGCAACCCCCACGTCGTCGTGCGCGACGAGGTCACGTGGCCTGACGTGCAGCGCGAAGCGATCGCCGAGCGGATGTCGAGCATCGAGGGCGGGGCCAACGTCGAGTTCGTGACGGTGCTCGACCGGGCCAACCTGGACATGCGCGTCATCGAACGCGGCGTCGGCTGGACGCTGGCCTGCGGCACCGGCTCCTACGCCGCCGCCGCGGTCTGTCATCGGGTGGGACTGTGCGACCACGACGTGGTGGTGCACAATCCCGGGGGCCCGCTGCGGGTCCAGCTCGAGGGGGACCAGGCCACGTTGAGCGGCCCGGTGCGCTTCGTGGCCGACGTGGAATGGCTCGAGACGTGACCTATATACCCGAGACCCTCATCGACCGCACGTTCCGCGAGCGCATCGTGCTCGTGGGCGTGCAGTTCCCCGGGGTCAGCGCCGACGAACTGAACCGCCAGCTCGACGAGCTGGCCCTGCTCGTGGACACGGCCGGCGCCGACGTCGTCGCGCGCGTCGTGCAGCGCCGCGACACTCCCGACCCGGCGACGTTCCTCGGTTCGGGCAAGGTCCAGGAGCTGGCCGAGATCTGCCTCGCCGTCGATTCGGACACGGTCGTCTTCGAGCACAACCTCTCGCCGGCCCAGCAGCGAAACCTGGAGAAGATCCTGGGTCGCACCGCGATCGACCGCACGGCCGTGATCCTGGACATCTTCGCCCAGAACGCCCGTACCCCCGAGGGCAAGGCCCAGGTGGAGCTGGCCCTCCTACAGTACCGACTGCCGCGCCTACGCCGCACCGACGAGGCCCTCTCCCAGCAGGGCGGCGGCATCGGGACCCGTGGACCGGGCGAAACCCAGCTCGAGACCGACCGGCGCCGTCTCGTGAACCGCATGCACCACATCCAGCGTGAACTGCTCCAGATCGACCGCACTCGGGGCGTGCAACGCCAGGGCCGGGCCCGGGGGCGACACCGCGAGGTGACCCTGGTCGGCTACACCAACGCCGGCAAGTCGTCGATGCTCAACGCCTTGACCGGCGCCGGGGTCGAGGTCGAGGACCGCCTCTTCGCCACGCTCGATCCCCGCACGCGCCAGCGCCAGTTGCCCGGCGGCGAGACGATCCTCTTCACCGACACCGTCGGCTTCATCTCGAACCTGCCCCACGAACTCGTCAAGGCCTTCATGAGCACGCTCAAGTCGGTGCAGTTGGCCGACCTTTTAGTGCACGTGGTCGACGGGTCGAGCGACGAGGCCGAAGGGCAGATCGCGGCGGTGCGCGAGGTCCTGCACGAGATTGGCGCCGACGACGTGCCCGAGCTACTCGTCTTCAACAAGGCCGACCTGCCCGGCTCTCGCGCCCGCGACCTGAGCAAGCGCAACGAGGGCAGCACCAGCGTGTCGGCCCTCACGGGGGAGAACCTCGACGAGGTGCTGGCCACGATCGGCGAACGGTTGCGCACCAACGACCGGGCCGTGACCCTCTACCTGCCGCTCGACCGGGGTGACCTGCTGGCCGCGGCCCACCGCGAGGGGGAGGTGCTCGAGACGTCGGTCACCAACGAGCGCGTCGTCGTGCAGGTCGTGCTCGACCCGGTCGGCCTGGCCCGGTTCAGCGAATGGCGGGTCCCGGCGTGAGTTTCACCCCGCCGCCCTACCCCTACGAACGACTCGACGGCATCAAGAAGATCGCTGACCAGCACGAGGGGGGCGCCATCGACTGCTCGATCGGCACGCCCGTTGACCCGCCGGCGCAGCTGGTGTTGGACGAACTGGCCCGGTCGGTGGGCGCGCGCGGCTACCCGTCGTCGGCCGGCTCCCCCGAGTACCGTTCGGCCTGCGCCGGGTGGGTCGAGCGCCGCTTCGACGTAGCCCTTTCGAGCGATCAGGTGGCCGCGTGCGTGGGCACCAAGGAGTTCGTCGGCACCGTGGCCGGCTACTTGCACCTGCGCCGTCCCGAGCGCGACACCGTGCTCTACCCCGAGATCAGCTATCCCACCTACGCCATGGGCGCCACCCTGGCGGGCCTGCGCGCCGTCGGCGTCGCGGTCGTCGACGGCCGGCTCGACCTCTTGTCGATCAGCCCCGACGACCGGGCCCGCGCGCTCGTGCTGTGGTCGAACTCGCCGTCGAACCCGACGGGGCGGCTCGACGACTTAGACGCCATCGCCTCGTGGGGTCGCACCCACGACGTGCTCGTCGCGAGCGACGAGTGTTACGCCGAGTTCACCTGGTCCTCGCGTCCCCGTTCGATTCTCGAGCACGGGTTCGACGGCGTGCTCGCGGTGCACTCGATCTCCAAGCGCTCGAACCTGGCCGGAGTGCGCGCCGGCTTCTACGCGGGCGACGAGGAGATCGTGGCCTTCCTGCGTTC
>JBEKKW010000087.1:0-7162 GCA_050010495.1 Acidimicrobiales bacterium
CCCACGACTTCGCCGCGGCCGACCTCCAGGTCCAGGTTCACCAACGCCCGGGTAGCGCCGTAGTGCTTCGTCAGGCCACTCGTTCGAATCGCCGGTTCGTCCACGCCCGCTCCCTCCGCGCTCGACTCGAGTCTCCCATAGGTCGCGACCGGCGATTTTCGTCGCCGTGGGCCTCGACGCTCGACCCTTCCCTTTGGTTCGAACCGACCCCGTCGCGACCCTCCCGAGTCGATCGCGACGCGCTCTGGCTACGCGACCTGGGTGTCGCTCAGCCTGGCCTCGAGCGGGTGCGCGTCGACGGCGCCTTCGAGAGCGCCGGATGACCTTCCCAGTAGTAGCGCCACAGGCGGTCCCGACCCTGGGAGATCCCGATCCGCTCCGAATGGCCGACCGTGAAGATAGCGCCGCCGCCGTGGGCGAAGTTGAACCGGCCCCGCGCACCCGAGCAGCAGTCTTGGCCGTTGTCGACCCCGGTGATACCCAGTTCCCTGGTGAAGACGCCCGGGCCACGCAGCGGCACCGGCACGGCGAGCGGTCCGTTCGCGCCCCCCATTGTGACGATCTCTCCGGCGCGAATGAGCACCGCGCTGGCGGTCCCGTCAGGTCCGCACACCACGTTCAGGCACCAGTGGATCCCGTAGATCCGGTAGACGTAGAGGAAACCGGCGGGGCCGAACATGATGGCCGTGCGCGGCGTCGGTCCCCGGAAGGCGTGCGACGCGGGATCGTCACGTCCGGCGTAGGCCTCGGTCTCGACGATGCGCACTGTGGTCGTGCCCGCGACACCGCGGACCCTAAGCAACGATCCCACCAGATCGCTCGCCACCGCGTCGCTGGGGCGCTCGAAGAAGTCCCGGGTGAGGGTCCCGTCACTCACGTCGCCGGCGGGGACGACGGATCGGCCAACGGACCGGGCACTCGATGGTCTGTCGCGATCGCATCGACAGACGAGCTCGCTGGGTCGTGCGGACCGATCGCCTTAGCTCTGGCGCCGTTCGCCCTGACGTCGATCGCCCTTCCTACGCTCTGGCCCGGGCGGCCCGACGTTGCTCGTGCGCCGCTCGCCCCGCCGACGCTCGCCGTGGCGACGCTCGCCCTCTGGCGCCTCCGGTCCTTCGTTCTTCTCGGCCACGTCTGCATGTCTAACATCAAACCTCTCGACCGTCACGCTTTATGTCACGACGGCGCGCAGTGGTTCGCCGCGACGGCCTGCGGGGATCCCTCTCCCGGTCGTCCTGATGCGGAGAGTCGCCTTAGCCGAGTGTGCTGATGCGGAAGGATCCGCTGTAAGTGGCGCTCAAGACCGGTGTCGCCGAAGCGAGTATTCGGAACGTCTCCCTCGAGCGCAGGGGGTACGTCCACTTCAGCTTGATGACCCAGCGTTTGGACGATGGGCTGTAGGTCAAGACGCCGGCGCGCACCCACGTCGCGCCGACCCTTCGCTGCAGGATGACGTCGCCCTTCGCTGGTTGGGGCTTCACGATCGAGCTGATCGTCGCGAAACCGTTGACCGTCGCCGTCTCGGGGTACGACCACGACAGCGACGAATAGGGTTGCGGGCCCGATTCGGTCGTCGTGGTCGTGGTCGACGTCGAGGTCACGTGGGCGAAGGTCAGGACCGCCACGGCGCCGGCCGCTTCGTTGGCGCCGGTCGTGACGTAGGCGGTCCACACGTCGCCGCTGGACGCCCCGGCCACCCCGTTCCAGGTGGTCAAGGCATTGCCGTCGCCGGTCACTCCGTAGGGGGCGCCGTTACCCCCGACCTGGGTCAGGAACCACGGTTGGGTGTCGGGCATGGTCGAACCGACCTGCTCGTCCATGTTCGAGGTCAACGCGATGGTCACCGTGCACGTATCGACGTTGACGACCACGCAGGTGAAATTGACGGGTGCCGCGTCGGCGGACCCGGCGAAGAGCCACAGGGGTGAACTCGCCATCACGGCTGCGGCAACAAGGCGAATCAGGAACTTCACCACGACCTCCTCAGGCCCGGTAACCCCCTCACCAGAGAATATGTCATGTGACGGGCCGTCCCGTCAGCGCGAGCGCGGCGAGGTCGCAACGACGCCGCCCGATACACTCGCCTCCTAAGGGTCGGTACCCGTCTTTGGACCCGTCAAGGGAGAGCAGCGGAATGCAAACCAAGGGATCGCCAGATCGACCGTCACCCTCGCGTCTGATCGATGAGAGGATCGAGCAACTCGGCGACTGGCGTGGCGCGACCCTCGCCCGGCTGCGCGCCCTCATCCAACGGGCCGACCCCGAGGTCGTCGAAGAGTGGAAGTGGCGAGGGGTCCCGGTCTGGTATCACGACGGCATGATCTGCACCGGCGAGACCTACAAGGACGTCGTGAAGACGACGTTCGCCAAGGGCGCGGCGCTACCGGATCCCTCGGGCCTCTTCAACTCGAGCCTGGAGGGCAGCACGCGCCGAGCCATCGACTTCCGCGAAGGCGAGCGGATCAACGAGAAGGCCCTCACGGCGCTGGTGCGCGCTGCCGTGACCCTGAACCAGACCAAGGCCCCGAAGAAGAAATAGCCCGGGCCCCGCGTCGATGAGGTGCCCTCCGCTACTTCACCAGAGAATATTGGCGAAGCTACTCACACGAGTGACGTCAGCAACGTCGACACCGTAAGCAACTCGTCGCACGCCGACGCGCTGACGGGCGGCGAGAAGAGATATCCCTGCCCGTGGGTCCAGCCGCCCGCTCGCAGCGCCTCCAGCTGGTCTTGGCGCTCAATGCCCTCCGCGATACCGGTCATCTTCATCGAATCGACCAGGTGGGCGATCTCCTCCACCATCAACATCGAGCGAAGGGAGTCGGGAAGCTCCGCGGTGAAGGAGATGTCGAGCTTGAGGTGATTGAACGGAAACCGGCGCAAATAGGAGACGGAAGAGAACCCGGTGCCGAAGTCATCGAGGGCCAGTCCGATCCCGGAGGCGCAGACGGCGTCCATGAAGGCCACCGTGTGCGACGAGTCGTCCAGTAGCACCGACTCGGTGAGCTCCACGATGAGATCGGACGTCGAGACCCCGTGGTACGCCAGGAGCTTCACGATCGATTGAAAGAGACCGGGAGAGGCGACCTCCACCCCGGACACGTTGACGCTCATCCACAGTCTCGGCGTCGAGGGAAAACGGCGCTGCCACTGCGCCAGTTGGGCGACCGCCTGGGCGCGGACCCAACGGTCGATCTCTTCGACGTACCCGGTCTGTTCGGCCAAGAGCAGGAACGATTCCGGGTAGACCAGTCCCCGCTCCGGATGTTGCCACCGCACGAGGGCTTCGAAACCGACGATCGCCCCGCCGTCGAGGGCGACGACCGGCTGGTAGTGCAGGACCAGATCTTCCAGGCGAGGCTGCGACTCGATCTCCTCACTGACGAAGGGGCGGCCCTGCGCGGCGTGCTTGATCGCGTCGCGTAGTTCTTGTATGGCTCGGGTCTTGCGAACCCACGAAGAGCTCCCGGCCCTCATCGAGGCGTAGAAGGCTCCCGGGCGATCGGTGCCGGAGAACGTCACGATCTTGACGTGGGCATCGAACTCGCGGATGATGGCGATCACCTCGGGGGCGTCCATGTCGGCCAGGTGGAAGTCGAGGACGACGACGTCAGGCTTCTCCCGCCTGATCACCTCGATGCCGTCGAGGGCACACATCGCCGTGCCCACCACCCGCAGTTGCGCGTCGGCCATCAGGAGCCGCACGACGCTCTGCAGGATCATCTCGTGATCGTCGATGACGACGATACGCAGCGTCGCGTCACTCACGACCGCTCCCGCGCAGTGCGTACCGCGACCAAGCGCCATGTTGCGTGAAGTCACGTTCCAAGAGAATCCCCCACTTATCAAATCGAGTTTGACGAGCCAGCATTGGCTATAAGTGAGATCGACCAAGTTCCGCTTACGACATGCCTACTACCGCTGGAGGCACAATGAACGACTATTTCTCCACTTCGCGTCAATCGGGAAGAGAAAATGCGACTGTTGCGACGCCGTCGTTGAAAGTAAGTGATTGCGGTGGGCACCACGCAACACAATCGCGCACGTGGACGAAGCGGCGATTGGGAAGTATCGTCGGCCACGCATCTGGTGCCTCCCTCGGGCGCACCCGTCGGATCGACATGGTGCGATTTGGCGGTGTCCTCGTGAGCCGTCGCCCGATGAGGCGTCCCCGCGGGCGCCGGACGCAACGCTTCCCCCTGACGAGCGACCCGTGACGATGAGGGCCGCAACCGGGGTGAGACGTTGAGCTGATCGAGCGCGTCGGCGAACGGCTCGCAGGCGCTCGAGTGCTCGCGACGGCTGACCCGAGCGCTCGACGGCGCGTCGAAGAGCCGTCGGGCGCTTTTTGGGGCAAGATTGAGGAACCATTGCGCGACGATTGATGTTGAAACATAAGCCTCTTGCTCATGGCTCCATCACTTATCCGACGCGGCTCCAAGGAGCCCACTCACCTGCGTGCGGTGGCGGACGCACCCGCTCTCGCCGGCACACCACACGAGAGCGCGGCGGCGATGATCCAGGGCTTCCCACTCTCGTGGCACATCCTGCTCGAAGTGTTGCCCGACGGCGTCGCCTTCGTCGACGGGCAGGGCGTCATCCGCTACGCCAACGACCAACTGGCCCTGCTGACCGACTACTCCCGACACGAACTCGTGGGACAACCGATCAGCCTGCTCGTACCGTCGTTCGATTCGTACATCAATGCTCGCCAACTGGCGAACCACTTGCGCAGCCCCAAGGGCCGCCACGCCGTCGTGGAGTCCGAACTCGCACTCGTCTGCGGGGACGGAGGCGAGTTGACGGTCCATCTGGACTGTTCGCCCTTCGTGCTCAACCGGGAGATCTGGCACGTCGTCACGGTCCGTGATAATCACGCGGAGAGGGTGGCCGAACTGGCCCACGCGGAGCTGGAGCTTCGCTTTCACTTGGCCTTCGACGGCAACGTCGCACCCATGTCGGTCACCGACCTCAACGACTGCATCACCGCCGTCAACGACGCCTTCTGCGCAATGGTCGGCTACTCGCGAGACGAACTGCTCGGCCGTGATTCGAAGTTGTTCACGTACCCCGAGGACGTCGGCATCACCGAGGAGTCGCATCGCCGGGCCATCCTCGGCGAAGTCGACCGCCGCCGCTACATCAAGCGTTACCTGCGCAAGGACAACGGGATCGTCTTCGTCGAAGTGTCCCGGTCGGCGGCCCGCGACGAGGACGGGAAGCTGCTCTACTTCGTCTTCTCCGAGCGTGACATCACCGAGGAACGGGCCCTATCGTCGCAGATGTCGCATCAGGCCCTGCACGACCCTCTCACGGGGCTCCCCAACCGGGCGCTCTTCATGGATCGACTGGCCCAGGCTCACGCCAGGATCAACCGCCAGGGCGGGACCTGCGCCGTACTGATGATGGACTTGGACGACTTCAAGGCCGTCAACGACGCACACGGTCATCTCGTCGGTGACCAACTACTGGTCGCCGTCGCCCACCGCTTGACGCAGTCGGCCCGGTCGTCGGACACCCTGTGCCGCTGGGGCGACGACGAGTTCCTCTACCTCGCCGAGGGCCTGGCCTCGCCCCAGGACGCCAAGAACGTGGCGAAGCGGCTCCTCAGCGTGCTCGTGGAGCCCTTCAACGTCGCCAACATCTCGATCGAACAGAACGCCAGCTTCGGCATCGTCGTGTGGGACAAGGACAGCGCCGACGAGGAGGAGATCCTCCAGAACGCCGACATTGCGCTGTTCGAGGCCAAACGCTCAGGCAAGGGGCGCCACGTCGTCTTTCGACCGGGCATGGATCAACAGGCGTCGAGCCGTGTCGACATGCTCCAGGAGTTGCGAGAGGCCCACCAGGCCGGAGAGATCACCCTGCACTACCAGCCGATCGTCGATCTCGCCTCGACGTCGGTCGTCGGCTTCGAGGCCCTCATGCGCTGGTACCACCCCGATCGCGGCTGGGTGCCGCCGGTGGTCTTCATTCCCCTCGCCGAAACCAGCGACCTCAGTCTGGAGTTAGGCGCCTTCGCCTTGCGGCAGTCCATCAGCGCCGCCAGCCAGTGGGAGGGACAGGGTCTCGAGGCCAGCGGGCACTTCATCAGCGTCAACCTGAGCGCTCGTCAGTTCCAGGATCCCAACCTCGTGGCCAGCATCGAGAAAGCCCTCTTCGCCAGTGGTCTCGGGCCCGAACGACTGGTCATCGAGATCACGGAGAACGCCGCCCTGCTCGACATCTCCGAGACGCTCAACATCATCGAACGCTTGGACCGTCTCGGCGTCGGCTTCGCCCTGGACGACTTCGGCACCGGGTACTCCTCGCTCTCGTACCTCGCCCTGATGCGCCCCCGCTTCATCAAGATCGATCGTTCGTTCGTCAACCCCGCGCTCGAGAGCGTCCGCAACGACGCGCTGCTGGAGGCCATCATCTCCATGGGCCACAAACTGAACATCTCGGTGCTGGCCGAAGGGATCGAGACCCAACGTCAATTCATCCGCCTGCAATGCTTCGGGTGCGAAATGGGTCAGGGATTTCTCTTCTCGCCCGCGGTGCGCCCGGATGACGCGGCGCTGTTGGTCGGTCGCGTCCTCGGAGGATGAGGGACCGGGACGACGTGCGCTCGCGCGCGACGTGGTCCCTCGATCGCGATCGGCCAGGGCCGTCACTATTCGGGCAACGTACGGACCGGTGCTCGCTGACGCTTCTGTGCGTCGCGCGACTCGGCTCTCGAAGCGTCCTTCTCCCCGGCGACCCCGGCGCGCGTCAATGAGGTGGACGTGACGTCTCTCCGCACCCGACGAACCTCGAGACTGGCGACCATGTAGCGTTCACCCCATGTGGCGACCGCCACCCACAGGGGAGGCCCCACGATGGTTGCCACTGCCTCGAACCGTTCCACCCCAGAGTTCGACCGCCCCCGGCGCTACCGCGCCCTGACGCTCGGTGTCGCTGGTGCCCTCGCGCTGGTCGCGCTTCCGGTGGGCGCTCAGGCGGCCACCCGATCGGGGCTGTCGAATCACGGCCGTCTCGTCGTCGAAAGCATCGCCACGGCGCGCACGTCGTCGGTCTGCTCCAAGGTGAGCGCCGCGGCCGTCTCGTCGATCATCGGCTACAAGGTGCCGGCGGGCGTCCCCTTCACCCGGAGTATCAAGCCCACGAAGGAGAACTACGA
>JBEKKW010000088.1:0-6948 GCA_050010495.1 Acidimicrobiales bacterium
TCGGCCAGCAGGCGCCCCTGTCGGCCAAGCAGAGCTGGGACCCGGACTTCACCAAACGCAAGAAGATCACGGCCATCCTCGCCCCCCTGCTGCCCGACTTCGCGATCAACATGGGCGGCACGACGTCGATCGACATCACCAAGCCGGGCATCGACAAGGCCTACGGCATCAACAAGTTGCGCGACCAGCTGGGCATCTCGATCAAGGAGATGCTGTTCGCCGGTGACGCCATCTTCGAGGGGGGCAACGACTACCCGGCCCAGGAGGCCGGCGTCGACTCGATCATCGTGCGCGACACCCGTGAGACGGCCCGGGTCATCCAGACGGTGATCGCCTGCCTGGGCGACGGTAAAAACCAGATCCTCTCGCCGGGGCGACCCTAATGGCGCCGTTCACCATGAAGCCGCTCGACCTCGTGATCGAGCCGGAGCTGGACAACCCCTACGAGGTCGAGGGCATCCTCAACCCCGCCGCCGCACGGGGACCGGACGGCGAGCTCTACCTCTTCCCGAGGATCGTGGGCAAGGGCAACTTCTCGCGCATCGGCATCATGCGGGTCCACTTCGACTCCCGGGGCGAACCCAACGACGTCGAGCGTGTCGGCATCGCGCTCGAGCCGCAGGAGGACTACGAACTACGGCCGAACAACGAGGGGGGCTGCGAGGACCCCCGGGTCACCTACGTCGAGCCCATCAAGTCCTACCTGATGACCTACACGGCGTTCTCCCCGGTCGGTCCGCGCGTGGCGCTGGCGGTATCGAAGGACCTGCTCACCTGGCAACGGCTGGGACTGGCGACCTTCCAGCCCTACGAGGGCATCTCCTTCAACGGCATCGACAACAAGGACGCGACGGGCTTTCCCGTGGCGATACCGAACCCCTCGGGCGTGCCGGAGCTGGCGATCCTGCACCGGCCCCTCTTCCCGGGCACCCTGCCCGAGGACGTCATGGTCAAGGACGAGGACCGCATCGTCGACTTGCACAAGGAGAGCATCTGGATCTCCTACAGCTCGATGCCGCTCATGGGCGAGGATCCGCACCAGTTGAGCAACTTCACGTCGCACCATCGCCTGGCCGCACCGGTCTCGCCCTGGGAGGCGCTCAAGATCGGCAGCGGCGCGCCGCCGGTGATGACGCGACACGGCTGGCTGATCGTCTACCACGGCGTCAGCGACGTCGTCCAGCCCGGCGGCGACGAGCACCGCATCACCTACTCGGCCGGGGTGATGATGCTCTCCAAGGAGCACCCCCAGAAACTGCTCTACCGCTCGACGAAGCCGGTCCTGGTGCCCCAGCCCTCGACCCAACGCCGCGGGACCTTCGCCAACGTCGTCTTCCCCACCGGCATCGATCGGCGCGTCGACATCGACAAGCCCCACCGCTACGACGTCTACTACGGGTTGAACGACTTCCGCATCGGGGTGGCGCGACTGGACGTGCCGCCGAACCTGCCCCACCTGCCGCTCAAGGATCCACCCCAGGGGAGGATCGAGTGAGCGCCGACCTCGACACGCTCTCGATCAACGTCATCCGAGGGTTGTGCATGGACATGGTCGAGCGCGCGAACTCGGGCCACCCCGGGACCCCGATGGACATCGCGCCCGTCGTCTACACGCTGTGGCAGAAGTTCCTGCGTTTCGACCCCACCGATCCGATCTGGCCCAACCGGGACCGGTTCGTGCTCTCCGAGGGCCACGCGTCGACCCTGCTGTGGTCGCTGTTGCACCTGTCGGGCGTGCGGACGGTGGAGCCGGACTATGAGGTCATCGGCGAGTTGGCCGTCACGATGCAGGACATGAAGAGCTTCCGCGAGCTGGGCTCGCACTGCCCCGGCCACCCCGAGTACCGCTGGACGAGCGGCGTCGAGGCGACGACCGGACCCCTCGGCCAGGGCGTCGCGATGTCGGTCGGCATGGCGCTGGCCGAGCGCTGGCTGGCCGATCGTTACAACCGCGACGGCCACACCCTCTTCGACTACAACGTCTACGCCCTGGCCGGCGACGGCTGCATGATGGAGGGCGTCTCCTCCGAGGCGGCCTCGTTGGCCGGCCACCAGGGCCTGTCGAAGCTCTGCTGGATCTACGACTCCAACCGCGTCACCATCGAGGGCCACACCGACATCACCTTCACCGAGGACGTGGCGGCCCGCTTCCTCGCCTACGGCTGGAACGTCGTGACCGTCGCGGACGCCAACGACGTCGCACTGATCACCCGGGCCTTCCATAGTTTCCAGGCCGAGCACGAGCGACCGACCCTCATCCTCGTGCACAGCCACATCGGCTACGGGTCGCCGGTCGAGGACACGCCCAAGGCCCACGGTGAGCCATTCGGCGCCGAAGGGGTCAGGGCGACCAAGCGCTTCTTCGCGCTGCCCGAGGACATCGAGTTCTACGCGCCCGACGAGGTGTACGGGTGCTTCCGGGACCAGGTCGGCGCCCGGGGCCTCGAGGCGCGCACGGCCTCGGAGAAGGCCTTCGCCGAGTACCAGACGGTCTATCCCGAACTGGCCGACGAACTGGCCCGCATCCAGCACCGTGAACTGCCCGTGGGATGGGACGAGAACCTGCCCACCTTCCCCGCCGACGAGACCGGCGTGGCCACCCGCGCCTCGTCCGGTCAGGTGCTCAACGCGCTGGCCAAGGCCGTGCCCTGGCTGGTGGGCGGTGCCGCCGACCTCGATCCCTCGACGCTGACCCGGCTGCTCTTCGAGGGCGCCGGCGACCTCCAGCGCGAGACGCCCGGCGGTCGCAACATGCACTTCGGGGTCCGCGAGCACGCCTCGGCCGCGATCGCCAACGGCATGTCGCTGACCAAGCTGCGCTCCTTCTGGTCGGGCTTCTTCATCTTCTCCGATTACGCGCGCCCCGCGATCCGCCTGTCGGCGTTGATGGAGATACCGGTCGTGCACGTCTTCACCCACGACTCGATCGGCGTGGGCCAGGACGGCCCGACCCACCAGCCCGTCGAGCAGCTCGCCTCGCTGCGCGCCATGCCGGGCATCCTCGTCTTTCGCCCCGGCGACGCCAACGAAGTCGTCGAGACCTGGCGACAGGTCGCGACCCTGAAGCGCGAGCCGGCCGTGGTCGTGCTCTCGCGACAGGCGCTGCCGACCCTCGATCGCACCAAGGTGGCCCCCGCGGCGGGCGTGGCCCGGGGCGCGTACGTGCTGGTCGACGGACCGGACGCGACACCCGACGTGATCCTGCTCGCGACGGGGTCCGAGGTGCACCTGGCCCTGGCCGCGCGCGACGAACTGTCGGGCCAGGGCATCGCGACGCGCGTCGTGAGCATGCCCTGCTGGGAGCTGTTCGAGCGTCAGAGCCAGGCCTACCGCGACGAGGTCTTGCCGCCCAGGGTGGCGGCCCGCGTCGCGGTGGAGCAGGCGTCGACCTTCGGCTGGGACCGCTACGTCGGCGATCGCGGCGCCGTCGTCGGCATGCACACCTTCGGCGCCTCGGCGCCGCTCAAGTCCCTGCTCACCAAGTTCGGATTCACCGCCGACGGGGTCGCGCGCGTCGCGCGCGAGACGCTGGCGTCGATCAAAGGAGAATAATGAAGCCAACCCAACAGCTGCACGACCTAGGCCAGAGCCTCTGGCTCGACAACATCACCCGCGGCCTGCTCGACGACGGCACGATCCAGGGCTACATCGACACCCACTCGGTCACCGGACTGACGTCCAATCCCTCGATCTTCGACAACGCCATCAAGTCGGGCGCCTACGACGAGGAGATCCGCGCCCAGGCCGCCAAGGGTCTCACCAACGAGGAGGTCTTCTTCTCCCTCGCCATCGCCGACTTGCAGCGCGCGGCCGACCTCTTCAAGCCGGTCCACGACCGCACCGACGGGGTCGACGGTTGGGTCTCGCTCGAGGTCTCGCCGCTGCTGGCCTACGACACGGCCAAGACCGTCGAGTGGGCGAAGGCGCTGCACGAGCGGGCCGGCCGCGCGAACCTCTTCGTCAAGATCCCGGGCACGCCCGAGGGGCTGCCCGCCATCGAGGAGAGCATCGCGTCGGGTGTGGCGGTCAACGTGACCCTGCTCTTTGACGTCAACCAGTACCTGGCCGCGGCCGACGCCTACCTCAAGGGCGTCGAACGGCGCATCGAGGCCGGCCTCGACCCGGCCGTCGGTTGCGTGGCGTCGCTGTTCATCTCGCGCTGGGACACCGCGGTCGCCGGCGCCGTGCCGGTCGAGCTGAAGAACCGCCTCGGGCTGGCGATCGGCCTCGAGACCTACCGGGCCTACCGCGAACTGATGGCCTCGGACCGGGCCCAACGCGTCGCGAACGCCGGCGGACGCGTACAGCGCCTGCTGTGGGCGAGCACCAAGACCAAGGACCCCGAGGCCTCGGACACGCTCTACGTCGAGGGCCTGGCTTCGCCCTTCACCATCAACACGATGCCCGACTCCACCCTCGAGGCCTTCTACGACCACGGCCAGCTGGGGCCGGTGCTGGCGAGCGACGGCGGGGACTACGCCGAGCAGCTCGCGGCCTTCGCCGAGGCCGGCGTCGACAAGGAGGCCCTGGCCCTTAAGTTGCAGGACGAGGGCGCCACCTCCTTCACCAGCTCCTGGAACGAGCTGCTCGCGCGGATCGACGCCCAGCTCGCGAGCGCCAAGGCGCCCTCGTGACGCCGGCGCCGCTTCGTCAGCGCCAGTCCTGGAAGGCTCTCGAGACCCACTACCTCGAGATCAGTTCGCGCCACCTGCGCGAGTTCTTCGCCGACGACCCCGCGCGAGGGACGCGGCTTCGCGCGCAGGCCGAGGGCCTGCACCTCGACTACTCGAAGAACCGCGTCACCGACGAGACCCTGCGACTGCTGATGGAGCTGGCCAACGAGTCGGGCCTCGTCCAGCGCCGTGACGCCATGTTCGCCGGCGAGCACATCAACGTCTCCGAGGATCGAGCCGTGCTGCACGTGGCGCTGCGCATGCCCAAGGAGGCCACGCTGGTCGTCGACGGCGTCGACGTGGTGGCCCAGGTGCACGAGGTGCTGAATCGCATGACCGACTTCGCCAACCGGGTCCGTTCGGGCGAGTGGCGGGGCCACTCCGGCCAGGTGATCAAGAACGTCGTCAACATCGGCATCGGCGGCTCGGACCTCGGCCCCGTCATGGCCTACGAGGCGCTGCGCTACTACTCGCGCCGCGACCTCACCTTTCGCTTCGTCTCCAACGTCGACTCGACCGACTTCGTCGAGGCCGTGCGCGACCTCGACGCCGCCGAGACCCTCTTCATCATCTCGTCCAAGACCTTCGGCACCCTAGAGACGCTCACCAACGCCCGCTCGGCCCGGGAGTGGCTGGTGCGCGAGCTCGGCGACGCCTCGGCGGTGGCCAAGCACTTCGTCGCCGTCTCGACCAACGAGGAGAAGGTCTCGGCCTTCGGCATCGACCCCGCCAACATGTTCGGGTTCTGGGACTGGGTCGGTGGGCGCTACTCGATGGACTCGGCCATCGGGCTCTCGACGATGCTGGCGGTGGGGCCGGAGGGCTTTGGCCAGTTGCTCGAAGGATTCCACGCGATGGACGAGCACTTCCGCACGGCCCCCTTCGACGAGAACCTGCCGGTGCTGATGGGCATGCTCGGGGTGTGGAACCGGGACTTCCTGGGCTGCACGACCGTCGGGGTGATGCCCTACGAGCAGTACCTCAAGCGCCTGCCCGCCTACCTCCAGCAGTTGACGATGGAGTCCAACGGCAAGCACGTGGCCCTCGACGGCACGGCCATCGACTACCAGACCGGCCCGGTCTACTGGGGCGAGCCGGGCACCAACGGACAGCACAGCTTCTACCAGCTGATCCATCAGGGCACCTCGATCATCCCCGTCGACCTGATCGGCTTCGCCAAGAGCCTCAACCCGCTCGGCGAGCACCACGACATCCTCTCCTCCAACGTCTTCGCCCAGGCCCAGGCCCTGGCCTTCGGCAAGACCGAGGAGGAGGTGCGCGCCGAGGGCACGGCCGAGGCCGTCGTCCCCCATCGCGTCATGGAGGGCAACCGACCGACCAACGTATTGCTCGCCGAGGTGCTGACGCCGCGCCTCTTGGGATCGCTCATCGCGCTCTACGAGCACTCGGTCTTCACCCAGGGCACGATCTGGGGCGTCGACTCCTTCGACCAGTGGGGCGTGGAACTGGGCAAGGTGCTGGCCGTCGCCATCATCCCCGAGCTCGAGTCCAGCTCCGAGCCCGAGCTGTCGCACGACTCCTCGACCAACGCATTGATAACCCTGTACCGATCACTCAAGCGGAAAGAGGACTCGTGACGACCGACAAGCCAATGGAACTGGGGATGGTGGGCCTCGGGCGCATGGGGGCCAACCTCGTGCACCGCCTCGTGCGCGACGGGCACCGCTGCGTCGTCTACGACGTCAACGTCGACGCCGTCAAGGGCCTCGAGGGCGAGCGCGTCACGGGCGCGTCGTCGCTCGAGGAGCTCGTCGCCACACTCGAGGTGCCACGCACCGTATGGCTCATGCTGCCCGCCGCGATCGTGCAGTCGACCCTCGACGAGCTGGTCGAGCACCTCTCCCCCGGCGACACCGTCATCGACGGCGGCAACTCCTTTTACCAGGACGACATCACGCGGGCCCAGGTCCTGGGGGGCCGTGGTCTGCACTACGTCGACTGCGGCACGAGTGGCGGTGTCTGGGGACTCGAACGGGGCTACAGCCTGATGATCGGCGGCGACGAGGAGGTCATCACCCGCCTCGACCCGATCTTTCGCACCATCGCCCCGGGACCGGACCGCCGCTCCCCGACGCCCAATCGGGCCGAGCCCGGCACCGCGGCCCTGGGCTACCTGCGCTGCGGTCCGAACGGGGCCGGCCACTTCGTCAAGATGGTGCACAACGGGATCGAGTACGGCATGATGGCCGCGATCGGCGAAGGGCTCAGCATCATCAAGCACGCCAACGTCGGCAAACAGACCCAGGTGGCCGAC
>JBEKKW010000089.1:0-6682 GCA_050010495.1 Acidimicrobiales bacterium
CCTGAACGTCGACATCGACCTCTCGGGCTTCGCCGCGATCGTGCCCTGTGGCATAGCGGACAAGCCAGTCGCCTCACTGCTGTCGCTCGGGCTCTCGGTCACCTCGCTCGAGGTCGAGGAGCGTCTGGGTCTCGAGCTGGAGCAGCGCTTGGGCGCGCCGGCTAACGTCGCGCGGGTCGACCGCAGTCCTTCGACGTCGACCCCGGAGCGACCGCTGCTTCGCCGGCTGCGCAAGGCCGGTGTCGATCCCGACGCCGGTATCGAATTGCACTCACGCAAGCCCGAGTGGCTCCGGGTGCCGGCGCGCATGGGTAAGGAGTACCAGTCGCTACGCACGCTCACCGAGGACCTACGCCTGGTGACGGTCTGCGAAGAGGCCGGCTGTCCCAACATCTTCGAATGCTGGGCCTCGGGCACGGCCACCTTCATGGTCAACGGGGAACGCTGCACCAGGGCCTGCGGCTTCTGCCTCATCGACACCCGCAAGCCAATGCCGCTCGACCCGACCGAGCCTGAACGCGTCGCCGAAGCCGTCGTGCGGCTCAAGTTGCACCACGCCGTCATCACCTGCGTGGCCCGCGACGACCTCGACGACGGGGGTGCCGGCGCCATCGCCGCCACCGTCCGCGCGATTCGCGAGCGTTCGCCCGGCACCGCGGTCGAAGTGCTGACGAGCGACCTGAAGGGAGAGGCCGCGTCGCTCCAGCTGATCATCGACGAACGTCCCGACGTGATGAACCACAACATCGAGACGGTGGCGCGCCTCCAGCGGGCCGTGCGCCCGAGCGCCGGCTACCTGCGTTCCCTGGCGCTACTGGCCCGAAGCCGCGCGGCCGGCCTGACGACGAAGTCCGGATTGATGGTCGGTCTCGGCGAGACGGCCGACGAGGTGGTAGAGGCGCTGGCCGACCTCGCCGCCGTGGGGGTGTCGATCGCGACGATCGGACAGTACCTGCGACCGACCGAGCGGCACCTGCCGGTCGCGCGCTGGTGGGAGCCGGCCGAGTTCGACGAGTTGGCCCGGCGCGGTAGGGCGCTGGGCCTCGCCCACGTGCAGGCCTCGCCCCTGACGCGCTCGAGCTATCACGCCCGCGAAGCGCTGGACGTGGCGTCGCCCGTGGCCGTGGCCATTCGCCGCTAGGCCTCGCGGCGTCTTTCGACGTCGATGGCCTGATCCCCAGAGGGCCACTCTCAGGATCGTGGCTCGGGGACCATCGAGTTTTTTTCGTTACTGGGCACGTGGAGTCCGCGTGCAGTATCGTCCCGTAGCGAAAGGGAGTTTGGGATCGCCCAATGGGTGTGACGTGGACGGGAGGCCGTGTGCCGCAGTTTATGGATTTTCATGAGGATCTGAAGTTGCCCGACGAAGCCATCCAGCAGATCACGCAGGAGACGAAGGACCACAAGGCCGACCAGTTCGGCGTTCGCCAGGTGGAACTGTTCCACAACGCGAGCGGCCAGGTCTACTGCTTGCTCGACGCTCCCGACGCCGATGCCGTGCGGGCCCACCACGCGGCCCTGGGCGTTCCCTGTGGCGAGGTTCACGAGGTCTCGGGCCTGCTCTGAGCTGACGTCGTCGGGTGTCAGCGTCGTGTCGCGACCCCCGGGGTCGCGCTAGGCGACGAAGTACTTGGCCAGCGGGTGGTGGCAGATGACCGCGTCGGTCGTCTGCTCGGGGTGCAGTTGGAAGCCCTCGGAGACCACGACGCCGATGCGGCTCGCTTCGAGCAGGTCGGCCACCTTCGCGTTGTCGGTCAAGTCCGGGCAGGCGGGGTAGCCCCACGAGTAGCGCCCGCCCCGGTACTGCTGGCGAAAGAGGCCCGTCAACGTCGGGCCGTCCTCATCCGCGAAGCCCAGCTCCTCGCGGATACGGCGATGCCAGAGTTCGGCGAGGGCCTCGGCCATCTCGACCCCCAGCCCGTGCAGGAGCAGGTAGTCGTGGTAGCGGTTGTCGGCAAAGAGCTCCTGGCAACGCTCCGACACCCTCGAGCCCATCGTGACCAGCATGAAACTCGCGTAGTCCACCTCGGGGCTGTCGAACGGGCGAAAGAAGTCGGCGATGCAGTAGAAGGGCGCCTGGCGTTGGCGCGGGAACGTGAAGCGGGCCCGTTCGCTGGTGCGCGTGTCGTCATGGAAGAGGATGAGGTCGTTGCCGTCGGAAGCGGCGGGGAAGTGGCCCCAGACGACCTGGGGCACCAGCAGGTCGTCCTCTTTGGCGATCGCCAACTGCTCGCGCAGTATGGCGCTGACGCGCACCTTGAAGGCCGGGTCGTCCTCGCCGTCTTGGGGGCGGTAGCCCCACTGGTTGCGAAAGAGTGCGGTGAGGTTGAGGTAGGTGCTGATCTCGTCGATCGACATGCCCTTGGCGACCCGGCTGCCGAGGAAGGGCGGGACGAAGAGCGGGTTGTCCATCTCGACGTCGGGACTGCGGCTCGAGAGCGGGTTGGGCGCCTCGTCGCCGTCGCCGCGGATGCGGCGAAAGACCTTCTTCTCCGAGATCTCGCGCCCGAAGGTGGGATCGTCCTCGCTGCCGCGGCGGATCTCGCCGAGGCGGTCGAGCACGCGCAGACCCTCGAAGGCGTCCTTGCCGTAGAAGACGCGGCCGTTGTAGATGGTGCGCAGGTCCCGCTCGACGTAGGTGCGCGTCAGGGCCGCCCCGCCGAGCAGCACGGGCACGTCGTGCATGCCGAGTTCGTTCATCAACTCGAGGTTCTCGCGCATGATTAGCGTCGACTTGACGAGTAGGCCGCTCATGCCGAGCGCGTCGGCGTGGTGTTCTTGCACCGCACCCAGCATCTCGTTCACGCCGACCTTGATACCGAGGTTGATGACCTCGTAGCCGTTGTTGGTCAGGATGATGTCCACCAGGTTCTTGCCGATGTCGTGCACGTCGCCCTTGACGGTGGCCAGCACGACGCGGCCCCGTCCGCCCTGGTCGCTCTTCTCCATCAGCGGCTCGAGGTAGGCCACGGCCGACTTCATCGTCTCGGCGCTCTGCAGGACGAAGGGCAACTGCATCTCGCCGCTGGCGAAGAGGTCGCCGACCTCGCGCATGCCGTCGAGCAGGATGTCGTTGACGATGCCGAGCGGGGAGTGGCCGGCCCCCATCGCCTCGTTGAGGTCGTCCTCGAGCCCGACGCGCACCCCTTCGATGATGCGCCGGCGGAGGCGCTCCTCGAGCGCCAGGTCCGCGAGGGACTCGGTGCTCGAGGTCGAACTCGAGAGCCCCTCGAAGAGCCCGAGCAGCACGGTGAGCGGATCGTAGTCCTCGCTGCGTCGGTCGTAGATGAGGTCGAGGCAGACCCTACGGGCCTCCTCGTCGACGCGCGCGAGCGGCAGGAGCTTCGAGGCGTGCACGATGGCGGCGTCCAGTCCAGCCTCGGCGCACTCGTGCAGGAAGACGCTGTTGAGGACCTGGCGGGCGGCGGGATTGAGTCCGAAGGAGATGTTGGACAGCCCGAGGATGGTGCGCACACCGGGCAGTTCCTTCTTGATGCGACGGATCGCTTCGATGGTCTCGATCCCGTCGCGGCGCGACTCGATCATGCCGGTCGAGAGGGGCAGGGCCAGGGTGTCGATGAAGATGTCCTGCTCGCTCAACCCGTAGCGCGTGACGGCGAGCTCGATGATGTTGCGCGCGGCCCGCACCTTCCACTCGGCGGTGCGGGCCTGGCCCTCCTCGTCGATGCAGGTGGCCACGACGGCCGCACCGAACTCGGCCGCGAGCGACAAGAAGCCGTCGAGGCGGGTGCCGGGACCGTCCCCCTCTTCGAGGTTGACCGAATTGAGGATCGCCTTGCCGCCGAGCCAGGTGAGCGCCTGACGGGCGACCTTGGTCTCGGTGGTGTCGACCATCACCGGCACCGAAGACTGGGTCGCGAGGCGGCTCATCAGTTCGTTCATGTCGGCGACGCCGTCGGCGCCGGTGTAGTCGACGCAGACGTCCAAGAGGTGGGCGCCCTCCTTGATCTGGTCACGGCCGATGGCCACGCAGGTGTCCCAGTCGCCCTCGAGCATCGCCTCGCGGAACTTCTTGGAGCCGTTGGCGTTCGTGCGCTCGCCGACCAGCAGCACCGAGCGGTCCTGGCTGTAGGTGGTCGAGGAGTAGATAGAGGCGACGGACGGGTCGAGCACGGGCGTGCGCGGCGCGGCGCTCAGCGGACGGATGGTCTCGACGACCCGCGACATGTGCGCCGGGGTCGTGCCGCAGCAGCCGCCCACGACCTGCAGCCCGTATTCGGCGACGAACCGGGACAGGTGTTCGGCCAGGGCGTCCGGTGAGAGGTCGTAGTGCATCTTGCCGTCGACCACGCTCGGCAGGCCGGCGTTGGGTAGGCAGGTGACGGGCATGGTGGCCGTCTCGCTCAGCTGTCGCAGAGGCTCGTACATCTCGACCGGGCCGGTCGCGCAGTTGAGGCCGATCAGGTCGATGCCCAGCGCGCTGAGCGACGTGATCGCGGCGCCGATCTCGGTGCCCGGCAGCATGCGCCCGGTGATCTCGATGGTGACCTGGGCCTGGATCGGCACGACCCGTCCGTGACGCACCATCGCGCGATGACAGGCCGCGATCGCGGCCTTGCCCGAGAGCAGGTCGAACATCGTCTCGACGAGCAGCAGGTCGACCCCGCCCTCTAAGAGCCCGTAGGCCAACTCCTCGTAGCTGGCGGAGAGGTCGTCGTAGGTGATCTGGCCGAGCGTGGGGAACTTGGTGCCCGGTCCCATCGACCCGGCCACGAAGCGGGGCCACCCGGGGGTGGCGTAGCTGTCGGCCACGCGGCGCGCGATGCTGGCCGAGGCGTAGGCCAGTTCCTGGGCCCGCTCGGCGATGTGGTATTCGGCGAGCACCACGCCGAAGCTGCCAAAGGAGTTGGTCTCGATGACGTCGACGCCGACGTCGAGGAACGAGCGGTGCAGCCTCTCCACGGCGTCGGGCCGGGTGATCGTGAGGACCTCGTTGCAGCCCTCGAGCGCGGCACCGCCGAAGTCGTCGGCGCCCAGTTCCTGCAATTGCAGGTTCGTGCCGGTGGCGCCGTCGTAGATGAGGACCCGCTGGGCCAGCGCCGCCAGATAGGGGTCGCTGGCCTGGGGTCTCGCGAAGGGCGGGCGGATCGTCAGCTCCATCAGGTCCACAGGCTACCTGTGCGCACGTACTTCACTACGCTAAGAGTCGTGAAGATCTACACGCGCGCGGGTGACGACGGCACGACGGGCCTCTACTTCGGTGGCCGCGTCGCCAAGGACTCGGCGCCCATTGAAGTCAACGGCGCGGTCGACGAGTCGCAGGCGCTGCTCGGCTGGGCCCGATCGCAGTGCGAACCGCAAGGCCGACTGGACGAGTTGCTGGTCGCGGTGGAGCGGGACCTGTGGGTGCTGATGGCCGAGGTCGCGACATCACCCGAGAACCGTCGCAAGCTCAGGGCCGAGAAGTCGCTCGTCACCGAAGAGATGGTCCAGCGCCTGGAGGGCGAGATCGACCAGCTCTCGAGCGAGACGGTCATGCCCACGCAGTTCGTCGTGCCCGGGGAGAACCAGGTGTCGGCCGCGCTCGACGTCGCGCGAACGGTGGTTCGACGGGCCGAGCGCCTCGCCGTGGCCCATCGCGTCGAGGGATCGCTCGTCGTGCAGTACCTCAACCGGCTGAGTGACCTCGTGTGGGCCATGGCCCGCTGGGCCGAGGGCGCTACGCACCGAACCAATCGGATCGGGCGGTAGCGAGATGTCGCGCACGGCTCGAGTCGCCACGCCCGCCGAAGGGGCCACCCGACCGGTGCTCTGCGTGCCGGTGACCTTCGACGCCGGCGCGGCCTTCGTGGCCGAATCCGTTCCGCTCGCCATTGATCACCACACGCTGCCCCGATCGTTCTCCAAGGAGTGGTGTGTCCAGCACGGGCTGCGCGAAGAGCCGGGCAGCGCCACGCTGGTCAGCCCCTTCGACGGCGCGAGCATCGCGCTTATCAGCCTCGACTCGACCTACAACAAGCTCGAGCACTACCGCCTCGCCGGAGCGGCGGCCGTTCGCGTGTCGCGCGACACCGACCTCGCCTTCTACCTGCCGACCGACGGCATCGAGGAGCCGGGCGACGCGGCGGCCGCGCTGGTGGAGGGTGCGATCTTGTCGGCCTACAAGTACCGGGGTGACGACGTCGCAGCGGCCTTCGACGTCGTGCCGCTCGGGGTGCCGCTGCCCTCGATCGAGACCCATGATGAGGTGGTCGCCGGCGTGGCGCGCGGCGTCGTCGTGGCCGAGGGCGTGAACTGGGCCAAGCGGCTCGTCGACACGCCGCCGGGTGACATGGCGCCCAAGGATCTGGCCAAGCAGATCGCCAAGCGTCTCAAGGACGACGCCAACGTGAGTGTCGATATCTGGACCGAGTCGCGCATCCGTGAGGAGCGTCTCGGTGGCCTGCTCGGCGTCGGGGCCGGCTCGGCGCAGCCGACCCGCCTCGTCTACGCGACTTACAGCCCCAAGGCCAAGGAGCTGGTGCACATCGTGCTCGTCGGCAAGGGCGTGACCTTCGACTCGGGGGGCCTGTCGCTCAAGACCGGTGTGGGCATGATGACGATGAAGACCGACATGAGCGGCGCGGCGATCGTGATGGCGGCCCTGTCGATCGCCAGTCGGCTCGACCTCGCGGTGAAGGTGACGGCCATCGCGCCCCTCACCGAGAACCTGCCGAGCGAT
>JBEKKW010000090.1:0-6482 GCA_050010495.1 Acidimicrobiales bacterium
GCCCAGAACATCCGCAGTTGGTCCTCGGGCGAAGTGAAGAAGCCCGAGACGATCAACTACCGCACGCTGCGTCCCGAGAAGGACGGCCTGTTCTGCGAGAAGATCTTCGGACCGCAGAAGGCTTGGGAGTGCGCCTGCGGTAAGTACAAGCGGGTGCGCTTCAAGGGCATCGTCTGCGAGCGCTGCGGCGTCGAGGTGACGTCGGACAAGGTGCGCCGCGACCGCATGGGCCACATCGCGCTGGCCGCGCCGGTGGTGCACATCTGGTACCTGCGCGGGACCCGCTCGTGGCTGGCCTACCTGCTCATGGGCACCCTGCCCAAGGAGGAGCTCAAGGCCAAGCAGCTCGAGAAGGTCATCTACTTCGCCGCCCACATGGTCACCTTCGTCGACGTCGACAAGCGCCACGGCGACCTGGGCGACCTGCGCAAAGGCCTGGCCGAGGAGATCGTCGAGATCGCCGAGCGCGAGGTGAAGGCGCTGGACAACAAGCTCAAGGAGATCGAGGCCCGGGCCGAGAAGCTCGAGACCGACGGCGCCAAGGAGTCCGAGCTGCGCGCCCTGCAGCGCGGCACCGAGAAGGAGCTCGACGGCGTGCGTGCGCGCTTCGCCGAGGAGCGCGAGCTGGCCAAGCAGGCCTTCACCACCTTCGAGGCGCTGCACTCGCGCCAGATCATCGAGGACGAGGTGCTGTACCGCGAGATGGAGTTCCGCTACGGCGAGTACTTCGAGGGCGGCATGGGCGCCAACGCGATCCTGCGCCTGATCGACCGGATGGACCTCGACGAGGAAGAGCGCGTCATGCGCGAGATGATCGACGCGAAGGACGGCCGCAAGCCCCTCTCCGCGCAGCGTCACGCCAAGTTCCTTAAGCGCCTCTCCATCGTGCAGTCCTTCAACCGTCGCGACGACCAGGGCCGGCGCCTCAACGACCCGCGCGCCATGATCCTCGAGGCGATCCCGGTCATCCCGCCGGACCTTCGCCCGATGGTCCAGCTCGACGGCGGACGCTTCGCCACGAGCGACCTCAACGACCTCTACCGCCGCGTCATCAACCGCAACAACCGCCTCAAGCGCCTGCTCGACCTCGGCGCGCCCGACATCATCGTCAACAACGAGAAGCGCATGCTCCAAGAGGCCGTGGACGCCCTCTTCGACAACGGGCGGCGCGGCCGTCCCGTCGCCGGACAGAGCGGCCGGCCGCTCAAGAGCCTCTCGGACATGCTCAAGGGCAAGCAGGGGCGTTTCCGTCAGAACCTGCTCGGCAAGCGCGTCGACTACTCGGGCCGTTCGGTCATCGTCGTCGGCCCCCAGCTCAAGCTGCACCAGTGCGGCCTGCCCAAGATGATGGCCCTGGAGCTCTTCAAGCCCTTCGTCATGAAGCGCCTCATCGAGACCCAGATGGCCCAGAACATCAAGAGCGCCAAGCGCATGGTCGAACGGCGCAAGGCCGTGGTGTGGGACGTGCTCGAAGAGGTCATCCGCGAGCACCCCGTGCTGCTCAACCGCGCGCCGACCCTGCACCGCCTCGGCATCCAGGCCTTCGAGCCGGTGCTGGTCGACGGCAAGGCCATCCAGATCCACCCCCTGGTGTGCAAGGCCTTCAACGCCGACTTCGACGGCGACCAGATGGCCGTGCACGTGCCGCTGTCGGCCGAGGCCCAGGCCGAGGCCCGCATCCTGATGCTCTCGACCAACAACATCTTCACCCCGGCGACCGGACGGCCCATCACCGAGCCGGCCCAGGACATGGTCTTCGGCGCCTACTACCTGACCCTGCCGGCCGACGAGGAGATCGAGCACCCGCGCGTCTTCCGCCACGTCTACGAGATCGAGAACGCGCTCGGCGACACCATGATCGGGCTGCGCACGCCGATCGAGATCCGACCCTCGGAGGGCTCGTCGCTCGACACCCGCCTCGAGGCGGCCGGCGTCGAGGTCACGGGCGCCAGCCGCTCGCTGCTCACGACCCCCGGACGGGTCTTCTTCAACGAGGCGCTGCCCTTCGGGTTCCGCTACGTGAACGAGCTGATCGGCAAGAACGCGATGCCCATCGGCGTCATCGTCGAGGAGATCTCGGGCAGCTTCGGCCGTCAGGAGGTCGCCGAGTCGCTCGACGCCATCAAGTCGCTGGGCTTTCGCTACGCGACCAAGTCCGGCCTGACGATCTCGATCGACGACGTCGTGACGACCTCGGAGAAGGCCGCGATCCTTAACAAGTACGAGGAGCAGGCCGCCAAGGTCGAGACCAACTACCGCCGGGGCGTCATCGTCGACGACGAGCGCCGCCAGCAGGAGATCGAGATCTGGACCAACGCGAACAAGGAGGTCGGTGACGCCACCGACCGCGCCATGAACGCGAAGTTCGACAACCCCATCCGCATGATGGTCGACTCGGGCGCGCGAGGCAACAGCCAGCAGATCCGCCAGATCGCCGCGATGAAGGGCCTCGTGTCCAACCCGCGCGGCGAGATGATCCCGCGCCCGATCAAGTCCTCCTTCCGCGAGGGCCTGTCGGTGCTCGAGTACTTCATCTCGACCCACGGCACCCGCAAGGGCCTGGGCGACACCGCGCTGCGCACGGCCGACTCGGGCTACCTGACCCGCCGTCTCGTCGACGTCGCCCAGGAGCTGATCGTCAAGGAGTTCGACTGCGGCACGACCCGCGGGCTGTGGATCGAGCACGTCTCGGAGGACACCCGCGGACAGCGCGCGCACTTAGAGACCAAGCTCTGGGGCCGTGTGCTCTCCGAGCCGGTCTCGCTCAGCGACGGCACGACCATGGAGGCCGGTTCGATGCTCATGGCCGAGGACGTCGAGCGCCTGCGCGAGGACGCCGCGGTGACGCGCGTGCGCGTGCGCACGACGCTCACCTGCGACGCCGTCCAGGGCGTCTGCGCCGCCTGCTACGGGCTCTCGCTCGCCACCCACCAGCTCGTCGAGCTGGGCGAGGCCGTCGGCGTCATCGCCGCGCAGTCCATCGGCGAGCCGGGCACCCAGCTCACCATGCGCACCTTCCACTCCGGTGGCGTGACCGAGAGCGACATCACCCACGGCCTGCCGCGCGTGGTGGAGCTCTTCGAGGCCCGCACCCCCAAGGGGGCCGCCAAGGTCGCCGAGTTCTCGGGCGTCGTGCGTGTCGAGCTGGTCGGGCGCGAGCGCAAGGTCACCATCATCGGCAACGACGGCGAAGTCCAGGAGGAGTCGATCTCGATCGCGCGCCACCTGCACGTCGAGGACGGCCAGGAGGTCGAGGTCGGCACGCCGCTGCACGACGGGCCGCTCGACCCCAAGCTCATGATGAAGTTCCGCGGCACGCGCGAGACCCAGCAGTACCTCACCGAAGAGGTCCAGAACGTCTACCGCGACCAGGGCGTGTCGATCCACGACAAGCACATCGAGTTGATCGTGCGCCAGATGACCCGGCGCGTGCAGATCGTCGACGACGGCGACTCGCCGTGGCTGCCCGGTGCGATGGTCGACGTCAAGCTCTTCAACGACACCAACGACCGCCTCGAGGAGAACGGCATGGAGGCGGCCGACGGCCGCGCCCAGCTGATGGGGATCACCAAGGCCTCCCTGGCGACCGACTCGTGGCTCTCGGCGGCCTCCTTCCAGGAGACGACCCGGGTGCTGACCGAGGCGGCCATCGAGGGTAAGCGCGACCACCTGGTCGGGCTCAAGGAGAACATCATCATCGGTAAGCTCATCCCGGCCGGCTCGGGGCTCGAGTACTACAACAAGAAGGAACTGCGCCTCGATATGCCCGACGCCGAACTGCTGCCCGCCTGGGCGCAGGTCTCGGACGACGACCTGGACCTGGCGAGTCTGCTGGGCGAGATCGCCGGCGACGACACCTTCAGCGCCGACCTGTCGGCCTTCCAGAACATCGGCACGGCCACCTACGACGAGTCGGCCCTGCCCGAAAACGACGCCGCCAACCCCGAAGATGAGATCGGCGACCAAGCCATCTAGCGACGCTGCGCGTCCGGGGCCCCGAAACGGGCTCCGGGCTTGCCGTTACGAGGTGATTTGTCGTAGGATTGTAAGTCCGCGTGCCGGTACCCACTGGCACGTCCCAAGAACGAAGCACAACTAGAAGAGGTTCCGCGTGCCCACAATTGCACAGCTGGTCCGTAAGGGCCGGCAGGACAAGATTTCCAAGACCAAGACGCCGGCCCTGAAGGGGGCCCCGCAGCGTCGTGGCGTGTGCACCCGCGTGCACACCGTCACCCCGAAGAAGCCCAACTCGGCCCTTCGCAAGGTCGCCCGGGTGCGCCTCACCTCGGGCGTGGAGATCACGGCCTACATCCCCGGCGTTGGCCACAACCTCCAGGAGCACTCGATCGTGCTGGTGCGCGGCGGGCGCGTGAAGGACCTGCCGGGCGTGCGCTACAAGATCATCCGCGGGGCGCTGGACACCTCGGGCGTGCGCGACCGCAAGCAGGCCCGCAGCCGCTACGGCGCCAAGAAGGAGAGCTGATGCCGCGCAAAGGCCCCGCCGAACGACGCGAGCTCGTGCCCGACCCGATCTACAAGTCGGTGCTGGTCACCCAGGTCACCAACAAGGTCCTAGAACGCGGCAAGCGCACGATCGCCGAGCGCATCGTCTACACCGCGCTCGAGCTGGTGGAGCAAAAGACCGGCGCCGACCCGGTGGCCGCGCTGAAGCGGGCCCTGGAGAACGTGCGGCCCGAGCTCGAGGTGAAGAGCCGCCGCGTCGGCGGCACCACCTACCAGGTCCCCATGGAGGTGCGACCGCGCCGTTCGACGACGCTGGCGATACGCTGGCTGACCGACTTCGCCAAGAAGCGCCGTGAGAAGACCATGGCCGAGCGCCTCGCCAACGAGATCATCGACGCCAGCAACGGCGTGGGCGCGGCGGTGAAGCGCCGCGAGGACATGGCCAAGATGGCCGAGTCCAACAAGGCCTTCGCGCACTACCGCTGGTAATCAAAGAGAGTTAACGAAATGACCGCACGCGAGATCCCCCTCGACAAAGTACGAAACATCGGCATCATGGCCCACATCGACGCCGGCAAGACCACCACCACCGAACGCATCCTCTTCTACACCGGCAAGAACTACAAGATCGGCGAGGTGCACGAGGGGGCCGCCACCATGGACTGGATGGTCCAGGAGCAGGAGCGCGGCATCACCATCACCTCCGCGGCCACCACCTGCTACTGGAACGGCAACCGCATCAACATCATCGACACCCCGGGCCACGTCGACTTCACCGTCGAGGTGGAGCGCTCGCTGCGCGTGCTCGACGGCGCCGTGGCCGTCTTCGACGCCGTGGCCGGCGTCGAGCCCCAGACCGAGACGGTCTGGCGCCAGGCCAACAAGTACCACGTGCCGCGCATCTGCTTCGTCAACAAGATGGACCGCATCGGCGCCGACTTCTTTCGCTGCGTCGACATGATCGCCGACCGGCTCAACTGCGTGCCGGCCGTCATCCAGCTGCCCATCGGCTCCGAGGGCGACTACCAGGGCATCATCGACCTGTGCGAGATGACCGCGACGATCCACCACGACGACCACGGCGAGGTCCTCGAGGTCATCGCGATCCCCGAGAAGTACCAGGCCCAGGCGACCGAGTACCACGCCAAGCTGCTCGACGTGCTGACCCGCTTCGACGACGACCTGATGGAGAAGGTCCTGGGCGACGAGGTCATCACCGGCGCCGACATCCGCCGGGCCCTGCGCGTGGGCACCCTCGAGAACCACTGCGTGCCGATCCTCAACGGTTCGGCCTTCAAGAACAAGGGCGTCCAGCCCATGCTCGACGCCGTCATCGACTTCCTGCCCTCGCCGGCCGACCTGCCCCCGACCCAGGGGACCAAGCCCGGCAAGGAGGAGGTCCTCGAGCGCAAGCCCTCCGACGACGAGCCCTTCTCGGCGCTGGCCTTCAAGATCATGACCGACCCCTACGTCGGCAAGCTGATCTACCTGCGCGTCTACTCGGGCACCCTCGACAAGGGCGACACCGTGCTCAACACCACCAAGGGCATGCGCAAGGAGCGCCTGGGCCGGCTGCTCTTGATGCACGCCAACAACCGCGAGGACCTCGACACCATCCGCACCGGCGACATCGTGGCGGCCGTCGGGTTGAAGCAGGTCACCACCGGCGACACCCTCTCGGCCGTCGACGCGCCCATCCAGCTCGAGACGCTCACCTTCCCCGAGCCGGTCATCCACGTCGCCGTCGAGCCCAAGACCAAGGCCGACCAGGAGAAACTGGGCAAGGCCCTCTACGCCCTCTCCGAGGAGGACCCGACCTTCCGCGTGCGCACCGACGAAGAGACCGGCCAGACCGTCATCTCGGGCATGGGCGAACTGCACCTCGAGGTGCTGGTGGACCGGATGCTGCGCGAGTTCGCCGTCGACGCCAACGTCGGCAAGCCCCAGGTCGCCTACCGCGAGACCATCCGCAAGAAGGTCGAGAAGGTCGAGGAGAAGTACGTGCGCCAGACCGGCGG
>JBEKKW010000091.1:0-6334 GCA_050010495.1 Acidimicrobiales bacterium
CCGTCGCCAGGTCCGCGACGACGTCGATGCCGATCGACGAACCGCCAAAACGGGGCTTCAGGATGTAGGGGCCGGCGAAGGCCAGCGCCGTCGTCTCGCTCGTTAGCAGCGCCCGGGCCAGCGTCGGTAGCCCCGAGAGGCCCATCACCGCGCCGAAGGCCCACTTATCCATGCCGAGCGCCGCACCAGCGGCGCTCGGTCCGCTGTAGGCGACGCCCGCCAGGTCCAAGGTCGCCTGCAACGACCCGTCCTCGCCCGGTCCGCCGTGGGTCGCGAGCAGTACGGCGTCGAGTTCGAGCTGGCGCTCTCGGCGGCCGACGATGAAGAATCCTCCCCCGTCGCCCACGCGCAGCGTCAGTTCGCTCGAGCCTCGGGGCACGCCCTCGAGGAAGGCCTCGGCCTCGACGTCGCCGGCGACGGCGTAGAAACGGTTTGTCTTGGTCCAGTAGATGCCGTTGGCGTCGCGGGACCGCGACAGTTCACGCAGGGCCTGCAGTCCCGTGAGGATCGACACGTCGTGTTCGGGAGTGGGACCGCCGAAGAGCACACCAGTGGCCATCACGCTCCTCGTCGCACCGTCATCAAGCACTCAAGGGTAGTGGTCGGGCAGATCGTTGAGGTACAACACGCCGTCGCCCGGCTGCAGCGTGGCGCGAACCCACGCCACGGCGTCGTCACGGGTGTCGAAACGCTGCATCGGAGCGACGAAGCCGACCCTCAGGGCCACCGCGTTGGTGCGACCGACCGCCACGAGCGTGGCGCCGATGGAGGCGACCTTGCGCGCCAGTTCGGTGTTGGCACCGTACTGCTCGTCACCGAGCTCCACCAGCCCCGGCGTGACAACCACTCGACGACCGGTGATCGCGAGCGACGACAGGAGGGCGAGCGCCGATGCGGCACTCGCGGGATTGGCGTTGAAGGTGTCGTCGATGACGACGACGCCCGAGGGCGCCGTCGCGACGTTCGATCGGTTCGCCACCGCCGTCACGCGCGCGATTCGCTCGGCCACGTCGCCGGTGGCGAGACCGAGTTCGAGGGCGCCGGCCAGGGCGCAGGCCAGATTCGTCGCCTGCACTCCGCTCACCTGGTCGGTGGTGGCCACCGTGACCCCATCGACCTGGACGATCCACTGGTTCCCGTCGGCGACCACGCGCACCGACGCCTCTTCGTTTCGTGATCCGGCCGTGCGCACGCGCTTGGTGGGCGTGAGCCGTGCGACCCAGCGGGCCAGGCGCACGTCATCGATATTCAACACGACCGTGCTCGCGCGCTCGGTGATCTCGAACTTCGACGAGTCGATGACCTCGATGTCCTTCATCCGCTCGAGATGGACCCGACCGATGGCCGTCACGATCGCGATCTCGGGCGGGCACCAAGAGCAGAGCTCGCGGATCTCTCCCGGTCCGTAGGTGCCCATCTCGGCAATGAAGATTCGGCTGTCGTCGGCGAGGTTCTCGTTGATGGCGCGCGACAGTCCGGCGCGGTTGTTGAAGCTGCGCGGCGACGCGACGACGCCGCCTTCGCCGCTCAATAGGTCGACCAGGTGGTTCTTGGTCGACGTCTTGCCGTAGGAACCGGTGATGGCGACGATGCGCGGACGCACCCGGGCCAGGCGCGCGACCGCCTGGTCGACGAACTTCTGCGAATGGCGAAATTCGTAAGGGGCGAGCAGACGCGAAGTCACTTCGAGCGTCAGCGGCACACCCCACACCGTGGCGACGAAGGCCAGCCACGGGCGCACGGTGAAAAGTCCGGCGACGCCGATGGCGACTGAGATGAACGTCGCGACCGAGGCGGTGATCACCAGCCGTCGAGTCCAACGAAGGGGGCTCGTGCGGCCCCGCATCGAGAGACCCTGAGGACAGAAGAGGCCGTAGAGAGCGGTGACCAGCACGATGAAGGGGTCGGAGCGAACCGCGACCGCGACGACCAGCAGGAATATTAAGACGTGGCTGGGCGTCACCGGCCGCTTCGTCTTGGAGCGTTCGGGCGACTTGGCCGAGGCGACCTGGGGCGACGACCAGCGACCGAGGAAGCGCCGCATCGAACTCGGCTCGTAGTGCTCGCGTTGCAGGACTCGCAGCCACCGGGCCATCTGCGCCGCGTAGGCGCCGGCGAGGGCCGCACCCATGAGGGAATCGAGGACGACGTCGCCGGTCTTCACTTGAGCATGTCCTGCACCGAACGTACGATCTCGAGGGGCGCCTCGGTCGGCACGAGGTGTCCGACGCCCTCGAGCGTGCGCAGCGTGTAGGGGCACGTCAACAGCGCCGCCGACCGGGTCGCGACGCTCAGCGGCGCCACCTCGTCGCGATCGCCCCAAAGCATCGACACCGGGGCCACGATGCGCGACAATTCGTCTTCGTAACCCTCGTTCACGTTCGCGACCAAGACCGCGCGCATCACCCCGCTGGCGTTTCGGTAGTCGCTGGACCCGTAGCGCTGGCGCGCGGCCTCCATCCGGGCGTCGCCGACCCAGCCCCGCGCGTTGGCGAAGCGCACCGCTCGGAATCGCCAGGGCGCACGGCGGGGCCCGTTGAGTCGTAGCAGTGGCACCCCGGTCAGCACCAGGGCGCGCACCAGGTCCGGGCGCTGCGCCGCGATCACCGTGGCGATGCGCCCCCCGAAGGAGTGCCCGACCAGGACGACAGGGCCGTCGCCCATCGAGAGCAGCGCGGGCACCACCAGTTCGGCGTAATGGCGCGCGCCGCCGGCCACTTCGGGGACCGGCGACGAGCCGAACCCCGGCAGGTCCAACGCGACTGAGGCGACGCCTCGCCGGGCGAGCTCCCGGGCGCTCTCGGCGAAGTCGCCACCCCGGCGGGCCCAACCGTGCAGCAAGACCACTTGTACCGGGCCTTCGCCGTACGGCTCGCCGAAGAGATTCCCATCGCCGTAGGCACGCAGCACGTACTTCAGGCTAGTGAGGCGCAGACCGCGACCGAAGCCAGGTCACTGCCTGACGGTAGCGTCAGGGTGACTATGAGTGACCAGACGGCCTTTAGTGACGACCTGCTCGTCGGCCTGACCCCGGAACAGCGCGACGCGGTCATGTCCCCGGCCCGTCGCCTGCTCGTGCGTGCGACGGCCGGCTCGGGCAAGACGCACGTCTTGACGCTGCGCATCCAGCGGCGCATCGCGGACAACCAGGTCACGTCCGACCAGGTGCTCGCGATGACCTTCACCCGCAAGGCCGGCGACGAGCTTCGTCGGCGCCTCGCCCGGGCCGGCGTCCGCGACATTCGCGCCGGCACCTTCCACCGCGCCGCACTGACGATCGTCAACCAGTACCGCGAGGACAACCACCTCAAGCCCGCGGTGCTCGAGGTCAACCGCCGCCGATTGGTGGGCGCGCTCGCGGTGCAGCTGCGCGAGAGCGGCGAGTTCAAGCTCGAGGACTGGCAACTGCCCCGGCTCGAGCAGGAGATCAGTTGGGCCCTCAGCCAGGGATTCAATGGCGCGCTCTACGCCAAGAGCGCGAGGAAGCTCCGTCGCGACGCGCCGCTGCCGCCCGCGCAGTTCGCCGACGTGCTCGACCGCTACGTCGGTCTCTGCGCCAGCCGAGGGGTCCTCGACTTCGACCTCCTGCTCAGCGAGGCGATTGCCCTGCTGCGCGACGAACCCAACGTGCTCGCCTCGTTCCGTCACCGAACCCGGTCCCTCTACGTCGACGAGGCCCAGGACATGAACCCCCTGCAGTTCATGCTGCTGCGCCAGATGGCCGGCGACGACCCCGACCTCTTCTGCGTGGGCGACCCCAACCAGTCGATCTACGGCTTCAACGGCGCGAACCCCCTACTGCTCAACGAGATCATACGGACCTGGCCCGACACCGAAGTGCTCGACCTCACGCGCAACCATCGCTCGACGGCCAACATCATCGCCGTCGCCAACACCCTGCTCGAGGCCGGCGCCGCGGGCATCGTCCCGGCGAAGGACGACGGCGACGTGCCCATGGTTCGCAGCTACGACACGGACGAGGAGGAGGCCCGAAGAGTGGCGACCTGGCTGGGCGTGAAGCATCAGCCGGGTAGCCCGTGGAAGTCCATGGCGGTGCTCGCGCGCACCAACGCCCAGCTCGAACTGGTCGCCGGCTACCTCGAGGCGGCCGACATACCCTTCGAGCGGCGAGGTCCCGAACACTCCCCCGCGTCCGACCTCTTTATCCTCCCCGACGCCGCGGCGCGGCGAATCGACGAGGAACAGCGCGACGTCGTCGCCCTCTCGACGATCCACCGCGCCAAGGGCCTCGAGTTCGCGCACGTCGCCGCCATTGGCTGGGCCGAAGGGCAGCTGCCCAACTACAACGCCACCACCCCGAGTGAACTGGCCGAGGAGCAGCGACTCGCCTACGTCGCCCTGAGCCGGGCCGAGGACTCGCTGCTCATCACCTGGAGCCGGGCCCGCAACGATGCGCGTTATCCCGACCGGGCGCCGTCGAGGTATCTCGCCGCGATCGAGAAGGTGATCAAGGAGATCGAGGAGCGCAATGCACCCCTCAGGGGCGAGGCCCGACGGGCCCGCCTCGCCGCGATCCGACGGGAGTTGGAAGAGGGGCAATCGACGATAACGTTGCCCTCGAATGCAAAACCAGGACCTCCGTAACGAACTGATCGCCATCGTCGGCGCCGACGCCGCGACGTTCTCGCCCCATCACAACGAAGACGACCTGCACGACGAATCGCTGCACGCGAGCCACGTCGAACCCTTCGCCGTGGTGCGTCCGGCCAGCACCGAGCAGGTCGCCAAGATCGCCCGGGTCGCGTCGCGCCACCACGTCGCGGTCACGCCTCGGGGATCGGGGACCGGTCTCTCGGGTGCGGCGACGCCGGTGCCGGGCGGCATCGTGGTGAGCTTCACGCGCATGAACCAGCTGCTGCGCCTCGACGCCGACGACCACGTCTGCGTCGTCCAGCCCGGCATCACCCTCGAGGAACTGGCCGACGCGCTGGCCCCGAGCGGCCTGCGCTACCCGGTCTTCCCCGGCGAACTCTCCGGATCCCTGGGCGGCAACGTCAACACCAACGCCGGGGGGATGCGCGCGGTGCGCCACGGTGTCACGCGCCACCACGTGCTCGGCCTCGAGCTCGTCATGATCGACGGGACGGTGCTGCGCACCGGTGCGCCCGTTGTGAAGTCCTCCTCGGGCTACGACCTGACCCAGCTGATCGTGGGCAGCGAGGGAACCCTGGCGCTGGTCACCGAGGTGACCCTACGGCTCTCTCCCACCATGGCCCACGTCGCGACGGTGCTCGTGCCGTTCGCCTCTCTGCACGGCGTGACGGGCATCGTGCCCACCATCGTCGCCTCCGGTCTCGAGCCGTCGATTCTCGAGTACGCCGACTCGGTCACCATGGCCGCGATGGTCCAGGCCGCGTCGCTCGAGCTCGGCGTCGCCCCCGCAGTCGCCGAGCAGACCTCGGCCTATCTGATCATCGTGCTCGAGACCCGTACCGCCGAGCAGCTCGAGGGGGACCTCGCGAAGCTCGCCGAACTGGTCGAGTCGGGTGGCGCCCTCGACGTCTACGTGTTGCCCGAGAACGCCGCGGCCCGCCTCATCAAGGCGCGCGAACGGCTCTTCTGGGTGACCAAGGCGGCCGGCGCCCAAGAGATCCTCGACATCGTGGTGCCGCGATCCACCGTGCCGGCGTTCCTCGAGGAGGCCTCCCACATCGCCGAACGCTACGACTCGCTCGTCTTTGGTTGCGGCCACGTCGGTGACGGTAACGTCCACCTGTCGGTCTTCCAGCCCGACGACGACCAGCGGGCCAAGCTGCTGCACGACCTCTTCGCCTTCGGCCTCGCGCTCGGCGGACAGATCTCGGGCGAGCACGGCATCGGGCGCGACAAGCAGGGCCCCTACCTCGCCCTGACCGACCCCACCCTGATCGAGCTCCAGCGGCGCATCAAGCAGGTCTTCGACCCCGACCAGCTCCTGAACCCGTACCGATTGCTCGACGACCGACCCCTGCCGTGAACGGGGCCTACTCCCTGCTCAAGACCTTGACAGCGAACGGCGTGACGACCTGCTTCGCCAACCCCGGCACCTCGGAGATGCACTTCGTCGCGGGACTCGACGAGGTGACCGAGATGCGCGGCATCCTCTGCCTCTTCGAGGGCGTGGCCACCGGCGCGGCCGACGGGTACGCCCGAGTGACGTCGCGCCCGGCCGCCACGCTCCTGCATCTCGGCCCGGGCCTCGCCAACGGATGGGCCAACCTGCACAACGCGCGACGGGCCCGCGTACCGCTCATCAATATCGTCGGCGACCACGCCACCTATCACGCGAAGTTCGACGCTCCCCTGCAGAGCGACATCGCCCCCGTCGCCAGCG
>JBEKKW010000092.1:0-7306 GCA_050010495.1 Acidimicrobiales bacterium
GCCGTCGTGGTGCCGGCCTTGGATCCGCAGCCGGTGATGGTGGTGCCGTTGTCGAGGAAGTTGACATTGCCGGCCTGGCTGATCGTGGCCGTGATGGTGACCGCGGTCCCGACGGTGGCCGTGGTGGCGTTGCCGGGCAGGGCGACCGAGGTCGTGGTCGAAGCCTGGGCGACCGTGAAAGAGTCGTTGCCAGTAACGCTGTTGTAGCCGATGCCGCCCGAATAGATGCCTTCCACACTCGTGGTGCCTGCCGGAAGAGCGCTGGTGTTGCATTGTGCGGCATCACTGGTCACGGAAACGCTGGTGCAGCCTGAAATCGCCGTGTAGGAGCCGCCACTCGAATATTCAAACTCAACCGCGTCCCCCGATAGGTCAGCTGCGCTCATGGTTGCGGTCAACGTGACGGAGTCGCCAAAAGTCGAAGCCGTTGTTGAGGATGTCAGGTTGTCTAAGGCCCCGAGCGTCTCCGTTGGAGTGATCTTGGCGACGCCAAAGCTGTAAATACCTGTGGCCGAACTGTAATCTGCTCCTCCCGAGTAGATACCTTCGACACTTGTGGTGCCGCCAGGCAGGGCGCTGGTGGTGCATTGGGCGACGTCGCTAGCCACCGCATCGTTCGTGCAGCCCGAAATCGCCGCATAGGAACCGCCACTTGAAGATTCGAAAGTAACCGTGTCACCAGAGGCATCTGCGGCGCTCATGGTGGCTGTCAGGGTGACGGAGTCGCCATATGTGGACCCCGTGATTGAAGATGTCGCGTTGTCTACCGCTCCGAGCGTCACCGTTGGGGCGGGCAGGCTGTTAATAGTAAATGGGTACGTGCCGGTGTTCGTATTGTAATTTGTGTTGCTCGAGTAGATCCCTTCGACGCTCGTGGTGCCCGCCGGAATGGTGCTGGTAGTGCACTGGGCAACGTCACTGGTGACCGAAACGCTTGTGCAGCCCGAAATCGCCGTGTAGGAGCCGCCACTCGACGATTCGAACTCGACCGTGTCGCCTGACGCGTCTGCGGCGCCCAATGTGGCCGTAAGGGTAACCGAGTCACCTACGGTTGCGATAGAGGTTGAAGATGTTGAGTTGTCAAGAGCCGTGACGGTCACCGTCGGTGTGAACTTTACAATTATGCTGCCGTTGGTCGAAGCGGCCGCCCCCGTGCCGGTTGTGATGGTGGGACTCTGTAGCCCAGCGCCCCCGTCATATCCGGAGCCTCCGCCACCACCGCCACCGTTTCCGTTGTTACCCGTGGCACCACCACCGCCTCCGCCACCCCATCCACCGCCCCGAAAGCAACACCACCCGCACCTCCGGTCGTACCAATCGCGCTGGTGAGCCCTTGCGTGCTTCCAGCGGCTCCTTCGGGGTCGCCACCTGAAGATACTGATCCTGCAGTGCTTCCCGATCCTGCGTGTCCGCCTTCGGAGCCGCCCGAACCACCATTAGTTCCAGCTGAGCCGCCGCCTTCGCCTCCCGCAGTGCTAATGCCCGTTGTATCTCCGCCAGCACCGCCGCCACCGCCCGCAAGGGCGAGAATCGTTCCGGTGCTCGTCGTGATCGCCGTGAGGCCGCCGCCGCCGCCGCCGGCGTCTCCAGAAGTGGCCGTGTCGCTGGCACCAGCGCCGCCACCATCAAAACCGGCGGCCCCGCCGGTCAGGCCCGAAGCATTGCCTCCGGCACCGCCGACAAAGAAGTCATAAGACGTTCCAGCAGTTACGCCGAGGGTTCCCGTCGTCTGGCCACCAGCGCCACCGTCGGTGCTCGCGCCAGAGTTACCGCCTCCCGCGCCGTTCAGCGTGAATGAAATCGCAGTCACTCCTGTAGGGATTGTCAATTCGTATTCTTCGCCACCCGTACTACCCGCGTACGTGCCAGGAGCGGAGATGTTGTTCACCGTTACCGCGCCAGCCGGACTTGACGTCAGTAATTGCGCAAACGCTGAAAGTGAACTCACGCACAAGACCGTCGCGAGGAAGGGGGTCAGCACCCTGCGGAAGGCAGCACTCGAGTGACGGGTGTCACCAGTGTCGACGGCCGAGGCCGCCGGCAACGTCTTCGTGGTCGACACGTGATCGGGGAGAGACCGTTTCATCGTGACTCACCTCTCATCTGGCAGCTCGACGCTGCGAAAGAACCAATTGAAAGAATTTGTGACGATCCGTCTTGGCGACTCAGAGTCCGGTCCTCGGAGTTTGGGCTGCAGAGATGGCGGAGGTCGCCGCCAGGGTTGACTGCCTGGAGCGTGAACGTCGTCGTGAACATCTTTTCCACAGGAGATGCTTCGAATACCGCGGAGTCGTCGGCCGACACGATGTCGCGGAGACTGTGGTCAGAAAATTGTGTGGTCTCGATAGTGCGCACCTTGAGCGCGGGGGGAAGGAGGGCAACGGAGAGATCGCTCGGGATGACCTGCGTCAACGAAGTCGACACTGACGAGATCATGGATTCGTCGAAACCGAGTGGTGACGTTGACCGAAAGCGAAGGGCCTGGTCTGCAAAGGTGCTGTCCATTACTTCAATCCCCCATCAGCCCTTGCGAGGTGATTTCTAGTGCAGTGGGACGGCTTTGTCAAATGAGAGTGTTTTCGTTGTGAAACGGTAGATATTTCAATATGTCCAGAAAACCCCCCTCCCCTGGGCATTTGGGGTCGCGACCATTTTGGACGCGCCCGTGACGCTCGGACATCGAGCTCGCGTTGCGTCTTGACGCCCACTCAGGGCGTCGTCTGGTCGATCGAAACGTATGCACAGGGCAAGTTGTTCCGCTCGTCTCTTGATCCCAAATCGCACGACAAGTACTCCAACGGCCATCAGCGACGATGGCGCCCTTCATCGATCGCGATTCACCCAGCACGTGATCGCGGGCCCCGGTACTCCCACTGTTCCTTGCCCCAGCGGACCGACGCCTGACTGTCAACAGTTGGCGCATGGTCAAGCGACGAGGCCGGAGAATTTCTTTCGCTCGAAGGAAGAGTCGCGCGCCTGTCAAAGTCACCTCAGTCGTGGGTGAGGCTCGTAGCGACGTGAGGACCGTCAAAACAACTCGGCGTAGATCGCGAGTGGTCGTTCGATTCGCGGGTCGCCGGGTGAATCACTCCAGCGTGCTTTCGCTCCGGACCGTTGCCACGCACGCTCAATCTTCACCTCGGGTGATATGGATCTAAGAGGATCGCAACGTACACTCACGCTTGTGGACCTACACGATGGCGAGGACCTGACGCAGCGATGAAGCTTCGATCGATCACACTTGGTTGCGGTGGTAGAGGGTCTATTGCAGTCGCGCTGTGTGTCACGTTGGCCGCCGGCGCGATGTCGATAACTGGCCCGTCGATGGCCGGGGCGACCACCAACAGTCGTATCTCGACGTGCCCATCCGCAGCACTAAGAGTGACAACGTCAACCAACGAACACAGTTATCAATCGGGCCAAATCGTACGAGTGACCATGGACATTCGCAACACCTCAACGGCGGCGTGCGCCGTGGCGATCGGGCCGACTTCACCGTCGATGACGATCGCCAACGACCGCGGTGCCGTGGTCTGGAACAACTGCTACAGCGATGATCGACCCGGCGCCTGCGCCATGTTTCTCATGCTGCACGCGATCGTCGCGAGAGGTGTGTACGTGATCACGAGAACGTGGGACCAACGTTCGGGCAGCGACCGAGCGCTCGTGGCACGAGGGACCTATTGGTTGACGGCGAACCTCTCGGGAGTGCGGGCGACGAGCAAGATCACGTTCTCGCTCACGGCGTGACGCGGCGCCCCCGTCGTCGTGATCCGATCGCCACGAAGTCGCCCTGACGTAACTCGTTGGCTCAAGTTTGTGACGCGATTGTGAGTGACGTGTTCGACGACGCAACTTCTTGGCGAAATGCAAAACGTTCGTCGTAGAATTTGACCAACCTACATTCGCAAGGAGTTGCCATGGGACGAACCTTCCGAGCAGCGCTCGCCGTGGTCGCGTCGATCGCGATCGCTCTCGCATTGACGAGCGCTAGCGTCGCGGCCACGGCACCGGCACCGCGACTCTCGAGCCAACTCATCGCGGCGTCGCAACTACCCTCAAGCTGGAGCGAGCAATCGATATCGGGGAGCGTGTCGGCCGGTTGCCTCGCCAACGTCATCGGACTCACCAACGTGCTCGAAGCGCGCGGCGTGCATCAGACGTCGAGCGCGAAGGTCTTCTTCATCGACAACAGCGGCGTGCCCGTCCTCTCAGAGATGCTCGCCACGTTCTCCAATCCCGTGACGGCGTACTTGAAGATCGTCGCGCAGTTGACGGGGTGCAAGCACCTCAAGGGCGAGGCCCTCGGCGTCGCGGTGTCCGGCACCATGAACCACAAGACCCTCACGCACTACGGGAACGCGAGCGACGCATTCTCGGCGACGACGTCCATCCTCGGACAGAACGTCGATGTGGACTTGATCATCGTGCGCAAGGGCGATGTCGTGGTGGGCGTCGCCGAGGGCGCCATCCCGCAAGTGAACCTGCACCAGTTCCAAGGATTCGTCGTGAAGGCGCTCGCCAAGGTCCATTGAGCGCGCAACGTCACCGTACGGTGCGCGTCGCGGAATGAATCGATCGGCCTCAGAGGTCCGCCGTAGGCTTCGGTGATGCTGACGGGTTCTCGCAGAGGCAGATCTCTCTCGTGGTCGTCGAACATTCTTCTCGCGACCCTGCTCGTCTGGTGCACGCTTTCGACGCCCGCGGGCGAAGCGAGCGGTGCCGGTTTCACCGACATGGTCCTTCGGGTGACGCCGGCCAACTTCGCGAACGACACGTTCACGTTGAATGACGGCCGCACACGAACGGTGAGCTCGGGTTTGTTGATCGGACTTCATTTCGGGGGGCCCACGGCCATCTACCAATTGACGCTGGCCCGCGCGAACCTGGCCATGGAGTTCGTCCTGTCGATCACCGTGAGCGGCGCCAACGTGCGATTGATGCGTCGCGGTGGGCCGTTCACGAACGACTCCCCCTCGTTCCGTCTCACGGGAGTCGGCAGCACCCTCGATCCGGCCATCGTGACGGTCTCGCTTCGCCGAGGTCATGCCTCGACCCCAACGTCGACGTCGACGTCGACCACTACCACGGTCGCCTCGTCCACGACGACGACCACAGTCCCCTGACCCAGCCAGCACCACGGTCGTCACCCACCAACGAGGTCTCGCCAAGGGTGACGGGCAGTCATCAACCGTCTCCCCCAAAAAGAAGGTTTGGGTAGCCAGGGTTGGGAAGTCCGGATCGGCGTTGGCCCGGACTGGATTCTCACCGAACGAGGTGGCGAACGGTTCCGGTACCCGGTACCTTCGTACCGTCGCCAAGAAAAGGGAGCTTCGTTATGCAGGAAGTCGGTCCGGTGCTCGTAGACCTGAGCATGTCCCTCGACGGCTTCATCGCGGGGGCCCACGACGGCCCCGAGAACCCGCTGGGCGACGGCGGCGGACGACTCTTCGCGTGGTGGTCCGCGGGCGACGTCGCGGTCGGGCCCGACGAACGGTTCGCACCGCCGTCCGCCAGCCGCGAGGTGGTGCACGAGATGATGCAGGGCGGCGCCCTCATCACCGGACGGCGCACCTTTGACATCGCCGACGGCTGGGGCGGCCACCACCCCTTCGGTACGCCGTTCTTCGTCCTCACCCACCGACCGATCGAGCGGTGGGTCGGCCGGGGCACGGACGGCACCGCGGTCTACGACGGCGTCGAGAGCGCCCTCAATCAGGCCCGGGCCGTCGCGGGCTCCCGGGCAATCGCGGTGGGCGCCGCTGACGTCGCCCAGCAGTTCCTTCGCGCCGGGCTGTTGGACGAGGTCCGCATCCATCTGGTGCCCGTCCTCTTGGGCAGCGGAATCCGTCTCTTCGACCATCTCGAGGGCCTCTCCTACGAGCTCGAGTGCCTGGCAGTCGTGCCCTCCTCTGGCGTGACGCACCTGCGTTACCGGGTCCATCACTGAGCGTCAAAAAGACACCTATATATAGGTGTCGAAATTCGAACTGCGAACGGTCCCCCGTTTCGCGCCGAACGGCCAATTTCCAAGGAAACCATCGGCCACATCCCGACCAGGCGCCAATGCCGCCGCGTGGCCGCACTTAGAGACCACAATGGAGCGGTGAAGGCTGAGCGCCTGGAGGTCCAGCGCACGATCCCCGCGGCACCGTCCGTCATCTTCGAACTGTTGTGCGATCCCCGGGGTCACGTGCGCATCGACAGTTCGGGCATGCTGCAGTCCTGCGAGGGGGCGCCGGTCAGCGCCTCGGGCGACAGCTTCGTCGTGCACATGGACCGCGAGGCCCTCAACGACTATCCGCTCGGACGCTACGACGTGACCGTGGTCATCACGACCTTCGTCGTCGACCGCGAGATCTCCTGGACCATTCACGGCGCGATCCGTCCCCCGCTCGGTCACGTCTTCGGCTACCGGCTCGAGGCGATAGCCGAGGGCACGGTCGTCACCTCCTACTACGACTGGTCCCACGCCGAGACGTCGTGGAAGGAGGCCGGCATCTTCCCCGTCATCTCCGAAGGGGCGCTGCGCGCGACGCTCGGGATACTCGCGCGCACGCTCGTCGACGGCGCCGACACATAAGTCGCTTAAATGATTGACCCCCGTCTGTTCCCTGACTAAAGTCAGAGAAAGTGGAGCGAGAACTGGTCGAGCAGGTTCGCAGTTTCAATCGCGTCGTCACTCAGCGAATCGGTGCGTTGAACGAGCAGTACCTCTCGCGCGACCGCCCCCTGGGCGCGTCGCGGTTGCTGTGGGACCTGGGCGACGGCACCGACGTGCGCACCATCCGCGAACGGCTCGACCTCGACCCCGGCTACCTGAGCCGGCTGCTGCGCCGCCTCGAGAGCGAACGGCTCATCCGGGTGCGCCAGGCGCCCGAGGACCACCGGGTGCGCTACGTCGAGTTGACCCGCGCCGGCCAAGCCGAGCGGGCCGAACTGGACCGCCTGAGCGACGAGCTGGCCTCACACCTGCTCGAGCCACTCGACGAGGGCCAGCGCACCCAGTTGATCGAGGCCATGGGCGTCGTCGAGCGGCTCATCTCGGCCGGCATGGTCGAGATCCGCCACGAGGACTCGACCAGCGCGGCCGCGACCTACTGCCTGGAGTCCTACTTCGCCGAACTGGACGAGCGCTTCGACCAGGGTCTGATCGGGCCGCTCAACATCAAGTCCGTCGCCAAGGCGCTCGCGCCGCCCAAGGGACTCTTGCTGGTGGCCTTCCTGCGCGGCGAACCGGTCGGCTGCGGCGGGTTGCGCTGGCGGGGCGATCGGCCGGCGGAGGTGAAGCGGCTCTGGGTCTCGA
>JBEKKW010000093.1:0-6124 GCA_050010495.1 Acidimicrobiales bacterium
TGGCGACTCGCGATTCACCCTTTCGGTCAACCGCGAGCGTCCCGGCGTGGCGGCCAACTGGAACGAGACCCTCGACCATTCGTCGGGGGCCCTGTTCAAGCTGCTCTGCGCCGACGACGTGCTCTATCCGACGTGCCTGGAAGTGCAGCGATCGGCGCTGGTAGAGGTCCCGGGCGCGGTGCTGTGCGCCGGGCGCCGCCGGGTCGTCGACGCGCACGGCAAAGTGCTCTTTCGTGATCGAGGCTTAAAGCGCGTGACCGGACCGATGGACCTCGACGGGTTGATCAGGCGGATCCTCAAGTCGGGCACGAATCCCGTCGGGGAGCCGTCCTTCGTTCTGTACCGCAGCGACGTCCTGCGTCAGGCGGGAGGCTTCAGCACGAAATGGCGCTACACCATTGACCTGGCCTCGTACGTCGACTCGTTGAAGTTCGGGCCGCTCGTGGCGATCGACGGGCCGGTCGGTGAGTTCCGGGTCTCCTCGTCGTCGTGGAGCGCGCAACTGGCCAGCCAGCAGGGCCGGGAGATGCGTTCGATGCTGGAGTACGCGCTGGGCGCCACCGCGACGCCGTTCGGTGCCACCGACGTCATGATGGGGCGGGCCAGGGTCGTTGCCTCGGCCCTGATTCGCCGTACGATCGCCATGATGAGTTTGCGCGCAGGACGAGACACTTGATGGCGTCGACGAGCGCGCGCGGCGCCGCCGGCGTCGGGCCATCAGACGGTGGTGCCCTTGACGAATCCGGTGCCGAATGCTCGGCGCGAGGCGGGCCCTAGATGGCCCACCCGGAACAGCGAGAGTTCATTCGAATCGCGATTGCGACGATCGCCGACGACAGTCACCTGCGTCGGGTCGTTGAAATCGGCTCCTACGACGTGAATGGCGAGATTCGGTCACTCTTTGCCAGCACGCCACTGGAGGCGTACGTGGGGGTGGACCTGGTCGAGGGTCCGGGCGTCGACCTGGTCGCCTTCGGACACGAGTTGCAGCTGGAGCGGGCCTCCTTCGATCTCGCCATCTCGGTCGAATGTTTTGAACACGACCAGCACTGGCCCCAGACGTTCGACAAGATGGCCGAACTCATTCGCCCGGGCGGATGGCTGGTCTTCTCCTGCGCCGGCGCCGGTCGGCCCGAGCACGGCACCAAACGTTCGGATCCCCGGTTGAGCCCAGGTACCGCCAGTCGCGGGCTTGACTACTACCAGAACCTGACGGCCGAGGATTTCCTCGCGCGTGGCCACCTCAATGAGCTCTTTCGTCGCTACCAGTTCATCACCAATCGTGACGTCTTCGACCTGTACTTCATCGGCCAACGGGGGGCGCCGGGGGAGTCGGGCGGACCGGCCCTGCTGCTCGACGGTTCCGCGATCGAGCGCATCAAGGGCGTGACGCCCACCCTTCATCGCCTCATCAGAGTGCCCCTCCAGGTCCTCTCGCGCGTGCTGCCCGAGCGGACCTATCAAGCCATCGCGTACCGCTACTGGAAGGTGCTCAACTCGACGCAGGAACGCTACCTGGATTCGAGATTCTCGCGGTCCTGAGGCGCCGAGCGCAGACCGTTCAGTGAACGTCGCCGTCGGCGCGTACCAGCGCGGTCGCCGGGCTGGAGGCGAAGAACCAACTGGCGCCCAGTGCCAGGGCGAAGCCCGTGATGCGCAAGGTTGACTGAACGTGGTCGTGGGGGAGCGACTCGTGATACACCAGCATGCCGACCACCACGACGTACACGCTGGCGACGATGCTGGCGATCGGACCGACGACGCCGATGCGGCAGCGCTGGAGTCCGCTCTGAAAGATCAATAGACCGATAACCGACGCGACGACGAACAGGTAGGGGTAGGGCGACGCGATCACACGTCCCGCGCCGTGGATAAGTCCGTAACGGGCCAGCAGGTTGGAGGCTCCCTTGGCCTGTAGTGCGGCGATGCCGTAGAAGAGCCCGGAGATCATTCCGAATTGAAGGCTGGCGTCGCCGCCGCCGCTTCGCCGCGTCGGACCGAAGGCGAGGCCCGCGACGGCTGCGGTCACCGCGCTCGTCACTAGCACCACCGTCGTGGAGCGGATCACTCCCGTGTTCTCGGCCGAGCTGAGCGTGATCGAAATGAGCGTTACGGCGGCGATGATCAGGCCGAGGCCCACGTATTCACGTTGGCCGATCGGCTCATGGAGGTATAGCCGCGACCCAAGGACCAGGAGGGACAGGCCGGCTCCGACGATCGTCTGGACGATCACGATGGGCGCGAGCGAGTAAGCGATCACGGTCAGCACGACCGCGACGACGCCGAGGCAGAATCCGACCATCCACAGTCGCGATGAGCCCAACTGTCGAATCATGTGACCAGTGCGCCGGGCCGAGATCGGGGGCATCTGGTCGACCGCGCGCTTCTCCAACAGGTTGGCGACACTGAAGGAGATGGCGGCCAGGAAGCTGAAGAGGACGCCGAAGATCATGGTGCGCAGGGCGAATCGTGATTTCCCGTGGTCGACGGCGCTCCGATCGGCCTGTGCGATCGGGTCTGGGCGGTCGGTGATCGACGGTGCGCGGCAAGGGCCATCGGCAGTCAGACTTCCTCGTTGATCAGGCGTCGAGCGCCCACTACCACCAAACTACTCGTGGTCCCGCGAGAAAATTGGCTTGCTCAACGTCGACGATGGGATCCGATAGACGAACGCATCACCGCAGTTCACTCACTCTGGCCGGACACGATTCGTGCTTCAGGGTTGATCGCTAAGGCGCCCCGGTCTCGGCCTCATGGTCGTGGCCCACTCGTCGAGCAGGCACCAGCACGACGGCGTGAGGCACACTCACCGAAGAAATCAACGTCATCTCAAGTTCCTGACAAATCATTGTGATCCCATCAGATTCGCAGCCCTGGACGAATCGGGCCGCACTACGTTGCGGTGGTGGAGCGAACGGCGACGTACACGCAGCGGCTCGTCACCGCGCGGCTGTTGCACCGGTTCAACTTCGGCCCGACTCCTGGTCAGTACGCCGCGTTGCTCCAGCAAGGCGTCGGCGCCGTCCAGGCCACGGTGCTCGAGCGCGGGACAGTCGATCCCCCACGCGAGTCGATCCTCGGGCCCCGTCTGAGGGACCTTGGACCGTATCCATCGTCGAGCGCCGCGGCGACCGCGTTCTACGAAGCCATGAACCAGGGCAATACCGAGTTGGTGACGCGATGGCTCGATCAGATGGTCCTCGCCCGTTATCCCCTGGTCGAGCGCATGACGTGGTTCTGGCACGGTCACTGGGCCACCTCGATCTCGAAGGTCGCGTACCCGCTGCCCATGCAGATCCAGAACGGCACCCTGCGGGCCTTCGCGTTGGCGAATTTCGAGGACATGGCGAAGAAGATGGTGATTGACGGCGCGTTGAACTTCTGGCTGGACAACGAGGAGAACTATGTCTCATCGCCCAATGAAAACCTGGCCCGCGAGTTCATGGAGCTGTTCACCCTTGGCGTCAACAAGTTCAACCAGCACGACGTCACCTCGGCGGCCCTGGCCCTTACGGGCTACCAGACCGTCCAGTCGAACGGCGACGTGACCTTCATGCCCAAGCAGCACTACTCGAAGCCGCTCTCCGTGCGGGGCGTGACCGGTCCGCTCAACGCCGAAGGCCTGGCCTCGCTCGTCGTCTCGTTGCACCAGAACGCCACCTACATAACCGAGCGAATGTGGTTCCGCTTCGTCTCGGCGACCTCTAAGCCCCCGACGATGCTCGCGTCGAGCTTCGCGACGCGCGACATCGCGACGCTCGTGGAGGCGCTGGTCCGATCGCCGGCGTGGGGCGACCCCTCGAACGCGCTAGTGAAATCACCGGTCGAGTGGTTCGTCGGAGCCTGTCGGGCCCTGCGGGTGCGGCCGTCGACCCTGTCGTCCTCGGACCTGCAGTGGTGCCTGTCGCAGATGGGTCAGATACCGTTCAATCCTCCCAACGTCGGAGGATGGCCCTACGGCGAGGCGTGGCTCAACGGGGCCGCCCTCCAGTATCGTTTCGACCTGGCCCAGATGATCGTGGCCAAGGGCGACCTCGAGCCGCTGAAGGTCCCGGCTTCGAAGATGGTGCAAGCCTGCGCTGACTGGCTGGGGGTGGCCGAGTGGTCGAGGCGCACGTCGAGCACCCTGGCGGCGTCGACGTCGGACAGTTCGCAGTTGGCCATCGCCGCGCTCTGCGCGCCCGAGTACGTGGTGAGCGCATGAACACGACCACCATCAACCGTCGTCGATTCCTGCAGTGGACGGGGGCCGGCACGTTCGCGGTGCTGTCCGCCCAACTGACGCTCGAGTCGCTGGCCAACGCCGCGACGTCGTCGCCCCTGCCGCTCGGCACGCCGATTCTGGTCGTGATCACCCTCTACGGCGGCAACGACGGCCTCAACACGGTCGTCCCGTTCACCGATCCGATCTACCAGAGCGCGAGGGCGAACATCGCCCTGCCGGCTTCGCAGCTGTTGCCCATCTCCGACACCCTCGCCCTCAACGCTTCGATGCCCGAGATCGGTGCGCTCTACGCGCAGAACAAGGTGGCGATCGTCCAGGGGGTCGGCTATCCCGACCCCAACCTGTCGCACTTCACGTCGATGGGCATCTGGCAAACGGCGTCCCTGACGGCCGACGTCACGTCGGGCTGGCTGGGCCGCTGGCTCGACATCCAGCCGCACAACCCCTTTGACGCCATCGGCATCGGCTCAGTGTTGCCCCCCTTGATGGTCGGCCAAAGGAGCGTGGCCTCGATGGTCGACCTCGGCGGGATCCAGCTCCCGTCCGGCCCCGGGTCCACGCTCCTGCAGCGTCTTGGTCGAACCTCAGCGTCCGACGGGCCGTTGGAGTCGGCCGCCGCCACGTCGATCAGCGACCTGTTCTCCATTGCCCAGGTCCTCGCGCCGCTCACGGCAACGTCGCCGTCGGGCTCGTACCTCAACGAGCAGCTCTCACTGGTCTCGACGCTGATCAACGCCAACGTGCCGACCAGGGTGTGGGAGGTGAACTTAAGTTCCTTCGACACCCACGCCGGTGAACCGACGTATCAGAACGCGCTGTTGGCCGAGGTCTCCGCATCGGTGGGTGCGTTCATGACGAGCATCAGCGCCGGGAGCCGGGCCCAGGACGTGACCGTCTTGATGTACTCGGAGTTCGGACGACGGGTCGGGTCGAACGCGAGCCTCGGGACCGATCACGGTACGGCCGCTCCGGTGTTCGTCATCGGCAACTCCGTGCGGGGCGGTCTCTACGGCGAGCAGCCGTCGTTGAGCGCGCTCGATCCCTACGGGAACCTGGTGATGTCGACCGACTTCCGCGACGTCTACGGCGGGTTGCTCAACGACGTGCTCCAGACCGAGGTGGGCGACGTGATCCCCTCGTGGAGCACGTCGCTTTCGGTGCACTGAGTGCAGCGCCCTCACGCGATGGAATAACCGGAGGCCTCTCCGGTCGCTCGGCCCCGAGTGACGTAGCCTCGCGGCCCGCGCGAGACCGAAGGGAACGTCGCCGTCGCGTTGCGACGTGCGGGGCAATGGACCGCGAAGGTCGACTGGGGTGCTGGCACCACGTGGTCGAGGCGGCCACCCCTATTGTCGACGTAACGTTCCCGAGCGAGCTTGGTGGGCACGAACGCGGTTCGAGACGGCTGGGGAGGGGAACGCTGTATGAGTCAGGCCCGTCAGTTCACCTGGTATCGCTTCCGGGCCACGTGGCGGCGACGCTGGAGCGGCTACCTCGGCATCGTTCTCGTGATCGGCTTGGTCGGGGGCGTGGCGATGGCGGCCGTCGCCGGCGCTCGACGGACCCAGACGTCCTTCTCGGTGTTCCTCGCCAAGACCAATCCGTCGGACCTCGCGGTCCTGACCGGCCTCTACCAGCCCGACCCCACGGGCTACGATCCCGTCCTCATCCAGAAGATCTCGAAGCTGCCCTACGTCACGCGCGTGCAGAGCGAGGGAGGCTACGAGTACGTGCAGGTCGGGCCGCAGGGGTACCCGTTGCCACGCACGTTGACGGGCGCAGGGCCCCAGGTGGCCCTCTACAGCAGCATCGACGGGCTCTTCTGGCACATGGATCACCTCATCGTGCTGGGCGGCCACCTGCCGAACCCGAAGAGCGTCGACGACGTGGCGGTGACCC
>JBEKKW010000094.1:0-6062 GCA_050010495.1 Acidimicrobiales bacterium
GCGCTGGCGCGCGCGCTCGCCGACGTCAACGACTACGACCGCGGGCGTTACCTGAGCCTGCGCCAGGCCATCGCGGACCGCCACGGCGTCGTTCTCGACCAGGTCGCCATCGGGGCCGGGAGCGACGAGTTCATCGTGCTGCTGGCGCGCCTCTTCGCCGAGGGGGGCACCGTCGCGACGGTGCCGGCCTTCTCGTACTCGATGTTCCGCTACGGAGCATTGATGGCCGGCGCGAAAATGATCGACGACCCGCGCGAAGCCGACCTCGTCTTCCTCTGTCGCCCCAACAACCCGACCGGCGAACTGCCCGACGTGCCCGACGTGCCCGGCCAGCTCGTGATCGACGAGGCCTACGCCGACTACGCCGGCGTGGACGCGCTGTCGAGCGTCGCCGACGGGGCGATCATCCTGCGCACGTTCTCCAAGTCCTACGGCCTCGCGGGCGCGCGCGTGGGCTACTGCATCGCTCGTGCGCCGCTGATCGCCGCCATCTCCTCGCGCCAGGCGCCCCTCTCGGTGTCGTCGCTCTCGGCCGCGCTGGCGCTGGCCGCGATGAACGAGGAGCCCGACGTCACGGCCCAGGTGGCCGAGCGCGAACGGCTGAGGGACGAACTGGCCGCGCTCGGGCTGGTGGCGCTGCGTTCTTACACCAACTTCCTCTTCATCCCGATGCCCGATCCCCAGGGTCTCGTCGAGCAACTGCTGCCCTTCGGTGTGGTGGTGCGCGCCTACCCGGGCGGACTGCGCATCAGCGTGCGCGACCAGCTCGACGACGACGTCCTGCTTGACGCGCTGCGCACGCTCCAGGGCCTCGAGGCCGAGCCCGTCGCCATGGTGCGCCACCGGCGCGCGACGGCCGAGACGACCGTCAGCGTGCGACTTCGCGTGCCGGGCGAGGGTCGGGTCTACGTCAACACCGGGCTCGGCTTCTACGACCACATGCTCACGCAACTGGCCTTTCACGCGGGTTTGGACCTGCGCCTCGAGGCCGTCGGCGACCTCGAGACCGGCGAACACCACACCGTGGAGGACGTGATGCGAACCTTCGGCGAGGCGCTGGACACCGCGTTGGGCGATCGGCGGGGTCTGACCCGCTACGGCGAGGCCCGGGTGCCGATGGACGAGGCGCTGGCCCACGCCGTGGTGGACCTCTCGGGCCGCGCGACGGCCAACATCTCGATCACGCCCGACCCGGGCATGGCGGCCCACGCCTTCCAGTCCCTGGCCCAGACGGCCCGCATCACCCTGCACGTCACGGCCGCGGGCGAGAACGACCATCACGTGGCCGAGGCCTCCTTCAAGGCCGTCGGGCGGGCCCTGGCCCAGGCGCTGACCCGTGACGGCTCACTGGTGCGTTCGACGAAGGGCTCGCTATGAGCGACGTGGTCGTCATCGACTACGGTGCCGGCAACACCCATTCGGTGCGCGCCGCGCTCAGCCGGATCGATCGCACCGCCGAAGTGACGAGCGACCGCGACGCCATACTCGCCGCCGCTCACGTCGTGCTCCCCGGCGTCGGTTCGGCGCGCAGCGCCATGGCCCACTTACTCGAGACCGGCGCCGCCGCGGCACTGCACGAGCGCTTCGACGCGGAGCGTCCGATCCTCGGCATCTGCCTGGGGCTGCAGCTGGCCTTCGACTCGACCCAGGAGGACGGGGGCGTCGTGGGTCTGGGACTCCTGGCCGGTTCGGTGACGCGACTCGCGAGCGAGCGCGTCCCGCGGCTCGGTTGGGCGATGGTCGAGCCCTGGGGCGAGGCCTACTACTTCGCCCACTCCTACGCCGCGGCGTCCGCTGACGCGGTGGCGACCTCGGAGGGCGTCGACGTCGCGGTGCGGCGCGGCTCGTTCTTCGGCGTGCAGTTCCATCCCGAAAAGAGCGGCCCGGCCGGATTGGAGGTCCTCGAACGATGCCTCTCACTCGCCTGATCCCCTGCCTGGACGTCGCCCACGGCCGCGTCGTCAAGGGCGTCAACTTCGTCGGGCTGCGCGACGTGGGCGACCCCGTTGAACTGGCCGCCTTCTACAGCGCCGGTGGCGCCGACGAGCTGGTCTTTCTCGACATCGCCGCGACCCCCGACGACACCCAGACGATGACCTCGGTCGTCGTGAAGGTGGCCGAGGTGCTGGACATCCCCTTCACCGTCGGCGGGGGAGTGCGCAGCGTCGATGACGCGACGCGCATCATCGAGTCCGGGGCCGACCGCGTCTCGATCAACTCGGCGGCCCTGGCCCAGCCGGAGCTGATCTGCGCCATCGCCGACCGCTACGGCAGCCAGGCCGTGGTCGTCGCCATCGACGCCGGCGGCGGCAAGGTCCACACCCACGGCGGGCGCGTCGCCACGACCGTGCCCGTGTTGGCGTGGGCGGTGGAGGCGGCCGAGCGCGGCGCCGGCGAGATCCTGCTGACCTCGATCTTCCACGACGGCAAGCGAAACGGCTTCGACCTCGAATTGACGAGCGCCGTGCGCGCGGCCATCTCGATCCCGGTCATCGCCTCGGGTGGGGCCGGGTCGGCCGAGCACGTGGCCGCCGCCCTGCGGGTCACGGACGCCGCGCTGATTGCCTCGATCGTCCACGAGAATCCGGCCGGTCTGCCCGGCCTGCGCCGTGAGGTCGAGGCCCTCGGCGTGACGCTACGACCGGTGAAGGAGCACGTGTGAGCGAGGAACTGAAGGCGGCGATCATCCAGGACGACGCGACGGGAAGGGTCCTGATGCTCGGTTGGATGGACGCTCAGGCGCTGGCGCTCACGCGTTCGAGCGGGCTGGTGCACTTCTTCTCGCGATCGAGACAGCAGCTCTGGCAGAAGGGCGAGACCTCGGGCAACACGATGCACGTCGTCGAGGTGGTGCTCGACTGCGACGAGGACGCGGTGCTGGTGCGGGTCCAGGCCGACGGCCCGGCCTGTCACGACGGGACGACGTCGTGCTTCACGCCGTGGCTCTGGCGCCGCATCCTCCAGCGCCAGCTCGAGGCGCCCGAAGGCTCCTACGTCGCGTCGATGCTCAACCAGGGGATGGCCCGGCTCTCGCAAAAGGTGGGCGAGGAGGCGGTCGAGTTCGTGGTGGCGGCCCTGAGTGAGAGTGACGAGCGCGTCGTCAGCGAGGCGGCCGACGTGTGGTTCCACACCCTGCTCGCGTTGCGGGCTCGGGGCCTCGATCCGGCGGCCGTCGAGAACGAGTTGCGCCGACGGGACCAGCGCAGCGCCTGAGGTCCGCCGGGTAAGTCGGAGCACCGAGGTACGCTCGATCGAGAGTTACGTGAGAGGTGGGTAGCACCCTTGTTCGCCACAACGGTCTCGACCGGCGCCGTCGTCCTCGTGGGCACGGTCTTCCTGACCTGCGCCGTGGAGATGGTCGAGGCCCTCACCATCGTCCTGGCGGTCGGCCAGACCCGGGGGTGGCGCTCGGCCCTGGAGGGCGCGGGCGCGGCCATCGTCGTGCTGGCGGCGCTGGTGGCGGCGTTCGGGCCGGCGTTGCTCGAGGTCCCGCTCGACGTGCTGCGCGTGGTCGTGGGCAGCGTGCTCTTGATCTTCGGGATGCAGTGGTTGCGCAAGGCCGTGCTGCGGGCCAGTGGGCTCAAGGCCAAGCACGACGAGGACGAAATCTACCGCGCCAAAGTCGCGGAGTTGGCGCAGCACGGCCGCCCCGTCGGCCGTGACCGCATTGCCTTCGTGGTGGCGTTCAAGGGCGTCTTCTTGGAGGGCTTGGAGGTGGTGATCATCGTTTTGACGTTGGGGGCCTCGTCGCACCGATTGGCCCTCGCCGCCGTGGCGGCGACGACGGCGGTGCTCGTCGTGGGCGCCATCGGCGTGGTCGTCGCGCGCCAGCTGTCGCGGGTGCCCGAGAACGCCATGAAGATGAGTGTGGGGGTGGCCCTGGTGACCTACGGCACGTTCTGGACGGGTGAGGGGCTGAAGGTGCGCTGGCCGGGCAACGACCTGATGCTGCTGGTGTTCATCGTGCTCTACGCGATGCTCACCTGGCTGTTGGTCCTGTGGACCCGGCGCACGACGGCCCCTCGATCGGTGCCCTCGTGAGCGAGCCGTCGTTGGCGTCGAAGGTCGTTCGGGGGTTCGCTCGATTCTGGTGGGACTTCCTGGTGGGGGACACCCCCGAGCTCTTCGTGGCGGTGCTCTTCACCGTGGCCGTCGTGGCGCTGTTGAGCCTGGCGGGACACTTCGCCGCGGCCGCGGCGATCGCGCTGCCAACGATGGTGGTGATGGCGCTCGCCCTGTCGCTGTGGCGCGCCAGTCGCGCAGCGCGCTGACTCAACCGGCCAGGGCGAAGGCGGTCATGGAGAGCGATCCCATCTCGCAGCCGTCGACCAGCGTGGTCGTCGCGGTGTTCGCGGCGGCGCTCAGTCCAGCGACGTAGGCCAGGGGCAGGAAGTGGTCGGGGGTCGGCACGGCGAGGCGGTAGTCGCGGTGGTCGGCGGCGCGGCCCAGTTGCGCGGCGTCGCTCGTCATCATCGCGGCGACGTCGTCGTCGAAGCGGTGGGCCCAGTCGGTGCCCTGGCCCGGCGAGCGGAGGTCGACCAGGCGCAGGTTGTGCACGACGTTGCCGCTGCCGAGGATGAGCACGCCCTCCTCGCGCAACTGGTGCAGGCGAGCGCCGAGGTTGAAGTGGTAGTCGAAGGGAAGTTCCGCGTTGATCGAGAGCTGCAGGACCGGCACGTCGGCCTTGGGGAACATGTGCACGAGCACCGACCAGGTGCCGTGGTCGATGCCCCAGCTGTCCTCGTCGAGCCCGACGTAGGTCGGCTCAACGACGTCGACGATGCGGGCCGCGATGTCGGGGTCGCCGGGGGCGGGGTACTGCACGTTGAACAGGTCGGCCGGGAAGCCGTAGAAGTCGTGGATCGTGCGCGGCACCGTCATCGCCGTCACGGCCGTGATGTTGACGTACCAGTGGGCCGAGATCACGAGGATGGCCGTGGGCGTGGGCAGGGTCGACGCGAAGGAGGACCAGGCCTCGGTGTAACGATTCTGTTCGATGGCGTTCATGGGGTTGCCGTGGCCGATGAACGCGGCCGGCATCAACTGGGTCATGGGAACCTCGATCGAGTGTTGGACGCCCACAGCGTAGTGGTCGAGCGGCGCACCGCTAAAGGTAGTGGGGCGGGACCTCGCTGTCGCGGCGCCGCGCGAGGCGCAACTCCTCCTTGAGTCGTTCGACTTCGTCGCGCAGGTCGCGTACCTGCGCTTCCAACTCTTCGCGCGACGGCTGCGACACCGCCTCGGGGTTCATCAGGGGAAGAGGCCGCGCAGCTCGGTCGCCTCGGCGATACGCTCGACGCCCACCGCCAGTGCCGTCTCGCGCATCGTGACGCCCAACTGCTTCTGGCGGGTCCAGATGTGGTCGAAGGCCTCGGACATCGCCTTCTCCAGGCGCTGCTGGAAGACCTCGGTCTCCCACATGAAGCCCTGGAGGTCCTGCGCCCACTCGAAGTAGGAGGCCACCACGCCGCCGGCGTTGGCCAGCACGTCGGGCACCACGGGGATGTTGCGGCTCTCGAGGATCTTGGCGCCCTCACCGGTCGTGGGACCATTCGCGGCCTCGACGACGATGGAGGCCTCCATCGTCTCGGCGACCTTCTCGTCGATGCTGCCGCCCAGGGCGGCCGGAATGGCGATGTCGCACTCGATGGTGAAGAGCTGCTCGGCCGGCACGTCGTCGGCGCCGGGATAGCCCACGACGGTGCCGGCCTCGGCGTAGTGCTCGGCCATGGTGATGTGGTTGATGCCGGCCGGCACGTGGATCGCGCCCTTGACGTCGGCGATGCCGACCACTTTCATGCCCCGGTCGCTCAGTAGCTTCACTAGCGGGGCGCCGACCTTGCCGTAGCCCTGGATCACGACCGACTGCTCGTTGGCCATGCGGCCGAGCCGCTGCAGGATCGCGGCGATGCAGATCGTGACGCCGAGCGACGTCGCGCCGGCGTGACCGGTGGTGCCGCCGATGGCCAGGGGCTTGCCGGTGACGACGCCAGGTGTGTTGTGCCCGCGCAGCATCGAGACCGTGTCCATGATCCAACTCATGACCTGGGGGTCGGTGTTGA
>JBEKKW010000095.1:0-5969 GCA_050010495.1 Acidimicrobiales bacterium
CGCTCGTCGAGTAACTAGCGCAGCGCCACCGCGACCGCCCAGAAGGTGAGCGCCGCGCCCACCACGGTGCAGGCGTGGAACAGTTCGTGGTACCCGAAGACGCGCGGCGCGAGGCGGGGCCGTTTGGTGGCGAAGAAGACCGCGCCGGCGGTGTAGGCGAGACCGCCCGAGACGACGAGCGTGAAGCACCACGGGCCGCCGCCACGGTAGATCTGGGGCATGACCGCCACGGCGGCCCACCCCACCACCAGGTAGGGCGCCGAATTGACCCACTTGGGCGTGTCCATGGTCAGTTGTCGGATCGCGATGCCGACGCCGGCCCCCGCTCCGATCACGACCAGCAGCACCAGGCGGATGGTGCCGTGCATGGTGAGCCCGGCGATGGCCAGGTAGCTGCCGGTGATGGCGAGGAAGATCGTGGAGTGGTCGGCCCGGCGAAGGGCCCGGCGCACCGGCATCGACCAGTTGCCCCGGTGGTAGATCGCGCTGGTTGCCATCATCGATCCGACGCCCACGATGAAGCACAGGACCCAGCCCACCTGGGGCCAGGAGCGCGCGCGGGCCACCAGCAACGGCGAGCAGGCGACCAGCACCACCACGGCGACCAGATGGATCCAGCCGCGCAGCAGCGGCTTGACCGGGGCTTCGTCGACCGGCGCAGGGGAGTGGACCTTGCTCATGCCCCGCGCCACTCACCACTCACTGCTTCTATGCTACGGCCTACGCAGCGAAGCCCGTCTGCCCTGAAGTCAGAACAGACGGGCTGTCGATGTTTGGCCCCCCTAGCCAATAGATAAAAATTAGTGCGCGACGATCAGGGAATCGCGGCGCAAAAAGCCTCCAAACACGGCTTTGTTAGCAACTTCACATGAAAGGATCACCATGGAGCATCGCACGTTGGGCCAGGGATTGGCGGTCTCGGCGCAGGGACTCGGCTGCATGGGCATGAGTGAGTTCTACGGCGTCGGCGACGACGACGAATCGATCGCGACGATCCACCTGGCGCTCGATCGCGGCGTCAACTTCTTGGACACCGCCGACATGTACGGCCCCTTCACCAACGAGCGGCTCGTGGGCCGAGCGATCGCGCGGCGGCGCGACGAGGTCGTGCTCGCCACCAAGTTCGGCAACCAGCGCGCCGAGGACGGCTCCTTCCTCGGCGTCAACGGCCGTCCCGAGTACGTGCGCCAGTGCTGCGAGGACTCGCTGGCGCGACTGGGCGTCGACGTGATCGACCTCTACTACCAACACCGCGTCGACCGCACGGTGCCCGTCGAGGAGACCTGGGGCGCGATGGGCTCGCTGGTGGAGGCCGGCAAGGTACGCCACCTGGGCATCTCCGAGGCCTCCGTCGCGACGATCGAGCGGGCTCACGCCGTGCACCCGGTGACGGCCCTGCAGAGCGAGTACTCGCTGTGGACGAGGGATCCCGAGGACGGCGTGCTCGACGCCTGTCGCCGTCTGGGCATCGGATTCGTGGCCTACAGCCCGCTCGGGCGGGGCTTCCTCACCGGCGAGTCGGGCAACCGCGAAGGCACGGGCGAGGGGGACTTTCGAAAGCGCCACCCGCGCTTCTCGGGCGAGGCCTACGAGGAGAATCTCAAGTTGGTGGCCAACCTCGAGACGATCGCGCTCGAGAAGGGTTCGACCATCGCCCAGCTGGCCCTGGCGTGGGTGCTCTCGCGCGGGGATGACGTCGTGCCCATACCCGGCACCAAACGTCGTAAGTGGCTCGAGGAGAACATCGCGGCCAGCGACCTCGTGCTGAGCGACGCCGAGTGCGCCGCGCTCGAGGCGGCCGTTCCCCGCGCTGCGGTGGTCGGCGACCGGTACCACGCGGCCGGCATGACCACGATCAACGCCTAGCGCGAACGCAGTCGACCCTCGCGAAGTTCGACGACGTCGTCGCACCAGTCGATGACCTGGTCGTCGTGGGTGGCGACCAGCACGCTCGCGCCCGTGTCCGCCAAGAACTCCAGCAGGTCCCGAGTCTCGTCGGCGCCGAGTCCGCTGGTCGGCTCGTCGAGCAGGAGAATCGCCGGGTCGGTGACGGCCGCGCGCGCCATCGCCACGCGTGCGCGCTCGCCGCGAGAGAGTTCCTCCCAGCGGGTGTCACGTTCGCCGACGAGCCCGAGCGCCGCCAGGTCGGTGACGGGGTCGCGGGTCGTCGCCCGTCCCACGGCGACGACGTCGAGGGCGTAACCCCTGGTGAGGCCCGGTTCGCTCGGGACGTAGACGAGGTGCCGGCGCAGTTGCGCTTCGTCGATCTCATTGACGGCGACGTCGCCGATACGCAGGGATCCCTGCTCGAGATCCTGGAGGCCCCCCAGGGCCCGCAGCATCGCCGACTTGCCCGAGCCGGACGCTCCGGTGATCGCGAGGCGCTGATGGGGCGCGAGGCTGAAGGTGACGTCCTGGACCAAGACCCGGTCCTCTTCGCGGATCGTGATGGCGGTGGCCCGCAGCGTGGAGTCCTGTGGCCAATCCCGCGTCCCCCCAGGTTCGACCCCGTCGAGTTGTTCGAGACGCTCCGCGGCGGCGCTCACGGCGACGGCCGTGTCGAGCGACGCCCGTACGGTCGTGAGCAGGTCGAACGTCGACAGCGCCAGTAGGGCCACGACGATCGTCCAGGTCGGCGAGGTTCGGGGGTGATCGGCGCCGAGCAGGGCGAGCGCGACCAGCGCCGCCGCGATCGCCACCGGCGCCGTACGCCGTCGCTGGCGCACGAGGCGACGCTCGGCGCGCTCGAGCGCCTCGCGCGGGAGTTGGCTGCGACGCTGCACGAACTGCTCGGCGCCCAGCAGCAGCAGTTCCGGTCCGGCGACGCTCAGTTCGACGAGCGTCGCCCGGTAGGCGCCGCGCACCGTGCGAAGGTGCCGGTCGGCCCGCACGAGCGGGCCGAAGCTCGCGAGCAGCCCGGCGAGGCCGATGAGTTGGACGAGCGCCAGCGCGAGCGCGAACGACCACCAGCGCCCGTGCGGTGGCAACATCGCGATGACGACATCGCCGACGACGGCGGTGGCGATGACGCCCGCGCTGGGGATGACCAAGCGCAGCCAGAGGTCCTGGAGTTCGTCGGTGTCGCGCAACGAGCGTTCCAGCAGGTCCCCCGATGCGTAGGCGCGCCACCGGGTGAAACTCCAGCGTCCGACGCTGACCATGAGCCAGCGCCGCCATCGCGCGACGGCCTCGAAGCCGAGGCGGTGTGAGCTCATCCGCTCGGCGTAACGGATCGGCGACCGCAGGAAGGCCAGCAGCTCGATGACGATGAGCACGCCCGCGACGGCGCGCAGGCCGGGACGGTTGGCGCTCTCCACTAAGAGCGCGACGGCGCCCACCAATAACGCGACGCCCGTCGCCGTGGCGACGAGGCTGCTCAGGAGCGCGCGCACCAGCGCGCCGGGCGGCGGCTGGGACCGGCCGAGCCAGCGATACAGGCGGCGCAGGTCCTCGTTCACGACTCGAGCTCGATCGTGCGCGTGGCGTCGTGCAGTAGTGGCGTGTCGACGGTCGCCTCGATGATCGCGAGTCTGGGGTGCTGCTGGAGCGACGCGACGACGAGGTCGCGGCTCTCGAGGTCGAGCACGCCCGCGATGTCGTCGAGCACCAACAACCGGGGAGCGGCCAGCAGGCATCGGGCCAGCACCAGACGGACCCGCTCGCCGTCGCTGAGTCCCCGTCCGTCGGCGAGCAGCTCGCCCTCGAGGTCGTCGAAGCGGGCGCCGCGTAGTCCGAGGGCCTCCAGCTGGTGGCGTACGACGGCCCCGTCGAGGTCGGCGCCCAGCGTCAGATTCTCCCAGAGCGTCGACGCGAGCAGCCAGCTCTCGACGCTGACGAAGCCCACGGCTCCCGGCTGTCTACGTACCGTGCCCGAGCGGGCGTCGCGCCACCCGAGCAGCGTGTGCAACAACGTCGTCTTGCCCGCACCCGAGGGGCCGGTGACCAGTACGCGCATACCCGCGGTCACGTCCAGATCGATGGTTGAGCCGGCCTCGGTCACCAGCTCGCGCGCGGCCAGCAGCGAGGTCGACGTCGCGGCGGTCACGGCGCCGCTCACCTCCAAGGTCGCCCGGGCCCGCTGGGCGTCCTCCTTGCGGTGGAACTCCGCGCCGTAGCGGCGCACGCGGGTGAAGAGTTCGCTGGTGACGAGCACGGCGACCAGGGCGCGCACGAGGCTGAGTCGCCCGTCCAGCAGCGCGAAGCCGACGACCATCGCGACGAGGCCGATGCTCACGCCGCTGAGGAACTCGGTGATGAGCGACGACTCGAGCACCACCCGGATTGCGCGCATCGCCACGCGGTGCTCGGACTGCGAGATCGCCGCGACCTCGTCGGCGCCGTAGGCCACGGCCCCGAGGGCCCGAAGTTCGGGGCCGTGACGTAGGAGCTCGAGCTGGCGGGCCTCCAACTGGGCCCGGCGCCGGTGGTATTCGCCGGTGAGGGCCTCGCTGCGCTGTCCGGCCCGGCGATAGAGCGGCACGGCGACGAGGACGAGGACCAGGGTGATGAGGGTGCTCAGCCACCCGACGCTCCAGAAGATCACCACCAGCCCGAGGGCGCTCACCTGGGCGCCGCTCTCGAGCGCGGCCAGGCCCGGGGCGTCACTGGCCCGTTCGATAGCGAGTGCCAGGTCACCGCGACTGGCTTCGCCCTCGCGGCGCGGTCGTTTGAAGTGCGCCAGCAGGTTGCGTCGCCAGTGCTCGCGCACCTTGACCGCGGCGTGGCCGGTCCACTCGTCGCTCGCCCACGAGACGGACCAGCGAAGTGCGGCGACCCCGGCCAGGGCCTCGAGACCGAGGGCCAGATGGTGGTGGGCGAGCGCAGCGAGCGCGGCGGCGCTCGCAACCGCGAGGCCCAGTCCGGCCAGCGTGGCGAGAGCGCCCACGACACGTGGCCCGACGGGTACGGTCTCGCGCGGGGACGGAGGCGCCGTTACGAGCGCCACGTAGCGATGCCCGCCAACTCGAAGGTGAGACTAGAGGGCGTCATCACGATGGGGGAGGTCTCGGGCCGGTCCGTTGAGCCAGTCACGTAGCGCCTTGGTGGCGCGGCAGTCGTCCTCGTTGTACTCGAGGATCCGCCGACGAGCGTCGCGCGCGCGGTCAGGGTCATCGCCGCTCGCGGTCTCGAACCAGACCATCGACGCCTCGCCGCTCGGGTTCTCATCGCGCCACTCGAACCCCGCGGCCCCGGCGAGCTGCTTCAGACCGAGCGGACCCTCGGTCTGGATCTGGACCTTCGCCTGTTCGTGCAGGTCGACCCACTGCGACGAGACGGCGCGGAACTCGTCGAGGTCGTCCAGGCTCGGGCCATCCTCCCGGTCGAAGGCGACCGCCCGGTTCATCGCGCCGTCTTCGGCCTGGGCCCAGAAGCAGTAGGCCGCCACGGTACGGCCCTGCTCGCGGCACCGTTGGCGAAGGTCCGAGAACCATGACCAGAAATCGGCGAAGATTCGCGCTTCGCTCTCGCGAGAAGGGACCGACCACTCGACGAAGCAGTGGTAACCGGGTTCGACGCCCTCGAGGGGCCGGTTGAGCGTGACGCTCGCGCCCCACAAGTAGGTCAGGTCGCCGTAGCTCTCCATGTCGACGTCGACCTCCACGTCGGCGGTCGGACAGCCCATGAACACGGCGTCGATCTTGCGCAGCGACGTGCCGTGCACGTGGGCGCGGGAGCGGTAGATCAGTTCGTCTAGCTTGTCGATGGACCGTCCGAGGAAGTCTTCGCGCACGACGTCCTCGTGCAGGGACGGTACCTTGGCGCGCGCCCGTCGGGCCCTTGCGGGATCGAGGCGGGCCAGCTGGCCGCGGGTGTCGATGCCCTGCTCGTGCAGCATCACCTGCTGCTCGAGGCTGGTGAAATGGGTCAACGAGACGTCGTCGACCCGTTCGAGCTGACCCTCGCAGTAGGGGGCGTAGGGACATTCGGTGCAGTCTCGGTGCCAGTACGGCGACGTCGGGAACGCGCCG
>JBEKKW010000096.1:0-5785 GCA_050010495.1 Acidimicrobiales bacterium
CCCCCGTGTCGGGAGCGGCCGCGGCGCTCGTCGCGCGCAAGGTCCGCGACAAGGCCCAGATCATCGCGTCGGGCATGCTCGAGGTCTCGGTGGCCGACCTCGAATGGGAGAAGGGTTCGTTCCACGTCAAGGGCGACACGTCGAAATCGGTGACGATCCAGGAGATCGCCTTCCGGGCCCACGGGGCGGGCGACCTGCCCGAAGGTATCGAGGGCGGCCTCGAGGCGCAGATCTGCTACAACCCGTCGAACCTGACCTACCCCTTCGGCGCCTACATCTGTGTCGTCGACATAGATCCCGGCACCGCCGAGGTGAAGGTCCGTCGCTTCATCGCGGTGGACGACTGCGGCACGCGGATCAACGAGATGATCATCGAGGGCCAGGTCCACGGCGGCCTCGCCGACGGCGTCGGCATGGCGCTGATGGAGATGATCTCCTTTGACGAAGACGGCAACTGCACCGCGTCGACGCTGATGGACTACCTGATACCGACGGCACTCGAGTGCCCGGACTGGGAGACCGGGCACACCGTGACGCCTTCGCCCCATCACCCGATCGGGGCCAAGGGCATCGGAGAGTCGGCCACCGTGGGCTCGCCCCCGGCGATCGTGAACGCGATCGTCGACGCGCTGAAGCCGTTCGGCATCCGGCACGCCGACATGCCGCTGACCCCCTCTCGGGTGTGGGAGACCATGCAGGGGCGCCACGTTCCGAGCGCGTAAGCGTCCGTAGAATGACGTCATGAGTACCCGCGGTGACGCCCGAGCGGGCGTCGTGGACGCGTCGCGTAGGGCGTGTCGAGACTGCCCCATCTTCGACCGGGGCCGCTGACACGACGTGGAGGAGACGATGTCGGTGGCGGGGGTCGTACTGGCGGCGGGGGCGTCGACGCGTCTCGGTGAACCCAAGCAGCTCCTCGCCTACCGCGAGTCCACCCTCCTCGGCACCACCCTCGACATGGCCCGCGCGTGCCGGTTCGCGCAGTTGATCGTGACGCTCGGGGGGTCGGCCGAGCAGGTGCGCGCGAGCGTGGACCTCTCGTACTGTGAAGTCGTGGAGAACGACGAATTCGCCACGGGCTGCTCGTCGTCGATCGGCGCCGCCCTCAACGTGATCGATTCGAGCGTCGACGGTCTCGTCCTGATGCTGGGCGACCAGCCCGAGGTCACGCCGCAGTGCGTGCGCGCACTGGTCGAGGGCACGAGGGGGTCGGCCCTGGGGGTGTGCCGCTACGACGATGGCCGGGGCCACCCCTTCTGGTTCTCTCGCGCGCTCTTTGACGAACTGGCCCATCTCCACGGTGACAAGGCTGTATGGAAGATCCTCGAGTCGGGCCGCTACGACGTCGTCGAGGTCCCCCAACCGGGACCGGTACCGCTCGACGTCGACACGCGCGACGACTACGAGGCCCTGCTCGCGCAGGCGCGGGCCCACTGAGCATGCAGAATCCGGCGCAGGTTCGCACGACGCTCGACGGCCTCGACTACCTCGTCGACGACGGCCTCGCCACCGCCATCTTCCTCTCGCTCAAGTTGGGACAGCCCCTGCTCTTAGAGGGTGAGCCCGGCGTGGGAAAGACGGCCGCCGCGAAGGCGTTGGCCCGCGCGCTCGGGGCGCCCCTGCTGCGACTGCAGTGTTACGAGGGCCTCACCTCGGCGGAGGCCCTCTACGAGTGGAACTACCAGCGCCAGTTGCTCGCGATTCGCCTGGCCGAGTCGCGGGGCCAGTCGATCGACGACGCCGACCTCTTCACCGAGGAGTTCTTGCAGGAGCGTCCGATCCTCGCGAGCATCCGCGCCACGGGACCGGTCGCGCCGGTGCTGCTGATCGACGAGATCGACCGGGCCGACGACGAGTTCGAGGCAATGCTGTTCGAGTTCCTCGGTGAGGCGTCGGTTACGGTCCCCGAAATCGGCACCTTCCGCGCCGAGCGGGCGCCGATCGTGGTGCTGACCTCGAATCGCAGCCGAGAGCTGCACGACGCGCTGCGCCGGCGCTGCCTCTACCACTGGATCGAGTACCCCGAACCGGAGCGCGCCGTCGAGATCCTGCGCCGCACGGTGCCGGGCTCCAACGAACAGTTGCTGCACACGGCGAGTGAGTTCGTGGGCCGCGTGCGAACGCTGGACCTCGACAAGCCGCCGGGCATGGCCGAGACGATCGATTGGGTCTCGGCCCTGAGCGTGCTGGGCGTCACCGCCCTAGTGCGCGCTGACGTCGTCAGCACCATCGGGGCGATCGTCAAGACCGTCGACGACCGCCAGTGCGTGCTCGACGCCCTGGACGATCTCGGTTACGGCGAACCCGTGGGGATCGAGAAGTGAAGAGGCGCCATCGCCGTACGAAGGAGCAGCCATGGAGATAAAGAACGAATTCACCGTCAACGTGTCGATCGACCACGCCTGGTCGGTGCTGACGGACCTGGCCCTGGTGGCCTCCTGCCTCCCGGGCGCGCAACTGACCGGCCAGGAGGGCGACACCTACCTGGGCAAGGTCAAGATCAAGGTCGGTCCCGTGGTGTCCGAATACGCCGGCACCGCCATGTTCACCGAGAAGGACCCGGCCAACTACCGCGCGGTGATCGAGGCCAAGGGCAAGAACGCCACGGGGGCCGGGAGCGCCTCCGCGCTGATCAAGGCGGGACTGCGCAGCGACGGCGCCAACACGATCGTCTCGGTCGACACCGATCTCACGATCACCGGCAAGATCGCGCAGTTCGGAAAATCGGCGATCCTCGAGGTCTCGCAGATCCTGATGGGTCAGTTCGTGACAACGCTCGAAGCCAAACTCACCGAGTCCCAACCGGAGCCCGAGGTCCCGGGTGACGGCGCTGCTGCGCCGTCACCCTCAGAACGAGATGGTGCACCGGCGCCCGGCGCCGCGAGCGAGGAGCCCGAGGTCCTCGACATCATGAGCCTCGCCCGCGGCAGCGTCTACAAGCGCCTGATCCCGTTGGTGGCCGTGCTCGTGATCGTCGTCGTGGTGGTCATACTCATTGCCAGCTAGACCCACGTCGAGCGCCGGCCTGCTCGCGGGCGTGGACCGCGCGGCATTCTGCGTGTCGCTCGTCGCGAGCCTGCGTCGCGCCGGCATCACGGTGGGGTTCTCGAGCGTCGAGGTCCTCAGCGCGGCCCTCGGCGAGGTCGCGCCGGACTCCCTCGCCGCCCTGTACTGGACGACCAGAATCACCCTGATCAAGCGCGAGCAGGACCTCGCCCGTTTCGACGAGGTCTTCGCCGCCGTGTTCGAAACGGCCCACCACCAGCTCGACCCCCACGCCCGCCGCCGTGCGCTGGCGCCGACGTTTGCTGGAGACGAACGGGCCGCCCCGATGCCGAGTGCAAAAGATTCGTCGAGGGAAGAACATGAAGGCGCCTCCTGGGCCAGCGCCCCACGTACCAGAGGGGCCCTCGAGCCCGATGACGAGGGCTTCGCGCTGCCCCTTCGACTGCCGAGTCCGGTGCGCGCGCTCGCCGATACTCCTTTCCCCCAGTTCGACGCCACTGACCTGGAGACCCTCGCGATGTGGCTGCGCAACGCGTGGGCCCAGTGGCCTACGCGCCGCTCACGCCGGGCGAGGCCGCACCACGGCGGCCGTCGCGTCGCCCTGCGCCCGACGTTGCAGCGGGCCCGACGCACCGGCTTCGAACCGATTCACGTGGTGCGCACGCGCAACCTCGACAAGCCTCGCCGCGTCGTCATGCTGTGCGACGTCAGCCAGTCGATGGAGAGTTACGCGACCGCCTACCTGCACCTCATGCGCGCGGGCGTGCTCAACGTCAACGCCGAGGTATTCGCGTTCGCCACCTCACTGACCCGCCTCACGACGCTGCTGACCCACCAGTCGCCCGACGTGGCGATTCGACTGGCGACCTCGACCGTCGTCGACCGCTACGGCGGTACCCGGATCGCGTCGAATATCCGCACGCTGCTGCGCTCGCGCTATGGCGGCCGCGTTCGCGGGGCCATCGTCATCGTCGCGTCCGACGGCTGGGACTCTGAAGAACCCGAGGAGATGACGGCCGCGATGTCGCGGCTACGGCGCCGGGCCCATCGTGTGCTGTGGCTGAACCCGCGCGTGTCGGCTCCCGGATTCCAGCCGCTGGTCGGCTCGATGGCCGCCGCCCTACCGTTCTGCGACCAGTTCCTCGCCGCTGACACGATCCGCGATCTCGCGGGTGTGATCGACGCGATATCGAACATCGACTGACGAGTGGTTAGTGGGGCCGGCCCCCAGCCATCAGGTCGAGGATGTGTTCGAGCACGTCGCCCACCGCAGCGAACTGTTCCTGGACGGCCCGAGGGGAGCCGGGCAGATTGATGATCAACGCGCCAGCGCGAGTCCCGGCACGACCGCGCGAGAGGCGACCAAGTCGGTTCGTCGCGCGCATGGCTTCCGCGATCCCCGGGGCCAGTCGATCGAGCACCCGGGCGGTCCCTTCCGGGGTCAAGTCGTTCGGGGAGAACCCCGTCCCGCCGGTCGTCACGATCAGGCCCGAGAAACCATCGCTCATGTGGATCAACGCGTCGGCGACACTCTCCTCCCCATCAGGGATTACCAGTCGGTCGACGACAGCGAAACCGGCGCTCGTGAGTAGCGCCACCAGAGCTTCGCCCGACTCGTCTTCGCGGGTCTGCGCCGCCACGGAGGTCGAAACCGTGAGGACCTTGGCGTGGCGCGTCATCGATTCAGGCTACAACGACGAAGCGCCACTTCAAGGTGGCCGCGCCCTCTTCAATGGCGGACCGCCACCGCGACGCGACAAGATGTACGGGTGGAAAAGGACGTGGCGACGGCCCCACCGGCGAGATTCGCTCTAGGGTGAACATTCATCGAGAGGCCTCGGTATTCATAGGTACGACGCGCAACGACGGCGTTGGACCGACAATGAAGGAGATGGCCAGCAATGACCTTTAGGAACCGCAAGCGAAGTAGCAAGGGGGTCCCCCGATGCGGCGTCGCCGCCCTGGCGCTGCTGGGCGGTGTCGCGACCACCGTCGCGACCGCCACGAGCGTGGGCGCGTCTTCGTCGCCCACGACGATCACGGTGTCGCAGAACAAGACCTGGGGTCCGACGCTGACACTCAAGGACGGCTTCACGCTCTACCGTCTCAAGTCGGACGGGACGGACAAGACGACCTGCACCGCGAAGTGCGCCACCGTTTGGCTGCCCGTGCTGCTGGCCAAAGGTCAGAAGACGCCGGTGGGCGACGGCGTGAGCAAGCTCGGGTCGTTCTCCCGTCCGGGCGGCGGACTCCAGGTCACCTACGAAGGCATCCCGCTCTATCGATTCTTCAAGGACAAGAAGGCCGGCCAGGTGACGGGCAACATCAAGGACACCTGGGGCCAGTGGTGGTCCATCAACCCCGCCGACCCGCTCAAGGCCCCCAAGAAGATCGGCGGATCAACAGGCACGACCACGACGACCGTCGGGGCCGGCGGCGGCGCCTACTGATCGATGGCCACTCTCGAGTCGAACCACTGGAACGGGAACGGTTCGACCCTGCAGTTCCGCTCGGCGACCGAGCGTCCCGGGTCCGGGCGAATGCGGCGCCTAGGTCGCACGATCATCATGAGAGAGGCTGGGGCCACCAAGGCCTGGTACGGCGTGCTGGCGCTCGGGGCCCTGACGACCTGGCTGGGCTACGTGGGGCTTCGCACCCTGCTGAGCGCCGGCACGGTCTCGCTCGCCATCTCCGAAGCGAGGGCCCGCGCCATCGGCCCGGCGTTGCTCGTCTTCATCGCGGTGATCCTGCTCGCTGAGCAGTTCTGGCCGGCGGTGCC
>JBEKKW010000097.1:0-5782 GCA_050010495.1 Acidimicrobiales bacterium
AGGTCTCGCCTGCCACCGTGGCCGTATCAGGTGAGACGAGCCCACTGGTCACCGCCGCGGTTGGGCTCACGGTGCCACCTACGGTGATCGAGACGTTCCCTGCGGAGATCGAGAGTGTTGCTGGCGGAGTTCCGCCGCCACCCCCGCCGCCGCCTCCGCCACCGTTCAACGTCCACTGGGCGTAGAGGATGGTGCTCGCGCTGATCGTGAAGGTCGCCGAGCCGCTGGCCGCGTAGGACGTGCCACCCCCGCCGGCCTGGGTGTTCCAGTCGTTGAAGGTGTAGCCGGTCTGCACGAGTGCGCCGGTGTTGGCCTTCACCGTGACGGTATTGCCGGTGGTGTAGGAGGTCCCGTCGACCGGGACGGTCCCGCCAGTTGAGCCGTTGCCGTTATAGGTAACCGTCTCGCCGGTGTTCGGTGTCCACTGGGCGTAGAGAGTGGTGGTACTGCCAACGGTGTAGGGCGAGGTGAGGGCTGAACCGCCGCTGGAAGCGGCGAACCAACCGTTAAAGGTATTTCCGGCCAACGTGGGAGTTGGCGGCAAGGTAATTCCCGATGTCTGGGGAGCGGTTATTGAACTCACCACGCTGCCGCCCTGAGTGTTGAAACTGACTGTGTCCGTTACCGGTGCCGCCGTGTTATCGACGAAGATCGCGGCGATAGAAGTGGTATTGGACCCGGACGGTTCTGACGCCGTAGGGGCGTTGGCGGCGCTCGCACCGAGGGCCGGATTGTCGGTGACAAGATTGCCCGCAGGAGACGTCACGTGGTAGGTGTAGCCAACTGTGCTACCGACCACGGCTGTTCCCGTTGACTCGGCGTAGCCCCAGTACAACTCGGCGGCAGCTGTGCCGCTATTGAGGCTGGGGAAGTTGATCGCCGCGGACGACGCTGCTGCAGCGCCACCGCCCGCTACTACGGCCCAGCCGCCTGCTGCAACGTTCGGGTGATATGAGTCGACGACCAACTCCGGCGTGAGACTGGCGATGCTGCCCGAATACGTAGCGGTGATCGTGGTCGAACCTGCGGTCGTGACGGTCGCCCACCAGATCTCCTCGGTGATCACACCGTTCGTAGTGTCGACGTATCGTTGCGCCAGGGTCCACCCAGTAGTGGCACCGGCCCCGCTGGTGGCCACACTCGAGACCGTGATCGCTTGCGAGTGGATCTGCGACTGGAAGATCAGGAGGTCGCCGGCGGTTACTGTGGTCACCGTCTCTGAGGCGAGGCCAGTGGATTCACCCGACACTGGGAAACCGGCCACTTGAGTTATGGCGCCGGTAGCGCCCGCGGTGCTTTCCAGTACCACGGTCAGTGCAGACGACATGAGCGCTACAAACGCTATCAACGTTGTCAGGACTCGGGCAGCCTTACGTACTGTCCAATAGTGATTATTCATCGACGCCTCCCAGCAAGAATTACTGCGCTTAGCCCCCGGGACAAATATAGTCAACATGCGAATACGCCAGCCAATGCAGGGCTCATCTGTAGCGTCTTTATTACTTGCGAAACGGGGAAATAGATGGGAATTGTGGCGTTATCGAGACTGCGTTGTCGATACTTCTAGGAAGGCGTTCGGCGATGGGAAGTTGAAAGAATCCAACCGGAGCGAGAATCTCGCGAAGCTCACGCCGATTGATCGTTTAGCGGGATGATTGGGGTGGTCCCCATCTGAAAGATCTTGACAATCGACCACTCATTGGGGCCTCGCTCGTTGCTCATCAACCACACGTGCGATGCTCGTGCCACTATCGGCAAATAGTTGAGTGCTTGTCGGCCCACCGCGCGCCGTTCGCCGTACGTGCCGTGTTCAGAGAGAGTCACGTGGGGGATAACTGCATCGAAAACGTCGTCGTAGGGGTGAAATGCGGGAAAGCTCCTCTGAAGCGCTTCGGTGATCGAGCGAAAGAACACGCTGTTGGAGGGCTCGAGGTACACGACGTTGGTGCCGAACCACTGGACGCGGCCAAGTGCGAAATCGAATGCGGGTGTCTCGTCGAACAGGGTCGAAAGCTGATCTATTACCTGAGCCGTCACAGATTCCAGGGGCAGAAACGGGAACGCCAGTGTGACGTGCGCTGGTATCAGATCCAGATCGTTGCCGTGAAGTTTGCAGAGTCGTACGAGGTCAGACGGAAACGTGAAAATAGGAATCAGCAGGAGCGTCGACGAATGTGGATTGCCTAGCCTTGATTCATATTCCAATTCACCGTTGGAGTGTTCACTCTGCAGTGAATGTTCGCTCGTGAGGAGACGAATTATGTCGTGAGCGTGCGAGTCCTCGGGGCGTTGCTGGTAGCCGGAGTGGAAGAGTCGTTGGGCGGTGAGGGAGAGAACCGGTATGGCGAAGCCATCGAGCTCGCCCGTGGTAGCGAACTGAGCTAGAAGATCGGGCGCCTTCCCGCCCGGTGCTCCGAACGACTGATTGTCGGGTCCCGGGGTCTCTTTGCGCAGTGTCTCTACAAGGTTGGGTGCACCCCAATTGACGTTGAGGACCTCGATGTGGTGACCCTTGTCGTCCTCGTACACTTCGCCTTGGGGAAACCACACGGTGCCGCCGAGCGGTGGTTTGTGTCCGTAGCCGAGACTTCTTAGGAGGGTCGAGACTTTTGGTAGATCTTCGGCGAAGTGGTGCAGGACAAAGTCCAGGTCACCGTGGCGTCGGGTTTCGCTGCCGACGAGGGCGTCGAGGCCCCAGCCACCGGCAACCCAGTACGTGAAATCCCCGTCGCTGAGTGCGTGGCACACCCGAAGCAACTCCGCCAATTCAAAATTGAGCCGGTCACGCGGGTCAATTTTGGTGAGCAGGCGGTCCAAGCCGGGTCCGATGAGCGGCACGCGCGCTAGGCGCCGCAGTAGATTGACGCCCCGCGAGTAGAGCCGGCGTGCCAATCGGTCGACGAGGCGAGCTACACCAATTAGGTGTAGCCGGGTGAGGATGGAACGCAACTGGTCGGTCCGGCTGATTGCTGGTATTCCTTTATTGGACGGCGACGCGCCCTCAACCATCTCCGCATCATAACTGGCCCAATCATCATCGAACTTCGTGCATTTCGCGGACTCTTCCCTGGAGACTGTGTGACCTGGGTGCACGTAGGGCCATTGGCGACGGATCCACCTCTCATCCATCGGGTCCGACAGTGAACGCGATCATGGCTTAAGGCGTGGAAGAGGTTTCTCTATGGTGCCATAAGACTGGTCTAGGATTTTGCGACTGAAGATTTGGATGCGGCGGAGGGTTGGCATTTGTGTGGACAGGTGTGCCTCGGCTAGGCAATCGATCGGAAATGAACCCCCTACACACTGATCGGCGGCGCTGTACGGGGACTGACACCGCAGCAATTCCCCGCGATTTGGTGGAAAGGCCGCTTGATGTCGAGACTTGAGCCCCTTGCGCCGGTGTTGGTGGTCTCGACGCACCTGGACGACGCGGTGCTCTCGTGTGGTCATTTTCTGTACGCCAATCCCTCCACGACGGTCGTGACGGTCTTGGCGGGCGCACCCCATGTGAATCACGAGGGTTACAACAGCGAAACCACGGGTCAGCCGTACGCGCCCGATGCGATCGCCGTTCGTCGCGGCGAAGACCGCCTCGCGATGGAGTATCTGGGTGCTACGCCGGTCTGGCTGGACCTCTTTGACGCCGACTATAAGTCGTACCGGCCACCGATCGATTACGTCGACGTCATTCGTGAAGAAGTCTCGCGTGTCCTCGACGAGCTGCATCCGAAGTCCGTCCTGGTGCCGCTCGGCCTAATGCACGCCGATCATCTGGCGGTGGCCGACGCGTGCCTCGAGCTGGCGCTGGACGGACCATTCTCCTGGTACCTCTACATGGACCTGCCCTATGGATTCGTTAGTCGACGGGCACTTTCCAGGCGCATAAGATCGGTCGGTAATCGGGTCTCTCTCGTGGAGCTCGATGCGTATGTTGGCGACCCGGCCGTCAAGCAACGAACCACCGGTCTTTACGCGTCACAGTACGACGCGACGCGAGTGAGTTTTGCGAAGGGATTCGACGACGCGATGCGAGGCTCGGAACGTTACTGGCGGGTGGAACCCGTACCTGCGACTTAGGGTCACGTCGGTGGCGCCGCTGGCACGACGATGGCGGGTGATCGCGGCCGGCAGTGCGCGCCCTCGAACTTACTGGCCGTCTTCGGTACTCCATCTCGATGGCCGGGGTACGTAGATTGCCCGTGGCCTAACGCCAATGGATTTGACGTCCTCGAAAACTCTTAACGGACAATGTCGTTCGCGCTGTCCATCGGAGGGCGATGTAGAAAAGGACGGGAACGAGGTCACCGGGGCGCAGGTCCCGCCGCCATCCCTGCAGCACCTTGATTCGATCTCCCAGTCTGAGACTGAACCGATCGACGCGCATCACTGTATGGTCGGCAACGAAGTCTTCATTGCGCTCGGCGGACCCGTACTCCCTGTTTCCCGCGGCAACCCTGATCTCGCCTCTGAACAGCTGTCGAAGGTTCGCAGGGACCCAGGCCGTCACAATCGCGTCCGGCACGACTGTCATTTCTGCCGGGTCGAATTGCGCCTCGAAGAACAGGTCGTCGGCCGTCAGGTCCGGGAAGTCCTCGAAACGGCGCCGAGCCGCACGACTGGCGCCATACAGCCCTCGCCCGATCAGATGCTGGCTGTTCCAGCCTGCGATGACCGGGCTCGCGAGCGCCCGAAAGTACATCTTCACCGGCCACGTCGACTCCTCAACGGCGAAGTGAATGGTGGGTCCCGCGACCTTGACCTCTTCCGTGCTGAGCGCTTCGACGAGGGCCGTGATCGACGCCGGGGATATTCGTAGGTCGGCATCGCAATAGAGCCTCGGGAAGGCGTCGCCGGCCAACCGATCGCCCTCGTTGAGCGCCAGGTATTTTCCCACGCCATCGATCTCGTGCACGTTCACCCCTGCGTACTGCTCGGCCACCTGCCGGGTGTCGTCGGTGCATCCGTTGCACACTACGTAGACGTCGTATTCACCGTTGATCGATGGGTCGGTGAGGGTGCCGAGAAGGCCGCGAATCCTCGTTTCCTCGTTGTACGCCGGAATGACTATTGAGGCGCGAATCGACATCCGCTTGACTGTAGTCGAACGTTGTATCGCGCTAAGGGGCTTACGGCGCCCTATCAAGTCGTCAGATCGCTGCTTCGCCACGCAGCGAACTTATGGGTGAACCGGACCGCGGATCCGCATGCACCCAACGTCAATGTATGAAGTCCTCGAACGAGAGAGAGCTTCGCCTAGGGCAGTATGAGATGCACGTCCCCGAATTCGTGCCAGCGGTATCCCTGGACCAGCGCGGCGTGGTAGGAATCCTCGAGCAACTCTCTACCAATCATGGCCTCAAGCATCATCAGATGTGAAGAGACGGGTTCGTGCCAGCCCGTCACCAACCCGTCGACCAGCTGCACTGGGCGCTGCGTCGAGATGACCAGATCGGTCCAACCGTCAAATGCGAGGGCGGTAGCGTCAGGTCCGGTGCAACTCTCGAGCGCGCGAACGACGGTCGTGCCCACGGCAATCACCCGGTGACCGGACGCTCGAGCGGTGTTGACCCGCCCGGCGGTGAACGACGGGACCCTCGCTCGTTCGGGATACGGCAGTTCGCCGTCCTCGAGCGAGGCGACCCCAGTGTGCAGCGTTAGCGGCGCGACGTCGACGCCCTTGGCGACCAAGCGGGTGATCATCTCGGTGGTGAAAGGTCGACCGGCGCTCGGCATTTCGGCGCTGCCGGGCTCGGTCGCGTAGACGTTCTGGTACATCTCGATC
>JBEKKW010000098.1:0-5718 GCA_050010495.1 Acidimicrobiales bacterium
CGCGTACGCCTCCGGCGCCAGCACGTTCTGCGCCACCGCGTCCGGTGGCGGGTCGGCCAGCAACTCGGCGCCCATCTCGGCCGCGATGAGGTGCGCCGGATGATCGGCGTTCGCCGGGACCTGGACCGCGAGTTGACCCTTGGGGCGCAGGGAATTGGCCCAGCGTCGAAGCACCGCCCCGTGGTCGGGTACCCACTGCATCGAGGCGTTGGCGAAGACGACGTCGAACGACCCGGGACGTTCCCACGATCCGATGTCGCCCCGTTCGAAACGCACGCTGGCCGAGGCGTGGCCGTCGGCGGCACTGATCATGGCCGCCGAGCTGTCGACGCCGAGCACCGAACGGGCCGACAACTCGACGCCCAGGCGCGCCGTCAGTCGCCCGTCACCGCAGCCCAGGTCGACCACGTCCGGTGAGGCGGTCGCCTCCACGAGATGGGCCAGGTCCCAGAACGGCTGTTCGCGCTCCTGGGCGAAGCGGTTGTACTGCGAAGGGTCCCAGCCGTCAAAGGTCACGACGAAGCGGAGACCACGCTCGCACAGTGCAGGCACTTGAGCGCGTCGGCCGGCAGGTCGCTCGAGAGGCATTGCGGGCAGCTCTTGGTCGGCGCCGGCGCCGAGGGCGGAGCGAAGACCGTGACGCCCCGCTTGGCCATGTACGCACGGTACGGCACCACCAGCATGAAGTAGACGACCGTGAGGAAGATGACGAAGTAGATGATCGCCGAGATGAAGGCGCCCACGTCGATGAACTGGCCGTTGACGCTCCAACCCAGGCCCTGCGAGTTCGACCCCTCGAAGGAGTTGACGAGTGGCGTGATGATATTGCCGCAGAACGCCTGGATCAGGGTGCTGAAGGCCAGGGCGACCACCAGGCCCACGGCGATGACGATCAACTCACCCTGCAGCAAGAAACTCTTGAACCCCTTGATCACTGGTCCTGCCCCTCTTCGTGTCCGACGACGATGACATCCTCTTCGAGCACGTGTAGTTCGCCGTCATCGCCGACGACGGACACGATCTCCTCCACCACGACGTCGCCCTGGGCCGTGCGCACCGCCACCGTCTCGTCCGTCGCGATCACGTGGCCCTCGCCATCGAACGCGACAACGACGTCGTCAATCACGATGTTGCCGTCATCGTCGGCGCCCTCGGTCTCGAACTCCATCAGCTCTATCTCTTGCTCGCCCGCGGGCTGGTGTTCGCTGTCACTCATGTCTTCCTCCTGAGCAGTGGGCCCACTTGACCCGGCCCTCATCATGGCACGTCCGTTCCGGCGAATTCCCCGTCCCGCGGCTGTTTCGTGTCGCCCGCCGAAGCACCACCACGCCATCCACCAACGTCCGTTCAATTCGAGGGGACGCGAAGTCGGCCCGGTGCGGGCGCGTAAGTTAGGTGTAGACATGGACGTCACGCCACGCAAGCATTGGGCCGTCATTCGTCGAGTCGCGGCCATTGTGGTGACCGGCCTCACCTTCTATATCGTCTTTCCCGAGCTGCTGCGCGTCATATCGGCGTGGCCCCACCTCTCGTCGTTGGCCCCGGCGTGGCTGCTGGTGGCGCTCGTGGCCGAATCCGTCAGCTTCTTCTGTTCGATATCCCTGCAGCGATTGGTGCTTCGTGTCAAGGGATGGTTCCCGCTCATCACCGCCAGCCTGGCCGGGAACGCGGTGACCAACGTGCTGCCCGGCGGTGACGCCGTCGGGGCCAGCGTCCAGTTCCAGATGCTGGTCACGTCCGGCATCGACTCGGTGCAGGCGGCCGGCGGTCTGGCGACCTCGTCGCTCCTGGGCGCGGCAGGGCTCTTCGCCCTGCCCGTGTTCGTGCTGCCGGCGGTGCTGGGCGGCCTCTCGGTCAACGCCGGGCTACAGGTCGCCGCCCTGCTCGGCATCGGCGGCTTCGTGCTCATCGTCGCGACCGGCGCGGCGGTACTCAAGTTCGACCGGATCCTGCGCGACGTGGGGCGGGCCCTGCAGTGGCTGCTCGTCAAGATCCACCGGACCAGGACGGCCGGGGCCGACCTGCCCGGACGACTGCTGGCCGAGCGCGACCTCGTGCGCAAGGACCTCGGGCGCAACTGGAGGATGGCGCTGCTCCTCGTCGGCGGACGCATCGGCTCGGACTATCTCTGCTTGCTCGCGGCCCTGTTCGCCACCGGCGCGCGGCCCAATCCGTCTCTCGTGCTGCTCGCGTACGCGGCGACGGCGGTGATCGCGCTCGTGCCGCTCACCCCGGGCGGGCTGGGGATCGTGGAGGCCTCGCTGAGCGGGCTGCTGGTGCTGGCCGGGGTGAAGCCGGGCAGTGCCGTACTGGCGACGCTGGCCTACCGCCTGGCCTCGTACTGGCTGCCCATCATGGCCGGCGCGGTCTGCTACGTGCTCTTTCGTCGCCACTACCGCAACGTCGCCGTCGGCGAGGTCGACCCGGCGTGAGCGACGCGCGCACCATCGAACATTCGACGGACCCGTCACCATCGCGGCCATCTCGCATCGCCACTGGCCACCGCCATCGCGCTCGCACCCTCGCGGGCGGGCGAGGGAGACCATGAACGTCCACACCGAGATGAGCTTCGCCGACGAACGCACCGCCGCGGCCGCGGCCGTCGACTCGATCGCGGCCGGCCGAGGTTGGTGCAACGTGGTACCGGGCGTCACCGAAGAGGCGAAGGACCTCACGATGAACGTCTTCGGACTCTGGGTGAGCAAGGGAGTCGTGGTGGCAACGTTCGTGACGAACCGGGATCGACACGGCGAGGCGCAGCCTTCGTCGCTCGGCCTCTTGCATACCCGGGGCCGTCTGGGCCGTGAACGGATCGCCACGTTGATCGGTGACGCGCCACTGCGCACACGCCAGGACCACAACCAGCGTGGACTGCTGCTCGACGTTCCACCCGACGTGTCGGCGCGCAAGGTGCTCGACGTGATGTGCACCCTGACGTCGTCGCTCTGTGACTACGAGCTGACGGGCACCTGGCGCCTCGACCTCTTCGTGCGCCAGTGAGCCATTGACGGCGAGGTGAGACGGCCCGCGCCCATTCGCACCATTTCTGCACTAGCCGGCGTCGATCGTAACTTGATCGCAACATTGCGGGTCGAGGGGACGACGGACCTTAACTGAATTGCAACATTGTTCCTGACAATTATTCAGACCGTCCAAGTACCGTTTAGGGGGAGTCCAAGGAGGTCCCTATGCGACCACGACCGTTGTATTCCCGCGTTGCAGTGCGACTCACCGCCACGGCCTGTGCCGCGGCCCTCACCTTGGCCACGATGCTCGTCGCGACCGCCCTACCGGGAGGTTCGCCGCCCGTCGGCGCCGCGGCCGCGGCGCCGCGCTGCACCACCGACGAGTTAGTGGTCTGGCTCGACACGAGGGGCAATGGCGCCGCCGGCAGCACCTACTACGACCTCGAGTTCACGAACCTGTCGACCCACGCCTGCTCGATCAGCGGCTACCCCGGAGTGTCGGCGTTGAACTTCTCCGGTCAGCAGCTCGGCAACGCGGCCGGCCACGACGCCGAGCACCCGGCGACGCTCATCACCCTCTCGAGCGGCGCGGCCCATGAGGGACTGGATGGTTTCGCGACCGGCAACACCGCGACCGTCGTCTTGCAGATCACCGACACCGGGAACTACCCCCCGTCGACCTGCGCCAGCGTCGCGGCGGCCGGCCTGCGCGTCTACCCGCCGGACCAGACCGCCTCCAAGATCGTCCCCTTCCCCTTCGGCGCCTGTTCGCGCCGTGGACCCCTTTTCCTGCACGTCGAAGCCGTGCAGCGCGGGATCGTCAGCGACTAGCTCGACCCGTCGGTCCTCAGAGGTGGGACCGGGCCAGGATCAGCGCCACGGCCAGCACCACCACGGACCAGCTGAGCGAGCGCAGGGCCAGCTCCAGGGGTCGAAGAATCGAATCTCGATCGACCATCGCACTCGTGCCGTCGTTACGGACCATCGTGCCCTCGACCGATAAGGTCCGGCGACGCAGCTCGCGCGCGGGCGAGGAGAGCTGGCGCTGGGCCTGGGAGAGCAGGGCCGCGAAGAGGGCCGCGGCGAAGGAGGCCGCGCTCAGGTTGCCGTGCTGGGCGAAGTAGGCGGTCAGCAAGGGGAACGCGCCCCAGGCCAGTGCGAAAAGGGCGTCGCTGTGCAGGCGGCCCCGGAACAGTTCGAGGTTGTAGCCCACGGCGAGCAGCACCCCCACCCCGATGAAGATTGCCAGAAGCGGTCCGACCTGGTACATGCCCACGATCCCGAGGGCGACCGCGCCGCCGACCCCCAGGGTCGACGCCACGATCAGGTGGCGGGCGGGGATCGCCGTGCCCAGGGGTCGACCGTGCAGTTCGTCGAGCGCGTGCGCGCCCACGCCGACCGCCAGGAAAAAAGCCACCACGCTGTAGACCAGGCGCACGGCGTTCACCGGCCCGACGAGGCAGGCGCCGATGACGACGTAGGAGAGGTGCCACAACGTGTACGGCGGGTGCAGCAGGGTCCACCAATCGCGCGCGGCCGGCCGCGAGAGGAACCGGGGCTGGGCGTAGAAGGCCGGCCCCTTCACCTGATCCTTACGGGTTCGGGTCCGGAACATCGTCATTTCGATCGATAGCCCCACATCACGAGTCCGCCGCCCAGGCTCATCGATCGGTGCTCCACGTGCTCCATGCCCGCGTGCTCCCAGGCGCCCGTCGTCCAGTCGATCGAGTACTGGCGGTAGTGCTTGGAGATGCTCGGTCCGAGGAATCGCCCGACGTCCCACCACCCCCGCCCGCCGGTGATCAGCCCGCCGAGCGGCAACACGGCGCGCGTGTACAACCACCACATGGCGCGCCAACCGAGAGAGCGCGGCACCGCGAACTCCAGACTCGCCATCGGCCCGCCCGGCTTCACCACGCGAACCAGCTCCTCGATCGTCGCGCGCGGATCCTCGACGTAGCGCAGCAGATAGGTGAACGTCAACGCGTCGAACGTGTTGTCCGCGAAGGGCAGCTGCTCCCCACGGCCGAGCACCAGCGAGATGCGCCGTTCCAGCCCGGCCCGCGCGACGTTCGACTGGCCGACGCGCAGCATGTCCTCGCTCAGGTCGATCCCGACGACGCGGGCCTTGGTCCGCTTGGTCAGCGCCTTGGAGACGGCGCCGGGTCCGCACGCGACGTCGAGCACCACCCTCGGGTCCGAGCCGACGACGTGGTCGAGCATCGCCGATCGCCAGCGGCGATCCTGGCCGAAGGAGAGCACTTCGGCCAGCAGGTTGTAGCGACGGGGCAGCGGTTGGAACAGGTCCTGGGCGAACTCGTTCGCCGTGGCGCGCGACGCGGCGACGTCGCGATTCTTGAACCTCACGAGCGGCCGGCCCGCGCGGCACAATCGGACGGTGCGGCTGATCTCGCGCAGCGCACGCCGTGCGTCGTCGCCCGTGGCACCATGCACTGACCTCCGTGTCCCATCTCAACCCGCGGCTGAGTACGAAGGAAGCAAACTTCATTTCCGCCGATGCTCGCACATTACCGGAAGTCCCCATCTCGAATGTCGCTGCGACCCCTGGGGCGAGGGTGCGCCCGAGCACGCGAACGGCCCGCGTTGGCGTTCACGTCCACCTCGCGGCGACGGGCGTCCACGTCGACGAACGTTCGGTCAACGAAGGCGCCGGTACGCTGGCCCCGTGAGCCTGCCGCCGCGCCACCGTCGCCACGACCTCACGAGCCTGTGGTTCCTGATCGGATTCGGC
>JBEKKW010000099.1:0-5624 GCA_050010495.1 Acidimicrobiales bacterium
GAGGTCAGCGAGGCGGGACCGTTCGAGTACCACGACCGACTCGAGCTCAAGCGCGACTACGAACGTCGGGGGGTGCGCGTGGTCCCGGGGGCCATCGCGCGCAGGGGGAGTTTCCTCAGCCCCGGGGTGATCCTGATGCCCAGCTTCGTCAATATCGGCGCCTGGGTGGGCCCCGGCACCATGGTCGACACCTGGGCGACGGTCGGCAGTTGCGCCCAGATCGGGGCCAACGTGCACCTGTCCGGCGGCGTCGGCATCGGCGGAGTGCTCGAACCACCCAACGCGGTGCCCGTGGTGATCGAGGACGACGCCTTCATCGGGAGTCGTTGCATGGTCGTCGAGGGGGCCCGCGTCGGACGTGGTTCGATCCTCGGCGCCGGCACGATCCTCAATCCCTCGATTCCGGTCATCGACGCCGAGACCGGCGAGGAGGTCTCGCGGGGCTACGTGCCCGACTACTGCGTCGCGGTGTCGGCCAGCCGACGACGCGAGTACCCCGGCGGGGAGTTCTTCCTGCCCTGCGTGCTGATCATCAGGCGCTTGGACGAGGGTGAGCGCCACGACAAGGCGACCCTCAACGCCGTATTGCGCGACCACGGCGTGTCGACGTGAGCCGACTCGAGAAGACGCTCGAACTGGTCGAAATCAACTCGGTGAGTCGCCAGGAAGCGGCGATCGCCAGTTTCATCGAGGACCGGCTGCGGACCAATCCCAGCCTCGACGTCGAGCGCGTTGGCGATAACGTCGTCGCGCGCACGACCGGTATGCACGCGACCCGTCTCTTGGTGGCGGGTCACACCGACACCGTGCCCGGCGACCCGGTGCAGGCCCGTGTGGAGGGCGAAGTGCTGCGCGGCCTCGGCGCCTGCGACATGAAGGGCTCGCTGGCAGTGATGCTCGAGCTCGCGACGGCACCCGCGGTGCGCGCGATCGAGGTCACCTGGGTCTTCTACGCTCGCGAAGAGATCGCTCGAAGCGAGTCGGGACTGCTCGAGATCGCCCAATTGCGTCCCGACCTGCTCGACGCGAGCGCGGCCGTACTGGCCGAGCCGACCGGGGGAGCCGTTGAAGCGGGCTGCCAGGGGACGCTGCGCGTCAACGTCGAGCTCGCGGGTACCCGGGCGCACACGGCGCGGCCCTTCATGGGACGTAACGCCCTTCATCGTCTGGGCCAGTTGCTCTATCGGGTGGCGGCCTACGAACCTCGCACGGTGACAATCGATGGCGTCGACTTCACCGAACAGCTGCAGGCGGTGAGCGTCGGGGGAGGGGTCGCGCCCAACGTCGTGCCCGATATCGCGACGTGCTCGCTGAACCATCGCGTGGCGCCGGACCGCACGAGCGATGAGGCCTTGGCGTGGCTGCGCGACTATCTCGGCGACTGCATCGAGCCCGATGACCTGATCGAGGTGTCCGACTGGGCGCCGTCGGCCCCGCCCTCGCTCTCCAACGAACGGATTCAGTCTCTCGTCGCCCTGACCGGTCGGGCGGCCCGGGGCAAGATGGGCTGGACCGACGTCGCGACGTTCGCCGAACTGGGCGTGCCGGCCACTAATTTCGGGGCCGGTGACCCGCGTCTGGCCCACCATCGTGACGAGTACGTGACGCTCGGTGAACTGGACGCCTTCGCTCGGGCCTTGGGGCTATGGCTCGCTCAGCCGGGCGCCCCTTCGCCGACGTCTCAGTAGTTGCGAAGCACCGAGATGACGCGTCCGAAGATGACGACGTCGTGGGCGCTGAACTCCATGGGTTCGAGCTGGGCGTTCTCGGGCTTCAGCACCACGCGAGCCCCCTGAGGGAAGTATCGCTTGACCGTGGCCTCGCCGTCGGGAATCCCGGCGACAACGATCTCACCCTTGTTGGCCGTGGCCTGTCGCTGGACGACGACGTAGTCGCCGGGCAGGATGCCGGCGTCGATCATCGAGTCACCGCGCACTTGCAGCACGAAACTGTCGCCCCGACCGGCGAACTGCTCGGGTATCGACATCAGCTCGTGACCGGTTTCCATGGCGAGCACTCCCGTGCCGGCCGCCACGTCACCGACGAAGGGAATGTGGCGGATGTGCTGATCGGGTGCGGGGTTCTCAACGTCGAGTCGCACGGTGAGGGTCCGTGGCTGCTGCGCGTTCTTCTCGATGTAGCCCGCGTTCTTGAGCACTTCAATGTGGTTGGCGACCGTCGCGGGGGATTTCAATCCCACGTGATCGCCGATCTCGCGAATCGTCGGCGGGAAGTTGCGCTCGCGCTGGCAGGTGATAATGAACTCCAGTATCTGGCGACGCATCGGGGTTAGGACTTCAGCCATAGGGACTCCTCCATGGACGAACAGTTGTTCGTAGGTTAGCCGACCGCGACCAGGAAATCAAACACCTGTTCGCTTTATCGTTTGGTACCAAATAAAGGCGAAAAGGCTCTGGTGACCGTTCATATCAAGACGTGACTGCTACTGTTTCTCGATAGTCAAATTGGCTAAGGGATTCCATTGCTGGACCTTCTTCGTGTCCGTTTCGTGACGCGAGGGAGAACGGTTGGAAACGAATTACACAGTTGAGGAGGACGAAACAGTGAAGTTTCGTTTAAACAAGACGGTGGCTGCGGTTACCTCAGGCGCCTTGCTGTTGATTGCGGTGCCGCTCGCCGGCTTCGCGACAACGTCAAGCGCTGCGGCAAAACCCACCTACGTCATCGGTTATGAAGGCCCGCTTTCGGGTGGCAATGAGCAGCTCGGCTTGAACATGATTTTTGCTGTTCAGCTCGCGATCAACAACGCCAACGCCACCGGCAAGCTGCCCTTTAAGTTGAAGTTGGCCCAGTACGACGACCAGGGTTCAGGAACCTTGTCGCCGGCGCAGGCCCAGGCGGCCGTCGCCAACAAGAAGCTGGTGGCCATTGTCGGCCCCGCGTTCTCTGGTGCCACCAAGGCAGCTGAGCCCTACTACTCGGCGGCCCACGTCGCGACCGTGAGCCCTTCGGCCACTGCGGCGGCGCTGGCCTTTGGTACCAAGAACAACTTCATGCGCGTGGTAGCGGGTGACGACGTTCAGGGTGCGGCAGACGCCACCTTCCTCGTCACGACCAAGGGTCTCAAGTCGCTGATCGTCATCAATGATGGTTCGTTCTACGGTGCCGGTCTCGCGGCCGTCGTGGCCAAGTCCGCTACTGCGGACGGTGCCACGGTGACGCCGTACACCTATCCCGAGACCGGATCGTGCGGCGGCACCGCTTCAGTGTCGCAGTACACGGCGGCGGCCACGCAGATCGTCGCGGACAAGGCAGCCGGCATCTTCTACGGCGGTTACTACTGTGACTTCGGCCTGCTGCTCGGCGCATTGAGCTCGGCCGGTTACACCGGCACCATCATGTCGGGCGACGGTTCATGGTCGACGGCGTTGATCACGGGCACTTCGCCGGCATCGGCTGCCAACAACGTCTACCTCAGTGAGGCCGGCGGTGGTAACGCCAACCTCACCGGGAAGTTGGCTTCTGAGTACAAGGCGCTGTCGCACTTCTCCGCGAACAACGCCACGTACGCGGCCCAGTCCTACGACGCGACGAACATGATCATCGCGGCACTGTCGGACATCATGCGTCCCAAGAGCCTGACGGCGCTGCGCGGTGACCTCGTCACCGAGCTGCACAAGCTCACGTTCCACGGCGTCACTGGCGTCATCAAGTTCCAGGGCAACGGCGACCTCACACGTTCGTCGGTCGTTGACTTTGGCCAGGTCCAGAGCGGCACAATCAATTCGATTGGCCACAGCTAGACCCGTTTCAGCACTAGTTCGAGAGGCCGGGGGCGTAGTGCCCCCGGCCTCTCGGTGTGACCTACACTTTTTCACCGGTCCAAACGAGTAGGGGATGCATTGGGTGCCTTCGGTCACTATTTGACGAGTCACTTCGCGACGCTCCGACTGGAATTTTGGGGGCTACTGGTAGGCGGCCTCGCCACCGGGTTCATCTACGGGATGGTCGCCATTGGCTACACGTTGGTGTACGGCGTCCTACGTCTGATCAACTTCGCCCACTCCGAGATCTTCATGTGCGGCGGCTTCGCCAGCTACTTCGTGATGAAGGCGATCGTCGGCACTTCGGTCCCGAGCGGCTTCGCGTCGATCGGTCTGATCACGCTGGGCGTGGTCGCCGGTGCGGCCGGCGGCGCCATCGCCGCGACGGCCCTGGAGCGCGTCGCCTACCGGCCGCTGCGACGGCGAAACGCCCCGAAGTTGGCCTATCTCATCAGCGCCATCGGCGCGTCCTACTTCATGTACAACCTGGCCGGCAAGGAGTTCGGTCGCTACAACATCGCCATGCCGCAGCTCTACTTGAACCACCCGGTCTTCAGCATCTTCGGGGCCCCCGTCGAGCTCTACTACCTGGTGATCCTGATCGCGGGACTCATCATGCTCATCGGGCTGGACCGGCTCGTCGCGACGACGAAGCTCGGTCGCAGCATTCGCGCGGTGGCCCAGGATGCGGAGACGGCGTCGTTGATGGGCGTCAACATCGACCGCACCATCGCGCTCACCTTCATCCTCGGCGGCGCCCTCGGTGGCGCGGCCGGCTTCCTCTTCGGTCTCGGCAGCGGCGTTGTCTACACCATGGGCTTCACGCCGGCCCTCAAGGCCTTCACCGCCGCGGTGCTCGGGGGCATCGGCAACCTCCGGGGCGCGGTGCTGGGCGGGCTGTTGCTCGGTCTGGCCGAGAGCTTCTCGGTCGCCTTCGTGCAGGCCGCCTACATCGACGTGGTGGCCTTCGGGATCCTGGTGCTGGTGCTGCTGGTGCGCCCGACGGGAATCCTCGGTGAGCGCCTGGGGAGGTCGGCCTGATGAAGCTGCGCCTGCTCCTCGCGCGTCCCGAGGTCAAGCGTCTCGTCAGCTGTCTGGTGGGCGTGGCCCTGATCGAACTGATGACCGGACCGTCGGGCAGTTCGACCTCGCCGACGGCGGGCATCTCCGGTTCCTACGCCGAGCGGTTCTCCTTCTTCGGCCTGTTCCAGACCGTGCGGTGCGTGACCTTCCTCTTCGTGGCGCTGGTGATCTTCGGCCTCTGGACGCTCTGGCTGACGTGGGGCCGACGCTGGCGCGGCGCCCTCACCAGCGCGAGCGTCGCGGGCGCGGCCTCGCCGGTCGACGTCGGCCGGGGGCGAACGATGCTCGTGGGCTTCGCTCGCGCGATCGTCAAGTTCCGCACGATGACGCGCCTGCGCCAGGTCCGCATGGTCTTCCTGCTCGCCCTTCTGGCCTTCGCGACGGTGCTGCCCCATATCGAGACCGACCCGTTCTGGCAGGCCGCGATGGTCGAGCAGATCGAGGTCTTCGTGCTGCTGGCCCTCGGGCTCAACGTGGTGGTCGGCTTCGCCGGACTGCTGGACCTCGGCTTCGTGGCCTTCTACGCGATCGGCGCCTACACCACGGCCTGGGTGACCGGGGCCCTGCCCACGGCGGCGCCCTTCGGCATCCACCTGAACCCCTTCTTCGCCATTCCCATCGCCATCGCCATCGTCATGGTGGCCGGCGTCGTCCTGGGCGCGCCGACGCTTCGCCTGCGCGGCGACTACCTGGCGATCGTCACCCTGGGCTTCGGCGAGATCATCACCATCTTCGCCAACAACCTCTACGGCATCA
>JBEKKW010000100.1:0-5377 GCA_050010495.1 Acidimicrobiales bacterium
GCCGTGATGGGCAACATCCCGGGCATCAAGGAGCACGTCCAACAGACCGACTACACGACGCTGTTGGCCGGGATCGGTTCGGTGCTGCTCACCTTTCTCGCCGGTGCGGAGATCGATCCGGTCTCGTTGCGCAAGCATTGGAAGGCGAGCCTCTCACTCGGTGCCGTCTCCTTCGTCCTTCCCTTCGTCGGCGCCTTCTGCTTCGCCCGGTTCCTTTTTCATTGGAACCTGCACGCCTCGGAGATCGCGGGCATCGCGCTCAGCACGACGTCGGTGGCCGTCGTGTACGCCGTGATGGTCGAGACGGGACTCAATCGCCACGACATCGGCAAACTCATTCTGGCCGCGTGCTTCGTGACCGACTTGGGCACGGTGCTCGCGCTCGGCGGACTGTTCGCGAACTACGGGTGGCTGCTGCTGGTCTTCGTTGTCGTGACGGCCGCGGTACTGGCGGTGCTGCCGCGCGTGCTGCGTTGGGCGCTGGACAACCTCGGTCATCGAGTGAGCGAACCCGAAGTGAAAGTGATCTTCGTCGTGCTGCTCGCGCTCGGCGGATTGGCCACGGCCGCCGGCAGCGAGGCGGTCCTGCCGGCCTACGTCGCCGGCCTAGTCGTGGCCGGGGTCTTCATGCGGGACCGGGTCGTGCTGGACCGGATCCGCACGATCGCCTTCGCGCTGCTCACGCCCTTCTTCTTCCTGCGCGCGGGAACCCTGATCTCGGCGTCGGCGTTGATCACGGGGGCCGGCGTGATCACGACGCTCTTCTTCGTCAAGATGGTCACCAAGTTCCTGGGCGTCTGGCCGACGGCCACGGCCTTCAAATTGCCCAGCCGAGAACGGACCTACACGACGCTGCTGATGGCGACGGGCCTCACCTTCGGCTCGATCGCCGCGCTCTACGGGTTGACCCACCACCTCATCAACGAGACGCAGTACACGGAACTGGTGACGGTAGTCATCCTCTCGGCCTTCGTTCCCACGCTCATCGCGCAACAGTTTTTTCGCCCCGTCGTCGTCATGGCCGCCGACCAGGGGGAGGCGCTGGGCGAGGAGGACATCTCTCTTCGCCGTCGCCGAGGGCCACGATCGAACGACGCCCCGTGACGTCGCGCCGCTGATCGACCACGCCGCGAAGAGATGGACACGACGCGACGTCGATTAACGTTCCACGTGGAACAATTTGCGTCGCTTTTTATTCGTGAAAGTTTTGTCGCGACGTTGTGCGCGCTCGGTGTGCGTTCGCGACGTCGAGCGACGTGCGACGCGAGTCGTGCGCGTCGAGGCGACCTCGCCCGGCGCGTCCACTCGACGCGGCGCCCGGCCCTCGATGAATGAGGCGGTGCCCTCACGAGGTGGTGCCGGACGAGAGGTGTGATGGGTTGGATGATCGCGCCGACGACACCCGCCACGGATGACCGACGCGCGGCACGCCCCGTCGCACGGCCGGGCGCCGCTCGCTCTCGCCGGGCAGTTGTCCATTCGTGTGAAAGATCGCGACGTGCTCGCGGACGCCGCGTGCGAACGACGCTGTCACCCGTGTTTCGCCTGCGTTTCGCTTGTGTCGCGGCAATTCTCAGGTGTATCGTTCGGGTTCAGCGCCACGTCCAGTGGCGACGAGCGACGGGGGCCCCATGATTATTCGTGACTCTTTCTACATCGACGGCGCCTGGGTGGCTCCGGATTCGAGCGACGTGCTCGAGGTGACGGACTCCGCGAGCGAAGAGGTCTACGCGACGGTTCCCTCGGGAACGTCGAACGACATCGATCGAGCAGTCCGGGCGGCGGCGCGCGCCTTTCCCAGTTGGGCGTCGACACCCGCGAAGGATCGCGGTGAGTTCTTGGCCAAGATCGCCGAGGGGCTCCAGGCTCGCGCCGGCGAGATCGCCGACGCGATCAGCCACGAGGTCGGCATGCCGCGCAGTCTCAGCGAGATGCTGCAGGTCGGTTTGCCGATCGGTGAGTTCGCGGGTAACGCCGAACGGGCCGCGACGTACGCGTGGCAGGAGGAGATCGGCAACTCGCTGATCTTGAAGGAGCCGGTCGGCATCGTGGGAGCGATCACGCCGTGGAACTTCCCGCTGTACCAGATCGCGCTCAAGGTCGCGCCGGCCCTGGCGGCCGGTTGCACCGTCGTGCTCAAGCCGAGCGAGGTCGCGCCGATCAACGCCTTCATCCTCGCCGAGATCATCGACGAGGTTGGTCTGCCGGCCGGTGTGTTCAATCTCGTCACCGGACTCGGTCCGGTCGTGGGCGAGGCCATCGCCACCCATCCGCTCGTTGACAAGGTCTCCTTCACCGGTTCGACGCGCGCCGGCAAGCGGGTCATGGAACTGTGCGCGCAGTCGCTCAAGCGGGTGTCGCTCGAGATGGGCGGCAAGTCGGCCAACATCATCCTCGAAGACGCCGACCTGGCGGCCGCCATCCCGACCGGTCTGTTCGGCTGCTACCTCAACTCGGGACAGGTATGCTCCGCTCCCACGCGCATGCTGGTGCCGCGATCGAAGTTGGCCGAGGTCGAGCAGTTGGCTCAGCAGGCGGCGGCGAACTTCGTGCCGGGCGACCCCTTCGCCGAGACGACGGGGCTCGGGCCGTTGGTATCGGCGCTGCAGCGTGACAAGGTCCGTGACTACATCAAGACCGGCGTGGCCGAAGGCGCGACACTGATCGCCGGCGGACCGGAGGCGCCCGAGGGGCTCGAACGGGGCTACTTCATCCGACCGACCGTCTTCTCGAACGTGTCGAACGATATGACGATCGCCCGTGAGGAGATCTTCGGCCCGGTGCTCTCGATCATCCCCTACGACAGCGAGGAGGAGGCCATCACCATCGCCAACGACACCGCCTACGGCCTGTCGGGGGCCGTGTGGGGCGGCACGAAGGAGCACGCGATCGAGGTGGCCCAGAAGTTGCGCACCGGGCAGGTCGACATCAACGGGGCCGACTTCAACCCGCTGGCCCCCTTCGGCGGCTACAAGCAGTCGGGCATGGGTCGCGAGCGCGGCCCCTACGGCTTCGAAGAGTACGTCGAGGTGAAGTCGATCCAACGTTGATCGGACCGCATCCCGGGGGCCGGCGCCACGAAGCACCGTGCCCACGGCGAGCGCCCGGAAAGGACGTACATGGTTGAGGACCTGCAGGATCCGCGACGGACCGAACCCGACTACCTCCTCGGTGAACGGGCGATGCTCGAAGGCTGGCTGGAGTTTCACCGGATGACCCTGGTGCTCAAGTGCGAAGGGCTCAGTGACGCCGAGCGCAAGTCCCGTCCGGTGGCGACCTCGAAGTTGTCGTTGCACGGATTGGTCCGGCACATGGCGGAGGTGGAGCGCAACTGGTTCCGTCGCGTCCTGGGTCGTGACCCCGATTTCCAGCCCATCTGGTACGACGTCGACGTGCCGGACAGCGAACTGGTGCCTCTGGACGACGCCGACTGGGAGCGGGATCTGGCGGCCTGGTACGACGAGTGTGCGGCGGCCCGCGCGGCCGCCGCCGCGCACCAGTTGGACGACACGGGTCTGCGCCGCGGGAGTGCGTGCTCCCTGCGATGGATCTACAACCACATGATCGAAGAGTACGCCCGACACAACGGGCACGCCGACCTGCTGCGCGAACTGATCGACGGCTCCGTCGGCTGGTAGGGCAGCGCCGTTGTGGAGCGCTTCAGCGTGCGAATTTGGTGGCGCACGTCGGAATCGGCTACCCGGTGTTGATGGTCACTTCGGCGTCCTCAATGGTCGCCCGGGACCTCGCTAACGCTCGTTACTCTTCGTGCTCGAGGTCCTGGTGGTGTTGCGCCTCGGGCGTTGCCTCGAACTCCTTCTTGCGCCGTCCGAGGCACCACAGGAACAGGCGACCGAACGCGTTGATGTTCTGGCTGCGACCACGGGCCTGGTTGTGGCCCAGGCGTGTACCCGAGGGCCCCTGGTTGCTCTCGGCCAGACCGGCCAACTGGATGTTGTTTCCTTCGGCGTACTTGACCCGGGCCAAGCGGTGCTTCGGCTTCCTCGGCTTGTCGCCTGCTGATCCCATGGTGCCAGCCTCCCACAGAACCCGTGGGGGTTGAAATCGAGTGGCTAGGCCGAAAAGACGATGGTCCGCCGACCCGCGAGGAACACCCGGTCCTCGGCCTGCAAACGAACCGCGCGCGCCAGCACCGTACGCTCGATGTCGCGACCCATGGCCACGAGATCGTCCGGCGACTGGGCGTGGGTGACACCGATGACGTCCTGGCCGATGATGGGGCCGTCGTCCAGCTCTTCGGTCACGTAGTGGGCCGTGGCGCCGATGAGTTTCACGCCCCGTTCGTAGGCCTGGTGGTAGGGCTTGGCGCCGCTGAAACCGGGCAGGAAGGAATGGTGGATGTTGATGATGTGGCCCGACAACCTGTCGCACAGATGTGGCGACAGCACCTGCATGTAACGCGCCAGGACGATGAAGTCGATCTCGTGATGGGCGACCAGCGCCAATAGCTTCGCCTCGGCGTCGTCTCGGGCGTCGGGTGTGATCGGAATATGGGAGAAGGGAATGCCGTACCGTTCGGCGACGGCGGCGCAGTCGGTGTGGTTCGACACGATGACGGGGATGTCCACGGGCAGTTCGCCGATGTTCCAGCGATAGAGCAAGTCGACCAGGCAGTGGTCGACTCGCGAGACCATCAGAAGCGCTCGGCGACGATGCGATTCGTCGCGTATCCCGAGCATCGGGTGGAACCGGTCCAACTGGTCGCCGAGGGTGCGCCGCACCTCATCGAGACCTTGGGGGCTATCGAAGCTGACGCGCATGCAGAACAGACCGGTGGGGGGATCGGAGTACTGGTCACTCTCGACGATGTTTCCCTCGGTCTGGACGATGCCCTGCGCGCAGGCCAGCACGATGCCCGCCCGGTCGGCGCAGGTGAGGGTGAGAATGTAACGCGGCATCGACCAACTTTAGGCGTGTCGGTACGTTCCTGAACGTGAGCGTTCGTGGCGTGGCCCCAAACGTGAGCTATTGGCACGTACCGCGCCACCTGACTCGTCGCGACGGGCGAACGTCAGGTGGTCCGTGGACGGAAGTGACGGTCCCTTGTAAGCCCGCGGGCCGTCACCGGGGTCGCTTTCACGGTAAGAGCGAACCGGCTTTGGCGAACCGCACTGCGGCACGTGAACTCGAGTGCCACCCGCATCGTCAACGCAGCCGTCGCCGGAACTGGTGTGGTGGCCATAGGTCTGCCCAGATCGTTGCCCGAAGTCAATCGGTCGATGGGGAACGCTACAATCACCCTTATGCGACGTCGCCTACGCAAGTCACTGGCGCTCGGGTGCCTCGGAATGCTCACGGTGTCGACCCTCGCGTTCGGCACCGTCTCGGTGCAGGCGGCCGCCCGGGTGGCGTCGAG
>JBEKKW010000101.1:0-5284 GCA_050010495.1 Acidimicrobiales bacterium
GACGGCCCCCTCGACGTTGGGGCTCGCGATCCGGGTCAGGTCGGTCCATCTCTCGGGGGTAATGGTGGGCACGGCATCCTCCTTCAATCTCGCCTCCGTGGCCGAGCATCTCGGCTCCGGTCGCGGCGCAACGCAACAATGTAGGCCAGTGTACGGGGCGTTGCTCGCGATGTCGACGGAGGACGGGGCACGCGCCCGCCACGTGCGGGCGCGCCTCGGTAGAGTTTTCGCACGCTGCGCCTCATCGGCGCGGCCGAAACGGGGGTTACCGTGACAGTCCCACCGAGCAGCCACCCGGTCCGATTCCTCGTCTTCTCCGGCTCGCTGCGCGCCGAGTCGCTCAACACCCGCCTCGCGCACTTAGCGGCCGACGCCATCACCGCCAACGGTGGTCAAGTCGACTTCGCCTCGCTGTCCGAGTTCGACGGGCCCTCCTTCAACGGCGACGAGGAGACGGCGGGCCGTTACCCGGCGGGCGCGATCGAACTGGACCGGCGCTTGAAGGCCGCCCACGCGTTCGTGATCTCCTCGCCCGAGTACAACGCCTCGATGCCGGGAAACCTCAAGAACGTCATCGACTGGGTCTCGCGGTGCAAGCCCCAGCCCTTCAACGAGATGCACGGCCTGCTGCTCTCGGCCTCGCCCTCGATGTCCGGTGGCAACCGGGGCCTGTGGTCCCTGCGGGTCCCCTTCGAGCACCTCGGGGCGAGGATCTTTCCCGACATGTTCTCCCTGGCCCAGGCCCACAAGGCCTTCGACCAGTCCGGTCGGCTGAGCGACGCGGAGTTGCAGCGCCGTTTCGACGACAACATCGCGAACTTCATGAGCCTCGTCGAGGCCTCGACGAACTACCCCTGCGTGAAGAGGGCCTGGGTCGAGTACCTGGGCCAGCAGGCCGACCCGGTGCTCGACCGGGTCGAGTAGGCCGGCGTCCAGTTAGTGTCGGCCGTGGAGAAAGGATCGATCCATGGATGACAACGCCGTGCTCAATCGCATCGGAAAGCTGGCCGACGAGGAGTTGGAGCTCGAGGAGTCCCACGCCGAGAGCCCCCTTTCGACGGAGCAGAAGCAGCGCCTGAAGGCCATCGAGGTCGAGCTCGACCAGTGCTGGGACCTGCTGCGCCAGCGCCGGGCCCGGCGCCACGCCGGCCAGGACCCCGACCTCGCGGCCGTGCGCAACGAAGAGGTCGTCGAGAAGTACCTGCAGTAGCTCAACGCGGCGCGAGGCGCTGCCAGTACGGTGCGGCAGCCGGGATCCGCGCCAGCGGGCTGTAGAAACGCCCGAAGCGGTCGTCCTGCGCCTGCCACGATGTGAAGGCCGCGTCGATCTCCTCGCGCGTTCTTCCCACGAAGTTCCACCACATCAGGATCGGCTCCTCGAAGGGCACGCCACCGAGCAGCATCACTCGTGAACGGGTCGACGTCATCATCGCCACCTCGTCGCGGCCGGCACGTAGGTAACCGAGCGTCGCGCTCGACAGCGCCCGCCCCTCCACGCTCACCTCGCCCTCGAGGACGACCAGCGCGTACTCGAAGTCACCCCGCAGCGGCACGGTCGTCGTGGCACCGAGTTCGATCTCGAGCCCCACCAGGGCCGTGTCGTGACGGGCCGGGCTGCTCGTCCCTTCGAACTGGCCGACGAGCACCGTGATGGACGCTTGGTCGAGCTCGACCTGGGGCGGTTCGGCCAGGTGCACGAAGTCCGGCGCGCCGTTTCGCGTGGCCTCGGGCTGGGCGATCCAGAGCTGCACGCCCTGCAACGTACCGCGGTAGTGGCCGGTCGCCTCCTCGGCGTGCGACACCCCCTGGCCGGCCGTCATCAGGTTGAGCTGTCCTGGCGTGATGACCTGCTCGGTGCCCAGGCTGTCACGGTGCAGCACCTCGCCGTCGACGAGCCACGTGACGGTCTGTAGTCCAATGTGCGGGTGCGGACCGATGTCCAGACCGCTCTCCTCGCTCACCTGCGCCGGGCCCATGAGGTCGGCGAAGCACCAGGCGCCGACCGTGCGCCGACCCGGTCGCGGCAGTGCCCGGCGAACCGTGAAGCTGCCGACCTGCGCGTCGCGGCTGTCGCCGACCTCGATGGTCGTGGCGTTGCGGACGGCCCCTTCGGACGACTCGTGAGACCGGTCGTTCATTTCGCCGCCACCGTGCGGAAACCGTCGAGGGTTCCCACGACGTCAAAGAGGACGCTCTCGGAACGGGCCCCGTTGACCTGGATCTCGATGGCGTGGGGGCCGACGTAGTGCTTGCGGGTGCTGATCGGCTTGAAGGAGTGCCGCTTGTGGACCACGACCCTCTCTCCCGGCGCCAGCGTCTTGGTGCTCAACTTGAAGACCTTGGGGGCCGTCTGGCCGCTGGCCTTGCGGTAGTGGATGACGTAGTCGATCACCACGCGGGCCCGGTGGGGTCCCTCGTTGACGATGACGCCGTCGAAGACCAGTTCGCCACCGAGGGGCACCACGCCGTTCTCCAGCGTCGGACGGTCCACGGAGATGCCGTCGGTTGACGAGAAGCCCATCAGGGCGAGCGCCCCGGGGTGGGCCTGTTTGATCAGCGTGCGCATGGCGTGGCGCACCAGTTTAGGCGTCGTCTCTTGGGGGTGGTCGAGCCAGCGCGACGCCGTGCGCACCGCCACGTCCGCGTCGAAGCGGCTGATGTCGTTCAGGTGGTTGGCGACCGAACGGCGCACCGTCTCGGACTCGTCGGTGTAGAGCAGGTCCAAGATCGCCAGCGCCGACTGGGGACGGGCGCGCAGCGCCGGCACCGACTTGGCCCAGGGCAGCCTTGGGCGGGTGCCCTCACTGGCCAGACGGCGCACGCTCTCGTCGGAGCTGGACGTCCACACGATCGCCGCGGCGATCGAGCGCTCGAGGTCGGCGTTCAAGAAAATGCGGATGGCGAACTCACTGGTGAACCGCCCGGTCATCTGGGCCAGGAGTTTCAGTCCGTCGTCGAAGTCGCGTTCACGGGTCGAGGCCAACGCCTTGAAGGCCAGCGCCTCGCCGACGGGCCAGAGCATCCAACCGGCGAACTCGGGGTCCTTCAACGCCGCGCGCACGATCTTGGCCGACGAGACGTACGTGGGGGGCAGTTCGCCGAGCAGCGCCGCGCGCACCAACCCGTTGCGCTCGCTCAACGTCGCCCCGTCGAAGGACTTCGCGCAGCCCTTGACGGCGCTCCACTTCTGATCCGGCGCCACCGACTTAAGGCAGCGGGCTAGGTCGACCGCGGACGAAGGACCTAGGAGCTCGTCGGCTAAGGGCACGAATCTTCCTCCAAATGCGACGCCAGTAGGTGGTAGTGCTCACGCTAGTGCCGAGAACCACGCGACCCTCGAACGAATCGGATCCGGCCTTCCCCGCGTGGCGACGTCCAGTGACGAATGGGGCGGCCGCCATTTGTGACAAGGTTGGGGGGTGACCGTCATCGAAAAGGACCGCGACGGCATCGTCCTAAAGGGGCTCACCAAGTCCTTCGGCGCCGTGCGCGCGGTGCGCGGCATCGACCTCACCATCAAACCGGGCGAGATCGTGGCGCTGCTCGGCCCCAACGGCGCCGGCAAGACCACCACCACCGACATGATCCTCGGACTGTCGCGACCGGACAAGGGCACGGTCACCGTCTTCGGCCTCTCGCCGAGCGACGCCGTCAAGGCCGGCGACGTCGGTGGCATGCTCCAGACCGGCACGCTCGTCCAGTACCTGAACGTGCGCGAGTTGATCACGATGGTCGCGTCGCTCTACCCGCACCCCCGCGACGTCGACGAGGTACTGAAACAGACCGGCATCAAGGAGTTCGCGACCCGTTCGACGACCAAGTTGTCGGGCGGTCAGACCCAGCGGGTCCGCTTCGCCGTCGCGCTCGTCGCCGACCCCGACCTACTGGTGCTCGACGAGCCGACCGCGGCGATCGACGTCGAGGGTCGGCGCGACTTCTGGACCATCATGCGCGAGGTCGCCGCCGAGGGCAAGACCGTGATCTTCGCGACCCACTACCTCGAGGAGGCCGACTCCTACGCCGACCGGATCGTCGTCATGGCCCGCGGATCGATCGTCGCCGACGGCCCGCCCAACGAGATCAAGGCCCGGGTCGGGCGCCGTACCATCCGCGCCACGCTGGCCGTGGCCGACGTGGCCGACCTCTCGACGATCACCGGGGTCTCCAAGGCCGAACGCCACGGTGAGGGCGTGACCCTCTCCTGCCTGGACGTCGACACGTCGGACAACGCGCTGCGCGAGTTCCTCACCCGCTACCCCGACGCCCGCGACATCGAAGTGCGCGGCGTGGGCCTCGAGGAGGCCTTCCTCGAGTTGACGGCCGACGACGAGGACGACGTCGCCGCCGAGCAGCACCACGGCAGTTCCGGCTCTACGGAGGGCTGGGCGTGAAGAACCTCACCTACCTCAAGTTCGAGTTCCTGCGCACGATCCGCAACCGCCGGTTCCTGATCTTCTCGTTGATCTTCCCGTTGGTCCTCTTCTTCTTCGTGGCCGGAGCCAACAAGAACCTCGTCGTCGACGGCATCTCGTTCCCGCTGTACTACATGACCGGCATGGCCGCCTGGGGCTCGATGACGGCCATGCTCTCGAGCGGCGCGCGCATCGCGGCCGAGCGCCAGATCGGCTGGACCCGACAGATGAGGATCACGCCGCTGTCGACGAGGAACTACTTCGCCGCCAAGACCCTGAGCGGCTACTTCATGGCGATACTCAGCATCATCGCGCTCGCGCTCGCGGGCACGTCGCTCGGCGTGCGCCTCTCGGCCGTGCACTGGTTGATCATGCTGTTGTTGATGCTGGTGGACCTCATCCCCTTCGCCGTCATCGGGATCATGCTCGGGCACCTGATGAAGGTCGACTCGCTCGGACCGTTGCTCGGTGGCATCACGTCGCTCTTCGCTTTGCTCGGCGGCGCCTTCGGCCCCCTCGGTCAGTCGGGCTTTCTCCTCAAGGTCATCAAGGACATCCCCTCCTACTGGCTGGTGCAGGCCTCGCACACGGCGCTCGGCTCGAGCGGCTGGCCGCCGGCGCAGTCGTGGATCGTCATCGCCATCTGGACGGTCGCGATGTATCGCGTGGCGACCCGCGTCTACCGGCGCGACACCCTGCGCGTCTGACCGAGCCCCGCGGGGCCCGGCCACTCACATATCCAGGCCGCCGTTGACCGGGATGACGGCGCCGGTGATGTACCCGGCCCGGTCGTCCAGCAGTCCCATGACCGCGAAGGCCACCTCTTCCGGTTCACCGAGGCGACCGACGGGGATGCGCGCCACGATCTGCTC
>JBEKKW010000102.1:0-4754 GCA_050010495.1 Acidimicrobiales bacterium
CTGGATTCCATCATTAGAGAGGGAGCCATCTAGGCTGGTGACTCTCGGGCGCTTAGCTCAGTTGGTTAGAGCAGCTGATTTACACTCAGCAGGTCGGGGGTTCGAGTCCCTCAGCGCCCACCATTGTGATGTTGCGAGACATCGTGGAAAAATGAACCCCCCATCGACGTGTCCACTACGTCTCGCAACAGGCGTCCTTCCTGTCAAAAACTCAGACACCTCAGCGCCCACTCCAGTAGCACTGACAATTATTAATTTGATCAGTGAATGGCGCCTAGAACGAGGAGACTTGTTACAAATTTGGGGAGATTCCATACGGGAGTTATCGAACGTGAAATAGTCATCGTATAAAGTGGAGTGTTGCGGAATCGACGATTTCGCGTTTGCGCATCACATTGACTCATCGCCTCGGCCCCGACGCTGTCGAAGGTTGGAGGTTTTCTGATGGCGATGAAGTCTGCTTGCTCCCTGCGCGCATCCTCCTCACCGACCGGGGGACGGGTGGGCCGCGCGTCCAGCCTTTGTCACGACGGGACCTCGGTGGTGGGCTTGGCTCGCGGTGCCACGACGCTCTGCTCGCGACGATCAGGGGACGTAGGTCGACCGGCATGACGAAAATCACATCCGTCGCCAAGAGGGTCGTGGGCTCGAGCCGGTCCGAATGGAGGTTGCAGGCCGTCATCGCGGCGGTGATCGTCGCCTACGGTGTGTCGACGTTGGTCGTGCACCGGCCGCCGAGCGGTTACAACACGTTCTGGGACGGGTGGGTCCAGAACATCGCCAGCGTCTTGCCGGCCATCCCGTTGCTCTTGCGCGCCCGACGCTCTCCCCGGCTTCGCTCGGCCTGGCTGGCCATGGCGGCGGGAGTCGTGCTCTACACGCTGGCCGATCTGGTCTACATCTACCACGACCAGAACCTCCATCCCATCCCCAGTCCGGCCCCGAGTGACGCCTTCTTCCTGTCGTGCAACGTGGCCTTCATCATCGGCTTCGCGATCTTGACCCAATCTTCGTTCGGTCGGGTCCACGCCAGTGTGCGCCTCGACGGCGCCATCGCCGGCCTGGCCATCGGGGCCGTGGCCGCGATCGCCTGGTTCGAGCCCGTGCTACACGTCAGTGGCCGGCCCTTTCAAGCGGCGGTCGACCTGGCCTACCCCGTGTGCGCCCTCGTGCTCCTCGTGCTGCTGGTGGCCGGCCTCGCCCCTCACCGCTTTCGGCCCGACCTGACCACCATCTTGCTCATGACGGGCGTCGCCTTTTCCGTGGCCGGAAGCGTGATCTTTCTCAACCGCAGCGCCGCCGGCACGTACGTCGCGGGGACGCTGCTCGGAGAGACTTGGCTCTTGAGCTTCTTCTTCATAGGTCTGGCGGCGTCGGTGCGCGATCGGCGCCGCACCGGGGGCACCCGCGTCTCGGTCAGCTCGCCGACCGGCATCGCCGTCGTGCCCGTCGTGTTCGGGGTCGTGTCATTGGCCGTGCTGGCCACCGCCATCTACCGCCACGACTCTGCGGTCGTGGTGATCCTGGCCATCGGCGCTCTCGGCCTGGTGATCTGTCGCATGGCGGTCACGCTGCGCGAGGTACGTCTCTCGATGGTCAACTACCAGGACGCGCGCACCGACTACCTCACCGGGCTCCCGAACCGACGGGCCTTCCTCGAAGGTCTGGAGTCGAGGTTGTCCGCCGAGCCGGAGGCCGCTGGCCACACCGGAGTGTTGCTGGTCGACCTCGACGGTTTCAAGGAGGTGAACGACGCCCTGGGCCACACCGCCGGCGACGAGCTCTTATGCGTCGTGGCCAAGCGTTTCGAGCACCGCTTGGGCCAGCGCGGGGTGCTGGCCCGTCTGGGCGGCGACGAGTACGCCTGTCACTGCGCCGTGAGCGCTGAGGAGGACTTGGTGGCCATCGCCCACGAACTGGCCCAGACCCTGTCGGACCCGTGCGTCCTTGACGGCACGAGCGTGCGCGTGGGAGCCAGCGTCGGTGTGGCGTTCTCTCGCCCCGACGCCAAGACCAGCGGCGAGCTCCTGCGCTGCGCCGACGTCGCGATGTACGACGCCAAGCGGGCCCACACCGGGGTGTCGGCCTATCGTCACGAAGCCGATCCCCACAGTCGCGAACGTCTCGCCCTGATCGACGCCCTGAGAGACGCCATCAGCTCTCGGACCCTCATCATGTACTACCAACCGACCCTCGATATGCGTTCCGGATCCATCAGGGGCCTCGAAGCCCTGGTCCGCTGGCCCCACCCCACTCTCGGGCTGCTCTACCCGGACAGCTTCATCCCGCTCGCGGAGCAGAACGGCTTGATGCCACAGCTCACTGGTGCCGTGCTCGACATGGCGGTGGGCCAAGCGGCCCGCCTGGACCGCGCCGGCCACCACCTCGGGGTCAGCGTGAACATTTCACGTTACGACCTCGTCGACGAGGACCTGGCCAGCTACGTGGACGGCGTCTTGACCCTCTACGACTTCCCGCCGGACCGCCTGACCTTGGAGGTGACGGAGTCGGCGCTGGGCGGCGATCCCCAGCGGGCGGAGCGGTGCGTTCGCCAACTGCGCAACCTGGGGGTGCGCGTCTCCATCGACGACTTCGGGGTCGGGTACTCCTCGATGTCACAGTTGCTCGGGCTGGCCATCGACGAGCTGAAGATCGACAAGTCCTTCACCCTGGCGCTCACGTCGGACCCCCGGGCCGAGGCCATCGTACGCTCCACGATCGAACTGGCCCGGGCGCTGAGCCTCACCGTCGTGGCCGAGGGGATCGAAACCGAGGAGGTGCTCCGGTCCCTGCAGAGCCTGGGTGCCGAGGTGGGGCAGGGCTACCTGTTCGCCCGCCCGCTCACGTGCGAGCAACTCGACGACTACCTGGCTCAACCAGAGCGCGCCCGTCAACCCCTGTTCCCCGACTCGTCATTGCTGCTGCCCGCCGGCTGATCGCTCCCCGGGCGCCGGTCGGCAACGGTGCCTGTACCCTTCGGCGTCGAAGCGGGTCGACAGAGGGCGAGCTCGCGGTCCTAGGGCATGAACGTCGACGTGGTTGAGGTAGTGGACGTGGTGGTCGTCGTCGTGAGGGGGCGAAGGCCGAGGTCGTGGCGCAACACGTTCTCGAGCTTCGCAATGACGAGACCTTCGCGAGTACTCGTTTTCGAGAGCCCCTTGATAGGTGGAGCGCTCTGACCGGCGATCGCCAGGACGTCACGAACACCAAGTTCTTCGGCGTTCACGTAGGCGCTCACCGCAGAACTGAACGGGCCGCCGGTGCCCCAACCGAGCAGGTTGTCGTCGTACCCGCCCAGGGCGTCGGCCAGTGAGAGGTCGATTTGCGCGACGTCGCGCACCGTCGATTTTTTAGAGAGGGCCCGCAACTTCTTCAGCCATTCGGTGCCGACCGATGTCACCTGCTTCTGTCCGGCCAAGTAGCCGCCGCGCAACCTGGCCACGCTCAGCGGTTTTGGTGCACCCAGCAGGAACGTGCGTACGAGGAAGGTGAAGGAGGCCCCCTCTTGGAAGAGGAATCCGTGGCCCGCGTCGGGGAAGAGCACGATCCGCGAACCCGGGATGTGACCGGCCACCTCGTGATCGTTGGCGGCCGCGTCGATCCGGTCCTGCGCACCGTCGGCGACCAGGGTCGGCACGTCGATGCGGTCGGCCTCGTGACCCGTCTGGTCGCGGCCGTCGAACCACGCGAGGATGGCGCGGGCCTGGTCCGCGACGACGGACGGTGCGGCGGGCGCCGAGGCCGGGTAGGCGGCCAGGCTGCCGGCGAAGGCCGCCGCGGCGATCTCCTGATCGGCCGGGAACAGGTCGGCCTGCGCGGCCGCCGGGTCGTCGCCCGTGAGGGCCGCGACGTCTTTCTGGCTCGGCTGAACGGCGCTCCCGTTCCCCGGGTACGTCGCGCAGAGCACCAGGCGATGAACTTGGTGCGGGTGGCGGATCGCCAGCGCCTGGGCGATCATGCTGCCCATCGACCATCCCAGGACGTCCGGCGATCCCAGGTGCAGGGCGGTGATCAGGGCGGCCGTTTGGTCGGCCATGGCGTCAATGCTGAGGGGCGAAAGGGCCGCGCTGCGCCCGATGCCGGCGTTGTCGAAGATCACGACGCGAAAGTGCTGCGCCAGTTCATCGAGGAGGTTGGGATCCCAGACCTCCATGGTTCCCGCGTAGCCCATGATCAGCACCAGGGGCGTTCCCTGGCCGTACGCGCGGTACCCCACGTCACCCTTTGACGTCGATACGACCGAGACGGGAACATCGACGATGGACGCCGGCGCGGCGGATTTGGCCGCGCCGGCGTCGTACACGAAAAATGACGTCGCCGCGATGGTCATCGCCGCGCTGACCTGCACGATTCGCTGGATCCGAAGCACCATGGCCGACGCTACTTGCCCGTCCTAGGCCAGCGGCCGACTCAGAGCTTCTCGGCGAGCTTCGCGAGCGCGGCCAGTTTCGACGTCGACACGTTCTTGGACTCCACGCTCGCCCCGAAGTAGTTCGTGCCACCGATCACCCCGGTGATCCCCTGACCGGTGATGCCCGATTCGGTCAGGCTGAAGTAGAAGGCCGGCACGCCGAGTCCGGTGTACGCGCTGAACTTGAACTTGGCGAGCGAACTGGCCTTGGCCAGGGACTGCTGCATCTCGGCCGAGGTGAGGGGCTTCGAGATTGATTCGAACGAAAGCGAGACGGCCTTGAGGATGGTGGCCATGCTCGTCTCGGCGCCGTACGTGCAGATCGTCTCGGTGCCGGAGATCT
>JBEKKW010000103.1:0-4654 GCA_050010495.1 Acidimicrobiales bacterium
GAGCTGACCGGTCGAAGAGACGAGCACCGGATCGACCACGAGTTGAGCCAGCATTCCTTCGCGGGCCAGGTCGGCGACGCGCTCGACGGTGGCCGCCTGGGCCAGCATGCCGGTCTTGACCGCGCGCACGTCGAAGTCCGAGGTGACCGCGTAGACCTGCGCGGCGACGAGCGCGGGATCGAGGGCCAGCACCTCGGCGACCAGCAGGGTGTTCTGGGCCGTGATGGCGGTCACGGCGCAGGTGGCGTGCACGCCGAAGGCGCCAAAGGTGCGCAGGTCGCCCTGGAGACCGGCCCCGCCCCCCGAGTCGGAGCCGGCGATGGTGAGCGTGGTGACGGGTTGCACCTCGTCAACCTTACTGACGGGACCAAAATGGCCAGTACGCTGGGCACGTGTACGAGGAGTTCAAGGTCGGTTCCCTGGTGTCACCGTCCCGTCTGGTGATGGGCACGGGCGGTTTTCGCTCCCTGGACGTGCTCGAGGCCTCGCTGGTCGTCAGCGAGGCGACCATCGCGACGGTGGCGCTGCGCCGGGTCGACCCAAACGTGAAGGGTTCGATCTACGACCTGCTCGATCGCCTGCACTTCTCCTTATTGCCCAACACCGCTGGCTGCTACAGCGCCGCCGAGGCCGTCAAGGTGGCCGAGCTGGCCCGCGAGGCCTTCTCCTCCAACGCCGTCAAGCTCGAGGTGATCGGCGACGACACCACGCTGCTGCCCGACACGACCGAGACCCTCACGGCGGCCGAACGGCTGGTGCGCCTCGGCTTCGAGGTCTGGGCCTACACCTCGGACGACCTCATCGTGGCCCAGCGCCTGGAGCAGGTCGGCTGCGTGGCGGTGATGCCGCTCGGTTCGCCGATCGGCTCGGGACTCGGGATCCGCAACCCGCACGCCATCTCGCTGATCGCGGAGCGCCTCAGCGTGCCGGTCCTGCTCGACGCGGGCGTCGGCACCGCCTCGGACGCCGCGCTGGCGATGGAACTGGGCTGCGACGGGGTCCTGGCCGCCTCGGCGATCAACCGGGCCCTGGACCCGGTGATGATGGCCGAGGCGATCCGCGACGCCGTACGGGCCGGCTTTTTGGCCCGGCGGGCCGGGCGGATACCGCCCCGCTTGCACGCGGAGGCCTCGTCACCCTCCCTGGGCCGCCCAGATTTGTTCGTCGACTAGGGAGCGGCCAAACTACACTGTTGTAGTACATCGCGGTAGCCGGACAAGCCTCGGTCGGGAGTGACTTCGAATGAAAGATTCTCTAACGTCAGGATTCAGTGGCCCCACAGTGTGTCGCCTCACGGGCGTCACCTACCGCCAACTGGACTACTGGGCCCGCACCGACCTGGTGACGCCCTCGATCACGCCCGCCTCGGGCAGCGGATCCAAGCGCACCTACAGCTACGCCGACGTGCTCGAAGTGAAGGTGATCAAGTCCCTGCTCAACTCGGGCCTCTCGCTCGCGCGAACCCGCCAGGCGGTCGAATGCCTGCGCAGCGCCCTGGGCGCCGACCTCGCCTCCAGCAGCCTCGTGATGAGCGACTCCGGTTCGGTGCTCGCCAAGAGTGACGGCGACCTGGTGGACCTGCTGCGCGGCGGCCAGGGCGTCTTCAACATCGTTCCCCTGGCGGGCGTGGTCGCCGAGCTCACGACCATGATCCGCCAGACCCAGATCGCAACGTCGGAGAAGGAGACCCTCACGGCGTGACATCCGAGTCACCGAGCGGCGACTCGCGTCGCCGCCACCCCAGCGTGGTCAGTTCTGAGGACGCCCCGTTTGCCCACCCCAGCGAACGGGTCTTCGCGAACCTGTTGAGCCTCTACGGCCACGACTGGCTCTATGAACCGATTGAGTTCCCGTTGGCCTGGAACGGCGGGGGAGTGCCGACGCGGGGCTTTCGCCCCGACTTCTTCCTGCCGGCCCGCCACCTCTTCATCGAGATCACGGTGCTCGACCAGCGGCTCGTGACCAAGAAGAACCAGAAGATCCGACAGTTCCGCGAACTCTATCCCGAGGTCAAGTTGCTCGTCGTCTACCAGCGCGACTTCAACGAGCTCATCGAGCGTCACGGCCTTCACGCCGGTGCGCGACACGCAGCCTAGAGTGACACCATGAGTGATCGTCGCCCGTTTTTGTACGACACCCATGTCGAACTCGGGGCGAAGATCGTGCCCTTCGGGGGCTGGGAGATGCCGCTGCAGTACAACACGGGCACCGTCGCCGAGCACCTGTACTGCCGCCGCGACGCCGTCGTCTTCGACGTGAGCCACCTCGGCACGGTGCGCTGCGACGGGCCCGGGATGTTCGAGGCACTCCAGGGCACGTTGACCAACGACCTGCGACGGATCGGGCCAGGCCGGGCCCAGTACACCCACCTGCTCAACGACGACGGCTTCGTCGTCGACGACATCATCGTCTGGTGGGTGGGCGAGGACGAGTTCGACGTCATGCCCAACGCCTCGAACACCTCGGGCGTGACGTCGGCGCTGCCGGGCGTCGACGTCACCGCAGATCGGTGCGTGCTGGCCGTGCAGGGGCCCCACGCCCGCGACAAGGTCGCCGCGCTCGACGAGCGCTTCGCCGCGGTGGGACGCTTTCGCGTCACCCGCTTCGACTACCACGGCGTCGAAGTCCGCGTGGCCGGTACCGGCTACACCGGCGAACCCGGTCTCGAGATCGCCGCGCCCAACGTGGTGGCCGAGCAGCTGCTGCGCGACCTGGTCGGCGCCGGCGTCACCCCGGCCGGTCTGGGCGCACGCGACACGCTGCGCCTCGAGGCGGCGCTGCCGCTCTACGGACACGAACTGAGCCTCTCCTCGACGACCCTCGAGGCCAAGCTCGGTTGGGTGCTCGGCTGGGACAAGGAGACTTTCCGCGGACGCGAGGCCGTCGAGGCCGAGCGGGCCCGCGGCTCGAAGCGGGCTCTGACGGGCGTCTCGACCTCGTCGCGCCAGCCCCTGCGCGACGGCGGCGACGTGATCGTCGACGGGGCGTCGGTCGGGCTGTTGACGTCGGGCAACTACTCGCCGGTCCTCGAACGGGGCATCGGTATGGGACTGCTGAGCGGGGACCTGCCCGTGGGCACCCCCGTGAGCGTCGAACTGCGCGGGCGCGTGCTGCGCGCCGCGATCGACTCGCTGCCCTTCGTGCAAAAGGCGGCGTGACGTGGCCGACTACCTACCCCACACCCGCGACGAGGTCGCCGAGATGCTCACCTTCCTCGGCCTGGACTCCCTCGAACAGCTCTTCAGCCACATCCCCGCCGCGGTGCGCATCGCCCAGGGCCTCGACCTGCCCGACGGGTTGAGCGAGCCTGACGTGGCCGACCTGTTCGCGCGCTACACCAGTGCCAATCGGGCCCAGGCGAGCGCGATGCTCTGCTTCGCCGGGGCGGGCGCGTACGACCACGAGGTGCCGGCCGTCGTGAAGATGCTGGGCGGACGCTCCGAGTTCGTCACGGCCTACACGCCCTACCAGCCCGAGGTGGCGCAGGGAGTGCTCCAGGCGATCTTCGAGTACCAGACCCTGGTGTCGCGCCTGAGCGGCCTGCCGATCGCCAACGCCTCCCTCTACGACGCGGCGACGGCGATGGTCGAGGCGCTCAACATGGCCTCGGGCGCCACGCGACGCCAGAAGATGGTGATCTCGCGGGGCGTGCACCCGCACTGGCGTCAGGTGGTGGCGACCTTCGCGCGCGGCACCGGTCACGAGATCGTCGAGGTCGACCTGGTCGACGGCCTGACCGACTGGGCCAGCGTCGATTGCACCGGGGCGGCCGCGGTCGTGGCCGCCTACCCCAACTACCTGGGCGTGCTCGAGGACATGGGTGAGGCGAAGCGCCTGGCCCACGAGAACGGCGCCCTGCTGGTGCTGGGCTGCGACCCGGTCGCGGCGGGCGTCTTAAAGACGGCCGCTCAGTGGGGGGCCGACGTCTTCGTGGGCGAGGGTCAGCCCTTCGGCACCCCGCTCGCCTACGGCGGGCCCTACCTCGGCCTGTTCGCCTGCACGGAGGCGCAGGTGCGCCGCCTGCCCGGGCGCATCGTCGGCCAGACCGTCGACTCCAACGACCGCCGCGCGTTCGTCACGACCCTGCGCGCGCGAGAGCAGGACATCCGACGCGAGAAGGCGACGTCCAACGTCTGCACCAATCAGACGTTGATGGCCGTCACGGCGGCGATCCAGCTCGGCTGGCTCGGGACGCGGGGACTGCGCGAGGTGGCGACGCGCTGCGCCCAGGGCGCCCACGTCCTGTTCGACGAGGTGATGAGGATCGAGGGTGTCGAGCCGGTCTCGTCCCAGCCCTTCTTCCGCGAGTTCGCCTTCCGGGTTCCCGAGGACGCCTCCCTGGTGCTCGCCCGCATGGCCGAGGACGGCATCCTCGCCGGCCTCTCGACGACGGCGCTCAACGAGGGGCCGATCAGCGCGCACTGCGACAGCGACCGCGTGATCCTCGCCACCGTCACCGAACGGCGCACCCGCGACGACATCGACCGCTACGTGACCTCGCTCACCAAGGCGGTCGGCTAGTGGCGGCCCGGGCCCACCCCGGCGGCCGCGCCGCTTCGGCCCCGCTGCTCGGTCACGAGGTCGAGCCCACCCTCTTCGAGATGTCGGTGCCGGGCCGCTCGGCCTACCAGTTGCGCACGACCAACCTGACCGC
>JBEKKW010000104.1:0-4590 GCA_050010495.1 Acidimicrobiales bacterium
GGGCCGAATACGATATGCAGCACGAAGTGTGGGATATCACCGTGGCCCACCAGGTCGCGCGGGCGCTGGGTGATTTGCCGGAAGAGGAGCGCCGAGCCATCGAGTTGGCCTACTTCGAGGGACTCACCTACGTGGAAGTGGCCCGACTCCTCAACCAACCAGAGGGCACCGTGAAGAGCAGAATACGAAACGGCATGCGACGCATGCGCAGCGTCCTCGTCGAGGCCGGCGTTCGCGAGGTGGAGTGATGACGCACGACGAAGCCAACGAACTGCTCGCCGCCCTGGCCTTGGACGCCGTCAGCGACGAGGAGCGCACCGCCGTCGAGGAGCACGTGGCCCAGTGTCCGCGGTGCCGCAGCGAACTCGACGGGCTGCGCGAGGTCGCGGCGGCCCTCGGTAACTCCGTGGCGACCCTGCCCGAGGGGCTCTGGCCGAGCATCTCGAAGCGCATCTACGAGCACCAGAACGGCGAGACGACGACGCCCCCGCTGGACACGCGCGCAATCGCCGTTCCGGTGAGCCTGGAGGGCGCGAGGGCGTCGCGGTCGTCGAGGACCATGATCGGATCGCTCGCCGCGATGGCGGCCGCCGTCGTCATCGTCGTCGCGGCGACCATCGCGCACGACCACACCGCCATCGCGCCGGGCCAGCAGGCGCTCAAACTCGTCTCGCACACTCAGGTGGTCGCGGCCCTGTCGATACCCAATCACCGTCTGGTCAACCTCGACAGTGCGAGCGACGTGCGCGTGGCGCAGCTGGTGGTGCTGCCCGACGGGCAGGGCTACCTGGTGAACTCGTCGATGCCCGCGCTCGCCGCCACGAAGACCTACCAGCTCTGGGGCTTCGTCAACAACAAGGCGGTGTCGATCGGCCTCATGGGTCGCTCGCCCCGCGACGTGGCCTTCACGGTGTCGGGCTCGCCGAGCCCTTCGCGCTTGGCGGTCACGGTCGAACCGGCCGGCGGCACGCGCGCACCGACCGGCGCGATCGTCGCCTCGGGCGCGGTGTAGGTCGCAGGCCATCGCCTCTCTTTGATGACTCGCTGGTCGGTGCGTGGCGTCGACGTGCACACGGGATGTCATCGCGTCGACGCGTCGTACCGACGGGTAAGGAGGCGGTGCGCGGAACTTTGATCGGCCCGTTAGGTCACCGCCACGGCTTCGTAGTGCGCACGGCCTACGTGCCATAATGGAGGCACATGTTAGATCCCACGGAGCACAGTGGACCACGCCCGGACGAGGATTTCGACGCACGGTTCCTCGGCGAAGGCCACCCTGACGGGCTGCCGGTCTTCGAGGCGCCCGTCGGAGCGCACTTGCACAATCGACGCAAGGTCAACATTCCCTCGCAGCTGCTCGCCCTGCAGGAGTCGGTAGGCTTCAAGGCGATCCACGGTCGCTGGCGCATCGCCAAGGACCTGGTCGGCCTGATCCGCCGCGGACACGCCGGCGAGGGCGACGAGTCCTACCTCGACAAGCTGCGCCGCGAGACCGGGCGGGGAAAGTCCGAGTCCTCGACCTACGGTCTGGCGACCATCGCCGGTCATCAGGTGGTGCTCTACGCGATGAACTGGGACTTCTTCGCGGGGTCCCTGGGGGTGGTCTCGGGTGAGAAGTTCCAGGCCGCCGCCGACCTGGCGGTGAGCCGCAAGCTCCCCTTCATCAGCGTCTACGCGTCGAGTGGCGTTCGCCAGCACGAGAACTTCGCCGGCCTCACGCAGATGACCCGCATGGTCGAAGCGATCCGTCACTACAAGGACAAGGTCGCCCTGCCCCAGGTGGCGGTGCTGCTGGGCAACGTGTGGGGCGGCGTGTCGGCGAGCGCGGTGCCCAACGCCGACCTCATCCTGGCGACGTCGGGCACCAACTTCGGCTTCGCCGGGCCCAACGTCATCGAGGCCTTCGAGGGCGCGTCGGTGCCGTCGAACTCCCAGAGCGCCGAGGCCAACCTGCTCGATCGCAACATCGACGTGGTGCTCTCGGACGTCGACGAGCTGGTGAAGTACCTGGGGGAGTTGCTCAACTCGACGACCCTGCCGGACCGCCACCACCTGCTCAACCCCGAGACGGCGCCCATGATCCGCAACGTCTCGATCGCCAACCAGCGCCGCGTCTTCAGCTTCGGACCGGAGGGGATGTTCGGCCCCGACTTCGACGGCGCCAAGGGTGCGGTCCAGTTGCAGGCCTCGCTGTCGCGCGCCGCGCGGTCGTCCGACGACCCCGACGCGCTCGAGGAGCAGTACCAGGACCTCATGACCGACGCCAACCGGATCGACCTCGAGTTCATCGCCCGTTTCGCCTTCACCGAGGCGATCGCCGTCTACAACTACGTCCAGGAGGCGGAGTTCAAGCGCTACCCGGCCATCGTGGGCGCCTTCGCCAAGATCGGGAGCCAGCCCTTCGTGATCGTGGGCACCCAGCCGTCGTACCAACGTTTCGGCGACACCGTCGTCAAGCGGCCCTCGAACCCCGCGCCCGAGGACTTCGCCTACATGGAGCGGGTCCTGGAGATGGGCGAGCGGCTGCGACTGCCGGCGCTCTTCGTGACCGACACCCTGGGGGCCAAGCCCACGCTCGAGAGTGAACGCCGGGGACAGTCGCGCGCCATCGCCCGCTCGATCCTCAAGGGCATCGACTACTCCGAGCCGGTGATCTCGTTGGTCGCCGGCGCGCTCGGCAGCGGCGGCGGCCTGGCGACGACCCCAATGGCCGACCACGTCATCATGCTGGAAAAGGCCATGGCCTACGTGGCGGAACCGCGTTCGGCCGCCTCCATCCTCTACAAGACCCCCAGCCCCTCCCGGGACCAGATCCGCACGACCCTCGCCACGATGCGCTCGACGGCCCAGGACCAACTGGACCTCGGCCTGATCGACGAGGTGATCCCCGAGGACGCCAACCCCTTCGTCACCGTGCAGCGCGTGCACGAGGCGATACTCACGTCCTACGTGGAACTGGCCCAGCTGTCGGAGAAGCGTCTGCGTGCGCGCCGCCAGGAGCGCATTCGCGGACTGCGGGCTTTCGAGATCATCCAGGAGTGAGGGTCGCCTAGAAGCGCGTGGACGGACGCAGGTACAGCCTGACGCCCAGGGCGAGCATGGCCGTCGAGATGATCAGCGGCGTCAGCACCGGTCCGATCCAGGTGACGGGGATGAGGAAGAAGACGTCTTTGGTCAGCAGGCTCGAGGGCCAGTGGTCCAGCACCCTCAAGAAGACGTAGTACATGATGTCCCAGCAGGCGAAGGTGATGAGGAAGGCCGCGAGGCGCTGGCGCGTGTCGCGGCCGGCAACGTAGGCGACGCAACACAGGATCACGATCGTCGCCACCTCGCGGGCCACCTCGGCGTCGCTGACGCGGTGGTTGAGCAGCAGCGAGTGCCGGGTGGTGATGAAGGTGATGAAGCCGAGGTTGAGCAGGACCTTGTAGTGCGCGATCGCGTAGCCGCGATGGAAGTTCATCAGCGCCCGCAGGTAGTAGACGACGGCCGCCTCCACGTAGCCAAAGGCGGCACCGAACCCGATGAGGAACCCCAGGTTCGTGAGGTCGTGTCGACGGTGGCGTGACGGCAGGCTCACCCGGTCAGCGTACCGGCGCTCTCCCAGCGACAGGGGTCGGTCCGTCGCCGACGCCCCACGGGCGACGTTCGTCGCCGGCGCGCCCATGAGGTGGCCGATTCTCGCGCCGCCGCGAGCCTTGGGGCGAGTACCGCGGACCCCGCGGGCCCCGTGGGGCGGTAGTGAACGATGTTCTCGCGTGGGCAACTTCCGGTAAAGTGCGACCATCGCAGGAAATGATTTTTGCTTCCTTCGTACTCGGTCGTCGGCCGAGATGGGACACGGAGGTCAGCGCATGGTGCCACGGGCGACAGCGCCGGGCGCGCGGGGCACGAGAGACCCATACTCCTGCGGCGTCGCGGGACGGGGCGTACGCCCGTGAGGTTCAAGAATCGTGACGTGGCCGCGTCGCGCGCGCGGCCGAACGAGTTCGCCCGGGATCTCTTCAAACCGCTGCCCGGTCGCTATAACCTGCTGGCCGAAGTGCTCTCCTTCGGTCAGGACCGCCGTTGGCGCTCGACGATGCTCGACCACGTCGTCGGCTCGGACCCGCGCCTGGTGCTGGACGTCGCGTGCGGCCCCGCGGCGGTGTCGAAGGCGCTGGCCAAGAGGACCAAGGCCCGGGTCGTGGGAATCGACCTGAGCGAGGACATGCTGCGCGTCGGGCAGACGAACGTCGCCCGCGCCGGACTGGACCAACGAATCTCGCTGGTGCTGGGACGAGGGGAGCAGTTGCCCTTCGCCGATGACACGTTCGACGCGCTGACGTTCACCTATCTGTTGCGCTACGTCGAAGATCCGAAGGCGACGATCGCTGAGCTGGCCCGCGTGGTCAAGCCGGGCGGACCGATGGCCAGCATGGAGTTCGCGGTGCCCCGGTCGCCCGGTTGGCGCGTTCTGTGGTGGCTGTACACCCGCGCCGTGCTGCCGGTCGGCGGCCTCGTGACCGGCGGGCGGGGCTGGTGGGACGTCGGGCGTTTCCTCGGGCCGAGCATCTCCAAGCACTACCGCCAGTACTCGCTCGACTGGACCAC
>JBEKKW010000105.1:0-4551 GCA_050010495.1 Acidimicrobiales bacterium
AGCGCCGACGGCCTGGCCGATGACGCCGCCGACGCGGTCGCCGCCGCCTACGGGCCGCCCGGTCGGGTCGCCACACTGGTGCTGGCGGCCGACGTGTCGTGGGGCGAGGTGACGCGCGTACGCGACCAGTGGCCCCTCGCCGCGAGGTCCGCGCCCGTCGCCCCGGACGAACTCCTGCTCGCCGAGGCCACGAGGATGCTGCGTACGAAGAGGTCGGCCCTGTTCGTCGGAGGAACGGCCGTGGCTCGCGACCAGTTGGCCCTGGCCCAGCGAGTCGCGCAGGCCAGCGGCTCGCGCGTCATCGTCGAGACCTTCCCGGCCATCATGGATCGGGGTGCGGGGATCGCCGGTCCCGAGCGGATGAACTACATCAGCGAGTTCGCCCAGGCGCAGCTGGAGGGCCTCGAGGCGCTGATCCTCATCGGAGCGACCGAACCGGTCGGGTTCTTCGCCTACCCCAACGTCAAGAGCGAGCTCGTCCCCCCGGGCTGTCACGTGCTCGATCTCGCCCCGCCCGGGAGCGACACGCTGGCCACGCTGGACGCGCTCGTTCTTGGCCTCGACGCCGCGCCGCTGGAGATCGAGAATGGTGAGCGTCCGTTGGCGCCGCACGGCGAGCTCACGACTCGGGCCCTGGCCGACGCGGTCGCCGCCACCATCCCCGAGGGCCTCATCATCGCCGACGAATCGGCGACCGGCGGGGCGCACCTCTACCCGGCCACGAGGTTCTCGCCGCCCCATCGCTTCATGGCCGTCACCGGCGGCGCGATCGGCTACGGACTGCCGGCCGCGCTGGGCGCCGCGGTGGGCAGCGGGCAGCGCGTTCTGGCGCTCGAGGCGGACGGTTCGATGATGTACACGCCGCAGGCACTCTGGACCATGGCGCGCGAGGGCCTCGACGTCACCGTCGTGGCACTGTCCAATCGCAGCTACGCGATCCTGACGTTCGAGCGCCAGCGCGTCGGGGCGGTCATGGACGGCCAGGCCAGCCAGCGCATGCTCGAACTCGACGACCCGGCCCTCGACCTGTGCTCCCTGGCGAAGTCGATGGGCGTGCCGAGCACTCGGGCCACGAGCGCCGATGAACTGGTAACGGCGCTGCAACGTTCCTACGCGACACCGGGCCCGATGTTCATCGAAGCAATGCTGCCCAAGGGTCTGAGCTAGCTCGACACGTCGACGCCGAGCATCGACCTGACGGCGCGGACCTACTCGTCGGCCAGGATGAAGAGCAGGTCACTCTCGGCCGCCACCTGGCCGTCGACCGCGGCCCGTCCGTGACCCTTGCCTCCGCGGGCCGAGAGCTTCGTCAACTCGCACTCGAGGGTGACCGTGTCACCGGGCACGACCTGACGGCGAAAGCGGGCCCGTTCGACGCCCCCGAAGAGGGGCAAGCGACCGGCGTACTTGGGTTCACTCAAGATGACGACGGCGCCGCACTGGGCGATGGATTCCAGTAGCAGCACGCCCGGCGTGGTCGGCCGGCCGGGAAAATGTCCGGGGAAGAACCACTCGTCGCCGTGCAGCGTCCACAGACCACTCGCGCGCACGCCCGGCTCGATGTCGATCATGGTGTCGAGCAACAGGAACGGCGCGCGATGGGGCAACCAGTCCTTGGGGTCCATCGAGCGTTCGATCACGGCAGGGCCAGTTCCGCGATCCGACGTTCCGGATCGACGGTCACCAGTCGGAAGGTACGGCGGTCGCCTCGCTTGAGCACGTCGCGAGCCCGCGCGGGTGCCGGCGTGCCCAGCAGGGTGGTGGGCGCGTAACACTCGACGTGTTGGCCGTTCTTGAGCACGACGTCGATGACGGCACCGTGCGACGTGAAGGTCGTGACCTCGCCTTCGACCCGCGAGCCGAGACGGTGGGTCGCGCGAAAGAGCGCGAACTCGGCCTCGGGATTGACCGGCTGGCGCCCCCGTCGCAGGGCCACCGCAGGTGCCGCAGCGGCCGGGGACATCACCGGCGTGGCCGATTTGGCCGACGTCTTGGCCGCCTTGCGGGTGGCTTTGGCGGGGACCTTGGCGACGTCCTTTTTCGCGGGCGCCTTCTTCGCGGGCGGAGACTTAACCGCCGTCCGTTTGGCCGCTACCTCGGGCGCCACCTTCGCGGCCTTCTTGGTCGCCACCTCGGTGGGCGCCTTCGCGGCCTTCTTCGAAGCCTTGACCGGCGCCTTCCTGGCCGGGGACTTCGCCTTGATCGGCGTCAAGGTCGTGCCGATGGTCGGCTGCACGCCACTGGGCAACGCCACGGACAGCTTCTTCGCCGACCGGCCACTCTTGATGCCGCGCACCGGTTGGCGCGGGGTGAAGACCCATCCGACCCCGGGAACCGGCTTGCCGCCGATGAGACGACCGATGTCGAAAAGCCACGGGTACTGATCGTGGAACTCCTGGAAGGAGTCATTGCTGAGCACCACCCCGTTGATGCGGTCGGCGATCTTCAAGATGAAGGCGTCGCCCCGTCCGACGGCCCCGGCCGGTGGCGTCACGATCTCCCCCGCCAGTTCGGCCTCCTTGAAGCGGGCCCGCTCGCTGGTCGCCACCCGATGCTCGAAACTGGCGTCAGCCACGACGATGACCTCCGCCGACGGGTTCTCCTCGAGGAAGGAGCGCACGGCCTCGTCGAGCTGGGTGAGGCTCGGGATCGTGCGGCCCTCGGTCGCGAAGTTCGATCCGTCGACCACGACGCGCAGGCGCGCTGGCTTGATCGGGCTCATCCGATCGCCCGGCTGAGTAGGTCGATCTGTTCGGCGGTGTGCACGAGCGAGCTGCCGGTGGCCGGACTCGCCGACTCGGCCCGCGCGACGTGGCGCACCTTCATCTCTCGCAGGTGACGGTGCAGTTCGTGATGGACGAAGGGCCAGGCACCCATGTTCTTGGGCTCCTCCTGCAACCAGACCAACTCCTCGAGCTGGGGGTAACGGCCGAGCACCGCCGCCAGGTCCTCGTGGGGCCACGGGTAGATCTGCTCGAGACGCACCACGGCGACGCCCCCGGCACCGACCTCGTCGCGACGGGCCATCGCCTCGTGGGCGATCTTGCCCGTTGCCAGTACCACTCGCGTGACCTGGGAGGGGTCGGCCACGTGGTCGTCGAGCACGCGCTGGAAGGAGCCGGTCTCGAAACTGCTCAGCGGCGATCGGGTCTGCGCCGCGCGCAGCAGCGACTTGGGGGTGAAGATGATGAGCGGTGTCACGTGGTCGCGGCGGACCTGGCTGCGCAACAGGTGGAAGTACTGGGCGGCCGTCGTGGGCTGCGTGACGCGCATGTTGTTGCGCGCGCACAGCGACAGGAATCGCTCGATCCGACCGCTCGAGTGCTCGGGACCCTGGCCCTCGTACCCGTGGGGCAGCAGCATCACGAGGCTCGAGTTCTGGCCCCACTTGTCCTCGGCGGCCACGAGGAAGTTGTCGATGATCACTTCGGCACCGTTGACGAAGTCGCCGAACTGCGCCTCCCACGCGACCAAGGTCGAGGTCGCCTCGACGGAGTAGCCGTACTCGAAGCCGAGCGCCGCGAACTCACTGAGGAAGGAGTCGCGCACGGTGAAGAAGCCCGTCGCCCCCTCTAAGTGACAGAGCGGTATGTACTCCACGCCGTCCTCGTAGTCGATGAGCGCCGCGTGGCGCTGGGAGAAGGTGCCGCGCCGTGAGTCCTGGCCCATGAGGCGCACGTTGGTGCCCTCCTGGACCAAGGAGCCGATCGCCATGGCCTCGCCGAGCGCCCAGTCGACCTCGCCCGACTCGAGCAGCGCGGCGCGCGCCACGAACTGGCGCTCGAGCTTGGGGTGCACGGTGAAGCCCTCGGGTGCGGTCATGGTCGCCGACGCGATCTCGAGCAGCGACGCGCGTTCGACCCCGGTCTCGGGCGAGGCGACGTCGGCGGGCACGTCGACGACCGGTACGCCGCTCAGTTGGGGAACGGGGACCGTACGCACCTCGTCGAGCACGTTCTGCAGACGGGTGTCGAAGTCGGCCAGCGCGGCCTCGGCCTCCTCCATCGAGATGTCGCCTCGGCGCACCAGGGTTTCGGTGTAGATCTTTCGCACCGAGCGCATCTGGTCGATGATCTTGTACATCTGGGGCTGGGTGTAGCTCGGGTCGTCGCCCTCGTTGTGGCCGTGACGGCGGTAGCAGACGATGTCGAGCACGACGTCGCGGTGGAAGGTCTCGCGGTAGTCGTAGGCCAGTCGGGCCGCGCGCGCGCAGGCCTCGGGGTCGTCGCCGTTGACGTGGAAGATGGGCGCCTGGATCATCTTGGCGACGTCGGTCGGATAGACGCTCGAGCGGGCCGACTCGGGCGCCGTCGTGAAGCCCACCTGGTTGTTGATCACGATGTGCACGGCGCCACCGATGTAGTAGCCCGAGAGCTGGGAGAGGTTGAGCGTCTCGGCGACGACGCCCTGGCCGGAGAAGGCCGCGTCGCCGTGGATGAGGATCGCCAGGTACGGGAAGTGCTCGGTGACGATGGAGCTCTGCGTGCCGTCGGTCGGGTGCAGCACGAGGTCCTGCTTGGCGCGCACGATGCCCTCGACGACCGGGCTCAC
>JBEKKW010000106.1:0-4446 GCA_050010495.1 Acidimicrobiales bacterium
TTGTCGACAAGACGTTCAAGCCCGACGGGGCGTTGGTCGACGTCAGTGACGGCGTCACCGGGGCCGGCCTGGTACTGCTCGACAACTTCCCCTACCTCGGCACGCCCTACAGCGGCTACGACATTCCGGCGTAACGAGCCCGCGATGCCTGAACGCACACTCCCCCCGAGTTGGGATGGCAGCGTGGTCCTCGAGATCGGGGGGGAGGTCGGAGCCCTGGTGCTGCGCACCCCCCCGGCGCTGAACGGGCGCGAGATCGACCTCTCCCCCGAGGACGAGTCGCTCCCCCACACCCACAGCGCTGTACGGGAGCGCCGCCTCGCTCAGGGCGTCAGCTACGCGGCCGTCTACCCGAGCCTGCGGGCCGGCCACTACCACATCGAAGCATCGAATCAGTCGGTCACGATCGTCGGGGGCCAGGTCACCGAGCTCGACGTCGACGTCGAACGTGTGGCGTCGGCCCATTCGTACCACGAACACCACATCCACCACTAAGAAGGAGAACAACGTGTTTCTAGGAGAGATATTCGGTCCCGATCTGTTGATCGTGGTGATCATGGTCGCCGTCTTGATATTCGGCGGTTCGGCCATCCCCAAGCTGGCGCGCAGCGTCGGTCAGGCGAAGAATGAGTTCGAGAAGGGCCTCGGTTCCGCGAAGGCCGCCAGCGACTCCATCACCAGCGCCACCACCCTCATCACACCGACGAGGCTCGAGACCGACAAGTAGCTGATCGGGGGCCCGGCCCCGCGTTCACGAAGGTCTACCCGAGCACTCTGGCTATTCGCCGCGCAGGACCTGCGCGGTCGAGGTGCGCGACGCGATGCGACCGGGCAAGGCGGCCACGACGTTGACGAGCACCAGCGTGCTGGCCACGACCACCAGAAGGGACAGCCAGGGCGCCGTCGGTTCGGGTACCGCGTATATCTTCTGGGCGAAGAGCGTCCACAACCACTCGCCGACGGCGATCCCTGACGGTACTCCAACGACGACCCCGACGAGGCCGGCCACGGTGGCCTGCCACGCTATCGTCGCCCTCAATTGGCGTTGCGTGAAGCCGAGCGTACGCAGCAGGGCGAGGTCCCGGCGACGGCGCCGCACCGACGCGAACAGCGTGAGCCCCAGCGCCGCCACCGCGCCGGCCGCCAGTCCGAGCGCCAACAGGGCCGGGATCTCCCCGATCGTGCGGTAGTTCTCGATCTCCGCCGGGTAGCGCACCCGTAACGCCGCCACGCTGTCACCCTCTCCCTCGCCGTCGGGGACCTGGGTGAAGGCCCGGTTACCGACCGCGGCCATGTGCTGTAACGCCGTGAACGCCCGGGCGGGCGACGCGCCACGCTTTAGTCGCACCATGACGAACTGCCACCCGTCCAAGGTGCGGTCGGGACTGTTAATCACCTTGCGAAAGGCCGGCGGCTCAATGTCAACGTCGATGAGGGCGCCGACGCCCATGGACGTGTGCAACGTCAGTTCTCCGCCAATAGCCGGCAGCGTCGACGTGCCCACGATGGTCAACCGGGAGGGGGGCACGTAGACGGGGGCGTCCTTTAGGGAGCCGTAGGAGGCGATGACCGTATCGCCCACGTGCTTGTGCAGCTGTTGCATCGTCTCGGCCCCGAGCACGATCTGGTTCACCGCGTCCACCTCGTGACCCGACAGCAGCGGTGGTGAGACCTTGGCGTGCGCGCCGACGAGCATGATGGGCACGGTCACCCCGTCGACCTGGGCGTTCGCCAGGGAGGCGCCCGACCACGCCGCCACGGACGGATCACGATTGAGCAGGGACGTGGTCTGGGGAGGGACGACGGTTCCACTGGCCAGCGCGTAGTTCCAATTCCAGCCGTAGAGCGCGGGACGGGAAATGAGGGTGTGAAGACTAGCGCCAAAGGTCAGGGTGGCCGCGACCACCATGACCGCGAGGGCCGCGCCCACCAGGGCGGAACGAACCGGCACGGCGTCGCGCCTTCGACCGGGTTCCAGGGCGAATCGAACTCCCACCACCGCCGTTGTCGGTAGGCCGGCGCTGGAGAACCACCGAGCGACCATTGACCCCACAGGTACTCGCGACATCACCCGGGTCGCTATCACGCGCCGGGAGCGCCGTCGGGCGAGGACGATGGCCACCGTGCTCAGTCCCAGTACCAGGAGAAGGAAGCCGACACCAAGCACCGTCCAGTCAAAGTTGACGCCTCGATCGGGGTAAACGGAGCGAACCGGGCCAAGGGGTGATAGGGGTGACAGGGCCACGCCGACGATGACGGCCAACAGCGCGCCGGCCAACACCGCACCGAGCGGGCCGAGCAGACCCGCGCTCGCCGTCATGGACGGATCGGCGCCGAGGGCGCGCAGGATCTCGATGTCGTCGTCCTCGCGCTGTAGCGACCGGGCGATCAGCCCGCCAGCGATGACGAACGCGGCGAGCGCGGCTATCAGCCCGAAGACGCCAAGGGCGATGGCGACGGGTTCGGTGGATCGATTGACCTCTCCGCTCGTGACGGCGGTCACGAGGAAGGTGTACGTCGTCCCCTTCGGGAGGGCCTTGATGATTTCTCGCTCCACCGCGGAGACGTCGCGGGCTCCGTGGTCGAGTTGCAACGCGTAATTGTTGTACTGGATCCGAGTCTCTTCGAAGGGCTTCGAGAGAGCCGGCGTGAAGATCATCAGCGCCGGATATTGGGCGCTCTCGTCCGAGACCACCTCATTGTTCAACACCACCGTCCCGACCAGATGCATCGTGAGTCGCACCTCCGGCTTCACCTTGGCGGTGCCGAACGTGGAACGTGAGGACTGCGCGTCGGTGTAGAAGTACATGGGGATGGATTGGCCGACGTGCCAGCCCATGGATCGCTCGGCCTGAGCGGTCATGACAAACTGATCGGCCTTGTTCGGATTGGCCATTCGGCCGTCGACAACCGCCACTTTGTCCTGTGTGAAGAACTCCCCCGAGACACTGCCGACGCTCGCCACGTCGCCATTGGCCAATGCCGGGGCAATCTTCGGGGCGCCGGCACGTCCCTCGGGAAAGGCGTTGATGTCGTAGAACGCATTCGCCACGTGTCGCACTAGCCCCAAACGTGAGAGCGCCTTCGTCTCATTCGGCGCGTAAAAGAAGACGTGCATGTCCGAAGGATTGGTGCTCGCGAGGAACACGGTGTAGGACGACGCCGTGCGGCGCGCTGCGCTGAAAGAACCGATGGCGATTCCCCCGACCAGTCCCACGAGCAGGACGATGGCCAGGTAGCCGCTCCAGCGCCGGGCGAGATGGGCCCGAAACCAATATCGCGAAACCCGCAGCACCTGGTCCATGTTGTCAATCGCCCCCGGCAACACCCTCTCTGGAAACCTCGGTCCATTCTCGCGAGCGGTGCGAACCCGGGCCAGAGGGTTGACTGCCCGCTTCGCCTCGTACTAGTACCCCTATCCAGTTCGAACGAGCGCTCCAATGACGGAGATGGTCTTAGTTCTCACCAGTAGGAGCCGTCGTGAGGCGGGGCCGATCCCCATCGGCGATTCGGGACTCGGCGCCCCGGACACGGCTTCGGCGAGATCAGTTCTCTTCGACGCTCGAGGACCGTGTCGCCCGCTCCTCCTTGAACCAGGCCCCGGCGTGCAGGGAGGCCCAGCTCTCGCTCACCCAACCGGTGAACATCGACCACAGGGAGTCGCGGTGCGTCAGGGCCATCACGATGTGGCCCAAGACGACGACGAAGATGGCCAGGGCGAAGACGTCGTGCACGAACGTCGCGCCGGTACGCCACGTCACCGGGAAGAACCTGAACCACTGGAGCATCGAACCGGTCACCAACATGATCACGATCGCCGCGCCGACGAAGATCGCGTTGAGCTTCTGGCCGGGGTTGAACTTGTCGGCCTCGAGCGGGGCGGCCCCCAGCGTCCTCATCCACTGGATCTCCTGGCGGGTCCAGAGATTGACCCGTCGCACGTCGCGTCGCATCTGGCGCCCCCAGGGGCCCACGAGCGAGATGACGACGGGCACCGGCAGTGCGAGACCGGTCCAGAGGTGGATCTGCTCGATGAGGTGGCGCGGTAGGACGACGCCGAAGAACGATCCGAAATAGAGCGGGATGGCCGTCGCCATCAGCACCCCGAAGAGCAGCGCGTTGGCCCAGTGGGCGTAGCGCTGCACCCGATCGAAGCGCAGCAGGCGCGCCGTGGCGACGGGGGTGGCGTTCGCGAGCGACATGACCTACGTCAGCCCGGGGTCGGGGTCGTTGGGCCCCGTGGAGCCGTCCAGCCAGCCATTGACCGGGTAGCCGTTCTGCTCCCAGTAGCCCGGCTGCACCACGTCGACGACCCGAATGGCGGAGAGCCACTTCAGCGACTTGTAACCGAACATCGGCGCCACGTAGAGCCGCACCGGGCCGCCGTGCTCGGTGGTGACGGGCGCGCCGAGCATCTTGTAGGCCACGATGACGTCAGGCAGCTTG
>JBEKKW010000107.1:0-5381 GCA_050010495.1 Acidimicrobiales bacterium
GCGGTGGTGGCGGCGGAGGTGGCGGCGGCGGCGGTGGAGGGGGAGCGCCACCCGTCACACTCTCGATCTCCGTGGCGAACATCTCGGTGAGCGTCGGTAGTTCGATCACCGCAAGCGCTTCCGTCACCAGCGGCCTCACGTCACCCGACACGGCGACGCTGGTGGGCGCGACCATCACCTTTGCGGGCACCGGCACCACGGTCTACGCGGCCTCGACCACCGCGCCTACGGCGGCCGGTTCGTACTCGATGACTCCGGTCGGGGGCGTGGTGACGATCGCACCGAGCACTGACGCATCCAAATACTCCACGACCTACAGTTACTTCCCCGGCACGCTCACGATCACTGCTCTGGTGGTGAAGCCTCCGCCAACGTCGGTGCCGCGCGCCACCCGGGTAGTGGGCTCGGCACTGGTTGGCAAGAGTCGCACGCTGACCATCGTCGGTCAGAATTTCACCACTCACCCGAGAGTGACCAGCAACCAGGTAGGAGCTCTCGTGAAGATGCACGCCCACAGCGCCAGCCGCATCGTCCTCACCGTGACCGTTCGTCCGGGAAGTCACACGGGTACACACCTCTTCACCATCACTACCAGCGCAGGCAAGAAGTGTCGCATTGCCTACATCACCGCGAAGTGACCCGTTCGATCTAGAGAGATGCCCTCGCAAGTGCGGCTCATCGTGGACGAGCGACGGTCATCCCGGGAGCCCGGCACCTTGTGGGAACTGAGCGACTGTTCACACCTGGCTAACGCGTCGACCGACGCTCAGGTTCGACGGGGGTTTCGACAGGGCGTGTAGAGTTAGTACAGGACGTCTGGAACCCCGCATCCTTCTCCCCTGACCGTTGGTCAGAGCGTACAGAAGAAGGTGTGAAGTGGGTTTACCGGGAATGGTGCTCAGTGCCATCGCAGGTGCCGCTGGAGCAGTCATGTATTGGGCCGTTACCTATCAGGGAACCGGCTTTCGACTCTCGACCGTAGGGCTGATCCTCATGATCGCTGGAGCGTTCGGATTCGTGGTGTCGGCGATCATCTTCGCCGTGTCGCGCAATCCCGTCGGCGGAACACGACACGAGATGAATCGACAGGTGGTTGACACGGCCGGGAATACCAGTTCGGTCCATGAAGACTCCAAGTAGTGGTGCCGCTCGAGGCCCCGTGAGCTTGGGGGCGGAGAGCCAACGAACGTCGCGCGATTGGGCGAGGAACGGACGGTTGGCCCTCATTCAGGAGCAGTCGCGCCAGCGTGGAAGGGGGTGCTCACCATGTACATCGGTGGCGGAACAGTTGTACTGATTCTCATCATCGTCCTCGTGGTCTTCCTTGTGAGGAGATGAAGCGCTCGCAGCTGAGAGTTGTGTCATTGATCAAGGGGAGGTGCATTGGAAGACATTCCGAACCCCCTTGGGCGGATTCTCCTAGCTGGTTGAGCAGGAACGGAAGTTCGATTGCGCAGTACTCAAGAGGGGCACCCGCCTCGTCTTGAAGTTCGAGAAAGAGAGGGTCCATGTCAAAGAAGAAGAAAGTAAAGAACGCGGCTCGGGTTGCGAAGGGACACGTCGAAGAGGCCGCCGGGAGGGTCTCCGGCAACGAACGGCTCGAAGAGGACGGCAAGGTTGACCAGATGATGGGCAACATCGATCAGGCGAGCGAGAACATCAAGGATGCTGTCAAGAAATAGAACAGAGAGTCGTTCGGCGAGCGCCGACACCAACTTGTCGACAAGGGCCAAGAACCCCCCTTGTTGGTCCTTGTCGACGAGGCCACGATGAGCGCGAGCGCCATCAATTTCGACACCTTAGCTACGCCGTCTTTGGAATGGTCGATACTTCCACGGCCCCGGGGTCCCTTCAGCGCCTACGTGCTGTCCACGCTCAAGGGCGGGGCGGGCGGAATCGGACTCAGTCCGCCGGTCTGCGAAACCGATGCATTGGGAGATGATGACCTCTCGTTGGCCCTCTTTTTCTGCTACGAAGCGCTGTACTGCGGTGTAACTGATGGTCGGTGGGAGTGGGATCCGGGCCTCCAGACATTCCGCGCAGAACTCGAGCAGACGTTCGAACGCCGTCTCCGCGACGAGATTGCCGTTCCAATCTCCTCGCTGCCCCTTGAGGTGGCTTCACTACTCGAGGAGATGATTCAAGCGGCCCGCGAACCTTCACTCTCGAGGTTCCTCGTCGAGGTGGGAACCCTCGGCCAATTCTGCGAGTTCTTCATCCATCGGCCCGTTCATCAATCGAAGGGGGCCGACCCCTACGCGCTTGAAGCGGCGCGGTTGACACGCGAAAGCCTGGCGACGTTCGAACGCCATGTCGAGCAACATGGCTCGGGGGATGACGGTGATGTGCCCCTGACGATGTACGGCGACGTGATGACGGCGCTTGGTCTGGATGTCACCTACGGCTCGTACGTGGACGTCTTGTCGGGGGTGACACTGGATTCGGTCAATGTCATCTCGATGTTCGACCTCCATCCCCGTTGGCGGACCGCGTTCGTGGGCCACCTCACCGCGTTCGAAATGCTGTCGGTGGGCCGATCTCGCGGGTTCCGAGAGTCTCTGTTGCGCTTTGGCATTGGCCAAGGGAGTCAACATTCGTTCGACGCGGGTCGTACGACCGTTGGACACCGTCCATCGATTGCCCGTGACCAATTGGTCGCGCTGGCTCGCGCTGAACCGGAACTCGTAGTGGATCTGCTCTTCGGATCGGCCGTCCTCGTAACGCTGGAACGGCGTTTCACCGCCCATCTTCTTGGTGCCTGGGCGGGCAATCGCTCATCTCTTGTCGAGCGGGTTTGACCAATGACTGACTTTCGACTCGGCCCCTTCCCGTACAAACACGGTCGGAGCCGTTGAAATGAAGCAGAAGATTGCTGTAGGTCTCGTCGGGCTCTTCGTCGTTGCCGCCATTGTGCTTCTCGTCCTGAATTTCGACGTTGCCCGTCACTGGACCGCCATTCACATCGGGTCGATCAATGAGACCGGCCCCTTCTACGGCTTCTGGTCGGGATTCGGGTCCGATATCGGTGAAGGCGCCATTGCCGTCGGGGTCTACACGGGCGTGCGCAAGGTCAACTGCCACTCACGCAAGTGCTGGCGGATTGGACATCACCCTCTGGAGGGGACTCCGTATCATCTTTGCAAGTACCACCACCCGGACGTGCCGAAAGGTGGCGCCTCACTGGACGACATCCTTGCTCAGTACAAGAAATATAAGGATGCACAAACTCCCGCCGCGGGTCAATCTCCGGCGAAGAAATAGGTGAAATGGCGCGGCAGCCTCTGACGCCAAGACTTGTTGATACTGCCACTGTGCCACCATGGTCGAAGTGGTTGGGAAAGCGGTCATTACCATTCGAGGTGGACGCTGGATCCCGGGCGTTGACAGCGCGAATAATCGATGTTACGTTGCGCGCAGAAATAGACCAAAGGAGGGTGATGAACCGACTGATTTGGCTTGGGGGACTGGCGTTGGCTATCGCATTGAGCGTGGCGGCCGTGGAGGTCCCGGTGAGCGCGTCAAGCGTAAGCAATTCGACCGTTCAGGTACAGGCCGCGGACGCGGTCGGTGACTGGAATGGAGCGGTCATCGACGCGCACGACGGATACCCCGTAGAAGCCAAGATGCTCTTCCAGGCCGGCCTGGTATTCGTCAACGACCTGGCCAATGAATCCTCGAATACGCTGGCGCGCGAGTACTACTCGGGCCTGTTCAATCCCCTCGAGCCCTTAGTCCTGGCGTGGATTCTTGGCTACCAGGTGTGCCCCGTGAGCCTGTACGCCGGGGTGAACAGTTCTGAGGCAGCGCTCATAGCTGGGCTATGAACCTTGGCGGTGGGTAATTAACGATCCAATTGTGGTTCTGAAGTGAACGCACCAGTGGTCCCATGGGCGAACCAACTTTGGCGCGGGCGACGTGAATGGTTCTGCTTTCTCAGCGAGGGGCCACGTTCGATCAGCGTTAGTGGATTTCGACGTGTGACTCGACGCCGGCCAACGGTGATCGGGCGGATCAATTCTGCCACGGCCTAGGCCAGGGGACGACGTTTCGCGGTGCGACGCGGTTAGTCGGCCAAGGATCGGACGCGACGTCCTAACGGGTTCTGGCGCATTCGAGAAGGGGAGCGGTGACACGGCGTCGGACGTGGGGCCGCCGTGCCACCGCGATTCGTCTTTCGTTCGGGCCATGGAAGCCGATTACGTCACGTCACCGTGAAGACGGTGGCTGCCGATGCCGGGTCGAAGTTGGTGTCGCCGCTGTAATGAGCGGTGACGTGATACGTGTGAGCAGCGAGGCCAGACGGCGCGGGGCACGACGCCATGCCGTTGCCTACCGTCGCCGTGCACAGCGCCGTCGTGCCCGAGCTGAAGGTGACCGTACCCGTGGCGAGAACAGAGATTGCTGGCAGCGAGCGTTACATCCTGGCTCGCGCTCGCTGAAGCGGGCGTGGCGGAGGCGCTGAAGTGCACGGAGGCCAGCTTGACGCTGAACGTCGCTGAGGCGGTCGAGCCGACGAAGTTCGAATCACCGGAGTAGGCAACCGATACCGGATAACTACCTACCGGGATCGGACCCGGGAGGTTGCAACTCACCGACGGTGCGCTCGCGGTCACGGTACAGGCCACGGTGCCGTTAAAGGTGAAGCTGACGGTTCCGGTGGCGAGTGTCGGCACCTTGCTGGCGACGAGAGTGACGGCCGTGTCGTAGGGCGAGCTCTGAGGAACTGCCCGGAGCGAGACCGCGGTGGCGGCCTGTCGGACCGTGAGGCTCGTCGTCGCCGACGACGGAGCGTACGTGGAATTACCGCTGTAGGCCGTGCTGACGCTGTAACTGCCCGGAGCGAGCGGGCTCGCTGGCGTGCAGACATCCGGGGAGGTGCCGATCACGATCGAACAGAGCTGTGTCGTGTTGATGTCGACCGAGATCGTGCCGGTCGCCGCGCCCGGCAGGCCACTGACCCTGATGTCGACGCGCTGGCCGTAACTTGATGGCGACGGCGAGGCCACGACGTTGAGGTGTGTCGCTTGGGTCACCGCCAAGTCGAGCACGGCCGACGTCGATCCCGCCTCATTCGCATCCCCGGAGTAGACGGCAGTGATCGCCTGGAGGCTCTTCTTGATACTTGAATAGGTGACCGAACACGTCGCCGTCTCGCCGCCCGGTCCCGATCTGAGCGCGACCGTCGAGCACAATGTCGAGTTGGTGGAGAAGAAGCTCACGGTGCCAGTCGGGCTGGACGAACCGGGGCTGTTGATCAAGAGGGTCGCCGTGAGCACCGTCGGGGTGCCCGTTACCGCCGGGTCGGGGGACGCCGCGAGCAACGTCGTGGTCGAGTCCTTGCTCACCGACTCGGTGAGGCTGGCCGACGAGCTCGCATAGTT
>JBEKKW010000108.1:0-4308 GCA_050010495.1 Acidimicrobiales bacterium
GTTCATCAGGGAGATCCCCGGCCCCGAGGTCGACGTGAAGGACCGGGCGCCGCTCCACGAAGCGCCGAGCACCATGCCGATCGCGGCGATCTCGTCCTCGGCCTGGAGGATCATGTAGTTGTTCCGGTAGGTGGTCTCGCCGTCGGGCGTCGAGTCCACGGCCTCGCGGCGGTACTTGGCGCACAGGCGCGTGAAGTTGTCCATGACGGCCGTCGCGGGCGTGATCGGGTACCAGGCCGCGACCGTGGCCCCGGCGTAGAGGCAACCCAGGGCGACGGCCGTGTTGCCGTCGACCAGGATCGAGTCGCCGGTCGCGTCCATGGCCTCGACGTGGAAGGTGAGCGGGCAGGTGAAGTGTTCGCGGGCGTAGTCGTAGCCCAGGCGCAGCGCGCGCTGGTTGGACTCCTTGAGGTGCTCGTTGCGCGCGAAAGTCTCGGCCAGCAGTTGGGCGACGAGGTCGACGTCGATGCCCACCAGGGCCACGACGACGCCGGCGTAGGCGATGTTCTTCATCAAGATCCGCTCGCGCGGCGCGTTGAAGTTCTCGAGGCACAGCTGAGCCAGGGGCACCCCGAGGAAGGTGACGTCTTCGCGCAGCAGTTCCGATTCGAGCGGCCACGAGGAGTCGTAGAGCACGTAGCCCCCGTGTCGCACGTCGGCGATGTCCTCCTCGTAGGTCTGGGAGTTCATGGCGACCATGAGGTCGTAGTCGAGGGCGCGGGCCGTGTAGCCGGTCTTGTTGACCCGGATCTCGTACCAGGTGGGCAGGCCCTGGATGTTGGAGGGGAAGAGGTTCTTGCCCGAGACCGGCACGCCCATGCGGAAGATGGCCTGCATCAAAAGGCTGTTGGCGCTGGCCGAACCGGTGCCGTTGACGTTGGCCAACTTGATGGAGAAGTCGTTGACCTGGTTGCGCACCTGGGCGGGCGTGTCGATCGCCACGGTCAGCTCCTCGACGACGCGGCGCTCGCGCGCACCGGGATGTGCACGAAGTGGCCGCTCGCGGCGTAGGGGATCTGCAGGTCGAATTTCTCCATGTCCCAGGCGGCGGTCGGGCAGCGCTCGGCGCAGAGACCGCAGTGCACGCAGACGTTCTCGTCCTTGACCATGACCCGTCCGGTCTGGGGGAGGGGGCCCGAGACGAAGAGCGCCTGGAAGACGTTGGGCGCGGGCGCCGATAGCCGCGTGCGCAGGTCCGACTCGTCACCGTTGGTGGTGATGGTCAGGCACTGGACGGGACAGATGTCGATGCAGGCGTCGCACTCGATGCACAACGGCTCCTTGAAGGCCGTCTGAATGTCGCAGTTGAGGCAGCGCTGTACCTCGGTCGCCGCCTGCTCCGCGCTGAAGCCGAGCTCGACCTCGAGGTCGAGCGACTTGAAGCGCTTGGTCAGCTCGACGTGCGTCATCTTCTGGCGCGGGGAGGGGTTGTAGTCGTTGTGGTAGGTCCACTCGGTCATGCCCATCTTCTGGCTGACCAGGTTCATGCCCATCGGCGGCCGTTCGCTCACCGCGACGTCACTGCACAGGTTGTGGATCGAGATCGCCGCGGCGTGACCGTGCGCCACGGCCCAGATGATGTTCTTGGGCCCCCACGCGGCGTCGCCGCCGAAGAAGACGGTGGGTAGGGTCGACTGCATCGTCACCTCGTCGACGACGGGCATGTCCCACTCGCCGAACTCGAGGCCGAGGTCGCGCTCGATCCACGAGAAGGCGTTCTCCTGGCCAATGGCCAGGATGACGTCGTCGCAGGGGATCGTCACGGTGTCGACGACGGTGGAGCGAACGGCGCCCAGGTCCCACTCGAGCACGTCGAACTCCATGGCGACCAATTTGCCCCCTTCGGTGACGAAACGCTTGGGGGCGTGGTTGACGATGATCTGGACGTTCTCCTCCTCGGCGTCCTCGAGCTCCCAGGGCGAGGCCTTGAAGTACTCGCGCGGGCGTCTCGCCATCACCTTGATGTCCTGGCCCCCGAGGCGCAGCGACGACCGACAGCAGTCCATGGCCGTGTTGCCCACGCCGATGATGAGGACCCGCTCGCCGACGCTGGTCGTGTGGCCGAAGGCGATCGACTCGAGCCAGTCGATGCCGATGTGGATATTGGCGCTCGCCTCGTCGTGGCGGCCGGGGATGTCGAGCTCCTTGCCCCGCGGCGCGCCGACGCCCACGAAGATGGCGTCGAACGGCTCGTCGAGCAACTCGCGCAGACTGGTGATCGGCGAGTTGTAGCGGATGTCGACGCCCATGTCCAAGATGACCTGGGTCTCGTCGTCGAGCACCTCCGCCGGCAGGCGGAACGAAGGGATGTTGGTGCGCATAAGTCCGCCGGGGACGTCATACTGCTCGAACATCACGACCTCGTAGCCGAGCGGCAGCAGGTCGTTGGCCACGGTCAGCGCCGACGGCCCGGCGCCGATGCACGCGATGCGCTTGCCGTTCTTCTCTACTGGGATCACGGGCAGCCGGTCCGAGATGTCGTCTTTTAGGTCGGCGGCGACGCGCTTGAGGCGACAGATCGCGACGGGGCTGCCGTCCACGCGGTCGCGCCGGCAGGCCGGCTCGCACGGCCGGTCGCAGGTCCGTCCGAGGATGCCGGGAAAGACGTTCGACTCCCGGTTGAGCATGTAGGCGTCGGTGAAGCGGCTCTGGGCGATGAGGCGGATGTAGCCGGGCACGTTGGTGTGCGCGGGGCAGGCCCACTGGCAATCGACGACCTGGTGGTAGTAGTTCGGATCCTGGTCGTCTGTACGGTCCACGCCGTTTTCTCCTTCAAAAGGGCCTCACGACGCGTTTCGTACCGCGAGTCAAACCTCCAGGTAACTGTACCGCCCTCGTCCCGTTCCTTGGTTCCACGCGCGACGCCAAAGGTCACTGATTTGAGCAAAATGAGTGAATCGGGGTGGCCGTGACGCATGGGCCCGGTACCCGTTCGGGGTTCTCCTAGGTGTCGGGACCGAGTCGCGCGAGGTAGCCCACCCCCATCACCGCCGCCTCGCAGCCGATCCCTTCGAGCCGGGCCAGGTCGTCGTCGTCACGTACGCCGCCGGCCGCCACGACGGCGATCCCGCTCGCGCAGGCCTGGCGGTAGAGATCGAGGTCGGGGCCGGCCATCGTGCCGTCCCGCTCGATGGCGGTGACGTGCAGTCGTGCCACGCCCGCCTCGAGGCATTTTGCCAGGGCGCTCGCCACGTCGAGGCCGGTGCCTTCGAGCCAACCGCGCACGGCCAACTGACCGTCGCGCACGTCGATCGCCGCGAGGAGGGACCGACCCAGGGCCGAGACGTAGCGCCCGAGGGCGTCGGGCTCGCCCCATAGGGCCGTGCCGACGACGACCCGGGTGGCCCCGGCGTCGAGGACCGCTCGGGCCGTGTCGAGTGAACGGATGCCGCCCGACACCTGCAGGGGGATCGAGCCGGCGAGGTCTACGCAGCGTGTGATCACGCCGAGGCGCAGGGCGCCCTCGCGGGCGCCCTCGAGGTCAACCACGTGGATGAGCGGCGGTGCCGTAGCGACGACGCGGCCCATGAACTTTTCGAGGGGCTGGCGAAAGAGCACGCGCTCGTAGTCGCCCTGCTCCAGGCGCACGGCGCTGTCGCCGAGCAGGTCGATGGCGGGGATCAGTTGCATAGTAGCGTAGTAGCATGCTATCATGCTAAAATGACGGCAGGCAAGGTAATCCCGGCGACCGCGTCGCCCGAGACGGCGACCCGCTTCGACGAACTGGTGGACGCCTTCGCGCGCCTGCGCGACCCCAAAATTGTGGCGGCCTTCCTGCGTGACGTCTGTACCACCACCGAGCTCGACGCGATGGGTCAGCGCCTCCAGGTGGCGCGCCTGGTCGACGAGGCCGTGCCCTACCAGGAGATCTCGCGCCGCACCGGCGCCTCGACGGCCACGGTCACCCGGGTCGCGCACTGGCTGCACTACGGCGAGGGCGGCTACCGTCAGGTCCTCAAGCGGGGCAGGCGATGACGCGCCGCCTCACCCTGGCGCTGCCCTCCAAGGGTCGACTGCGCGAGCCGTCGTGGTCGCTGCTCGAGGCCAGTGGCGTGGCGCCCCAGGAGCCGGGCGACCGGGTGCTCCAGGCCCACTGTCGGAACGCCGACATCGACCTGCTCTTCGTACGGGCCGATGACGTGCCCGAGTACGTCCAGGACAGCGTCGTGGACTGCGGTATCACCGGGCTCGACCTGCTCGCCGAGCGTGACTGCGACGTCGAGGTGCTGCTCCGACTCGGTTTCGGGTCGTGCTCGCTGCAGGCCGCCGTCTCGGTGGAGGACAGCGCGACGCGCATCGAGGACCTCG
>JBEKKW010000109.1:0-4278 GCA_050010495.1 Acidimicrobiales bacterium
CTCATCGGTCTCGGATCCCTCAAAGTGCGCGAGCGCCAGGTCGAACGCGTCGAGCACCGGCAATAGGGTCACCACGATCGCGCCGGCACCGCGCACGGCCGCCTCCTCAGATGACCGCGCGACACGCTTGCGGTAGTTCTCGAACTCGGCCTGGAGTCGCTGGAGCGTCTCGAGGTACTCGTCGCGCTCGCGCTCGATGTCGCTGCGCCCGTCGACGTCGGCGGCAGCGTCCTTCGACGCCGCCCCCCCGTTCTCAATCACGTCGTCGCTCACGGTTAGTCAACGATTTCGGCGTCGACGATCTCGTCGTCGTTGCCCTGCGGTGGTGCGCTGGCCGTGTCGGCGTTGGCCTTGGCGGCCTCCTCGTACAGGCGCTGGCTGAAGCCCTGGCTCGCGGTGAGCAGCTTCTCCGTCGCGCTCTTGATCTGCTCGATGTCGGTGCCGTTAAGGGCCTCCTTCAAGGCGCTCAGGCCGCCCTCGACGTCCTCGCGCTCGGTGCCCTGGAACGACTCGGCCTGGTCCTTCAACAGCTTCTCGGTCTGGTAGACCAGCCCGTCGGCGTTGTTGCGGATCTCGGCCTCGGCCCGTCGGGTGCGGTCCTCCTCGGCGTGGGCCTCGGCGTCGCGGACCATGCGGTCGATCTCGTCCTTGGAGAGCGACGAGCCGCCCGTGATGGTCATGGACTGCGTGGCCCCCGTGGCGGTGTCCTTGGCGGACACGTGCACGATGCCGTTGGCGTCGATGTCGAAGGTCACCTCGATCTGGGGCACACCGCGCGGCGCCGGCGGGATGCCGACCAGCTGGAACTTGCCCAGGGTCTGGTTGTAGGACGCCATCTCGCGCTCCCCCTGGAGGACGTGGACCTCCACCGAGGGCTGATTGTCGTCGGCCGTGGTGAAGATCTGCGACTTCTTAGTGGGGATCGTGGTGTTGCGCTCAATGATCTTGGTCATGACGCCGCCCTTGGTCTCGATACCGAGCGACAGCGGGGTCACGTCGAGCAGCAGGATGTCCTTCACGTCGCCCTTCAAGACGCCGGCCTGGACGGCCGCGCCGATGGCCACGACCTCGTCGGGGTTGACGCTCTTGTTCGGTTCCTTGCCGGTGACCTTGTTGACGAGGTCCTGCACGGCCGGGATACGGGTCGACCCACCGACCAGGATGACGTGGTCGATCTTGTCGACGGTCAGCCCGGCGTCCTTGATCGCCTGGTCGAAGGGCTTGCGGCACTTCTCCACCAGGTCGGCCGTCAGCTCGTTGAACTTCGAACGGGTCAGCTTGATGTCGAGGTGCTTGGGTCCGTCGGCCGTCGCGGTCACGAACGGCAGGTTGATCTGGGTCTCCTGGACCGAGGAGAGCTCGATCTTGGCCTTCTCGGCCGCTTCCTTCAGCCGCTGCACGGCCATCTTGTCCTTGGACAGGTCCACGCCCTCGGTGTCCTTGAAGGTCTTGACGAGCCACTCCATCACCTTGTCGTCCCAGTCGTCGCCACCGAGGTGGGTGTCGCCGTGGGTCGACTTGACCTCGAAGACGCCCTCGGCGATGTCGAGCACCGAGACGTCGAAGGTCCCACCACCGAGGTCGAAGACCAGCACGGTCTGCTCCTCGGCCCCCTTGTCGAGGCCGTAGGCCAACGCGGCCGCGGTCGGCTCGTTGACGATGCGCAGCACCTCGAGTCCGGCGATCTGACCGGCCTCTTTGGTCGCGGTGCGCTGGGCGTCGTTGAAGTAGGCCGGCACGGTGATCACGGCCTGGGTCACGGTGTCGCCGAGGTAGGCCTCGGCGTCGCGCTTGAGTTTCTGCAGGATGCGCGCCGAGATCTCCTGGGCGGTGTACTTGGTGCCGTCGATGTCGACGCTCCAGTTCTCGCCCATGTGACGCTTGACCGAGCGCACGGTGCGCTCGGGGTTGGTGATCGCCTGGCGCTTGGCGACCTCGCCGACCAGTACTTCACCCGTCTTGGAAAAGCCCACCACCGACGGGGTCGTACGACCGCCCTCGGCATTGGGGATGACGACGGGCTCGCCCGCCTCCAGGACACTGACCACCGAGTTGGTGGTTCCCAGGTCGATGCCGACTGCCTTAGCCATGAAATGCTCCTTCGTCTGTAGTCCCCGATTCGCCGGACCTTCCAGACGAGCGGAGCGCTCCCTCCATGATACAGAGTTGAGCCTCCTCTTGTCAAGAAAATATATAGTGGACCTGGCAATTAGACAAAAACACTACCATCACTGGGCCATCGGGGTCCCCGCTGCTCCCCGAAGGCCCTTTTCGGGTGGGATTCGGTACGCTGGGCCCGTGCCCGATCTGATACTGCTGCGCCACGGGGAGTCCGAGTGGAACCAGCTCAACCTCTTCACGGGTTGGCAGGACGTCGACCTGACCGCCCAGGGCGAGATGGAGGCGAAGGCCGCCGGTCAACTGCTCCGCCAGGAGCAGGACCTCGACCTGCGCGTCCTACACACCTCGTTACTGACCCGGGCCATCCGCACCGCCGACATCGCACTGCACGCCGCGGGCCGTTCCTGGCTCCCGGTGACGAGGAGCTGGCGGCTCAACGAGCGCCACTACGGCGACTTGACGGGCAAGAACAAGAAGGAGACGGCCGAGCAGTTCGGCGCCGAGCAGGTCAAGCTCTGGCGGCGCTCCTACGACGTGCCGCCCCCGCCGCTGCCCGAGGGTGACCCGCGCAGCTCCCTCGCCGACCCGCGCTACCGCGACGTGCCGGCCGAGTTCATCCCGAGGACCGAGTGCCTCGCCGACGTCGTGGCGCGCGTCACGCCCTACTTCATCGACGTCATCGTCGAGGACCTGCGCCGCGAGGCGGTGCGCGGCGGCGCGGTGCTGGTGGTGGCACACGGCAACTCGATCCGCGCGTTGCGCATGGTCCTCCAGCACATCGAGCCCGAGGAGATCACCGAGCTGGAGATCCCGACGGGCATTGCCTACCGGGTCCGGCTCGACAACGGGCTCAACATCCTCGAGGCCCGGTACCTGGGCGACCCGGCCGCGGCGCAAGCCGCGGCCGAAGCCGTCGCGCGCCAGGCCGGCTAGAGAGCTTCGGGCCCTCGCTCGTTGGTGCGCACCCGCACCACCCGTTCGACGTCGGTCACCCAGGCCTTGCCGTCACCCACGACACCGGTGCGCGCGGCGCTGACGATCGCGTCCAGCACCACCTCGACCTGCTCGTCGGTGCAGGCGACCTCGATGCGGATCTTGTCGATGAAGTCGAACTCGTACTCACGTCCTCGGTAGATCTCGATGTGGCCGCCGGTGCGGCCGAATCCCCGCGCCGGGGTCACGGTCATGCCCGTCACCCCGACGCCCTGGAGGGCCACCTTCACCTCGTCCAACTTGAAGGGCTTCACCACTGCGGTAACTAGCTTCATGATTCTCCTTAGATGTTGTCGTCGTGCGTGTGGCTGGGCGTGGACAGGGGCTCCCCGTACGTCGGGTCGGGGAAGGCCTCTTCGTCATGTATCGCGAGGTCACCGATGGCGAGCACGTCGTCAGGTTCGCGGATCCCTCCGAGTACCCACTTCACAAAGTAGAAGATTAGGGCCGTCCCGAACGCGGTCCAGCAGATGATCCACGCCGCCGCCAATATCTGCTCCCAGAGCTGATGGAAGGAGTGACCGTAGAACCAGCCGCGCACGTAGAACGCGCCGGCCCCCTTGTAGATGCCCTTGACCCCGTACTCGGTCATCGCCGGGTCGGCCAGGAAGCCCACCAGCAGTCCACCGATCAGGCCGGCGAAGCCGTGCGTGTACACCACGCCCAGCGCGTCGTCGACCTTGGAGAAGGGCCGGACCTTGGAGAGGTAGTTCCAGGCGAACCAGACCAGGAAGGCCGAGATGAACCCGACGCAGATGGCCCCGGTGGCGTCGACCCAGCCGGCGCTCGGCGTGATGGCCACCAGCCCGCAGAGCATCCCGTTGATCGCGCCCAGGAAGGTCGGCTTCTTTTGTTTCGTGAAGAACATGTCCATCAGCAGCCACGTGATCACCCCGACGGCCGTCGCCAGGTTGGTATTGAGCACGGCCGCCGCGGCGTCGGCGCCGGCGTAGAAGGGGTCGCCACCGTTGAACCCGTTCCAACCGAGCCAGATGATGCCCGCGCCCACGGCGACCAGCATCAAGTTGCTCGGGAAGGCGTTCTCCCGGTCCTGCCAGCGGCGCGGTCCGATGATCGCCGCGCCGACGAAGGCGGCCACCCCGGCGCTCAGGTGGATGACGTAGCCACCGGAGAAGTCCACGGCCCCCTTCTGGGCGAAGAAGC
>JBEKKW010000110.1:0-4134 GCA_050010495.1 Acidimicrobiales bacterium
GCGGCGTCCATGTCGATGTCGACGTAGACCGGGCGGCCGCCGCCGCCCGCGACGACCAGGGCGTGGGTCGCCGCGTCCTCGATCGACTCGTGGCGCAACGCCTCGCGGGTGATGACGGTGATGCCGGCGTCGTGGGCGCGGTGGGCGTAGAAGGAGGAGTTGGAGAAGTCGGCCATGCCCACCTGCACGACGTGGTGGCCGTCGAGGCCGGCCTCGAGTAGCTGGCGCACCGGCGAACCGTTGGAGACGCCGTCGCGCAGGTCGAGGTGGGCGTCGAGCGTCACGAGGCCCCAGTTGGCCAGGTCCCCCTGGGCGAGGGCGCGCAGGGCGTGCCAGGTGGCGGCGTTGTCGCCGCCGAGCACGACGCGCAGCTCGACGTCGGCGAAGCCCGCGAGGGCCGTGGCCACGCGGTCGGCTCCGCCGTCGCCGTCGGGGTCGAGCACGTCGCCGTAGTCGACCAGGCAGGTCGACGTCGCGAGGTCGACCTGGTCGGTGTAGGACCAGGTCGAGTAGCGCGACAGCGCGGCGCGTACCGCCGCGGGCGTGCTGGTCGACGAACAGGGCGTGTAGGAGGTGGCGTAGGTCGGCACGCCGAGCAGTCCGGCGTTTCGTTTGGCGGGGTCGGGTGCACTCGACAGGAGCGTGGCCCCCGAGGGCCAGTTCGGATCGATGACGCTCACCCGGCCCATGCTACGCAGGCCCGTACCGGCCCGGGCGAACGCTCGCGCCCTAACGGTCGACGACGCGGGTGCCGCTGAGCTCTTCGGGCTCGTTCGACTCGGCGCCGATGAAGCGCGGCACCTCGGTCGGCTCGAGTTCGTGCTGCACGTCGTCGACGTAGACGGGCGTCGGGGTCGCCAGGTACTCGCCCTCGCTAGTGCGCGAGACGGCGTTGGGCGTCTTGCGTTTGCCGCTGCCGTGCACGCCCTGGAGCTCCTTGCAGATCTTGTAGGTGACCGGGTAGGCGATGAGCGGCGTGACGAGCACCAGCACCCGCATGGCCACCAGCACCTCCTCGAGCGAGACGTGGAAGAAATTCGCGATGACGTCGGTCGAGCTCGCGAAGAAGAGCGTCACGATGAAGGCCAGCACCGCCACGCCGGCCGCGGTGCGCTTGGGTCGGTTGCTCGGGCGATCGAGCAGGTTGTGCAGCTCGTTGTCCTTGGTCACGAGCCGCTCCATGGTCGGCCACAGGTACGCGATCGTGAAGATGATGCCCGGCAGCACCACGGCCGGGATGGTCACCTCGAACGGGATTGTATGGCCGAAGCTGTGGAAGGACCACGACGGCCAGATGCGCAGCGCCCCGTCGAGGAAGGCCATGTACCAGTCGGGCTGCACGGCGTAGGAGATCCGCGACGCCTGGTAGGGGCCGAACTGCCAGATGGGGTTGATCTGGGCGAAGGTCGCCAACAGCGCGATCACGCCCGTGACGATGAGGAGGAAGCCCGTGGTCTTGGCCATGAAGACCGGGAACATCGGCGAGCCGACGACGTTCTTCTCGGTTCGGCCCTTGCCGGGGAACTGGGTGTGCTTTTGTCGCACGAGCAGCCCGAGGTGGGCGCCGACGAGGATCACCATGATCGCCGGCACGATCAGACAGTGCAGGATGAAGAACCGCGGCAGGATCGCCGTGCCGGGGAAGTTGCCGCCGAAGAGCCAGAAGGCGACGTAGGAGCCGGCCAGCGGGATCGAGAGGATGATCGAGTACGCGATGCGGATGCCGGTGCCCGAGACGAGGTCGTCGGGCAGCGAGTAGCCGAGGAAGCCGTTGACGATCGCCAGGGTCAGCAGCGTCAGCCCGATCGACCAGTTGAGCTCGCGGGGCTTGCGAAAGGCGCCGGTGAAGAAGACGCGCGCCATGTGCACGACGATCGCCCCGACGAAGATGTCGCAGGCCCAGTGGTGCATCTGGCGCATCAACAGGCCGCCGCGCACCGCGAAGGAGAGGTTCACGCTCGAGGCGTAGGCCTCGGTGACGCGCATACCGTCCAGGGGCAGGTAGGAGCCGTGGTAGGTGACGAGGGCCTGGCTCGGGATGTAGTAGAGCGTCAGGAAGACGCCCGTCGCCAGCAGCACGACGAAGGAGTAGAGCGCGATCTCGCCCAGCATGAAGGACCAGTGGTCGGGGAAGATCTTGTCCATGAAGGTCCGCCCACCCTTGGCGACGCCGAGGCGATCGTCCAGTTCGTCGATCACCTGGCCAATCGAACCGAAGGGGCCCTTGGCCTGACGGCGGGCCCGCTTGGTGTTGGGGACGTCCACGCTCACGAGCGCTCCCAGAATCCCGGGCCGACGGCCTGGTCGAAGCCGCGCTGGCTGCGCAGGTAGCCCGAGCCGTCGAAGTAGAGCGGCAACTGGGGCAGGGGCCGCGGCGCGGGGCCGAACTCGGGCACGGCCCCGTTGAGCACGTTGAAGGTCGACTGGTGACAGGGGCAGACGAGGATCTGCAGCTCCTGCTCGTAGAGGCCGACGGGGCAGCCCAAGTGGGTGCAGACCTTGGAGTAGGCCACGTAGCCCTTAGGGGCCCAGGACTCGCGGCCCTTCTCGGTGGTGAAGCTCTCGTTGGAGACGCGGATCAGGATCGTCTGGTCGACGGCCTGGCCGCGGTCGGTCTCTTGGAGACCCTCGGGATAGATCGTCAGCACCGAACCCACGGCGAGGTCACCCTGGTGCACCCGCCGCCCGGTGATGTCCACGGCGAAGGTGCCCTTCTTCCAGTCGGTCGTGTCGAGCGTCGTGCCGGGCATCGGCCCGAGGCTGCGCAGTAGCGGGAAGATCGCCACGACTCCAAAGATGCCGAGCCCGCCGCCGAGCAGGCCGCCGAGCATCTTGCGGCGTTTGATGACGCCGCCGCCGCGCTGGACGATGGCCGCGGCCAGGGCGTCGCGCTCCTCACGCGAGCTGGCCAGTTCGTGGCGGTCCTCGACGAACGGTCCGCGCGGCATGAGGTACTTGCCCCACGCGACCAGCCCGATGCCGAGGAAGCTGAGCCCGCCGCCGAGCGTCACGCCCAGCAGCCACGGCTTCGCGTTCACCCAGTAGCAGGCGCCGAATCCCGCGACGCTGAGCATGCCCAGCACGAACATGAAGGCGATGACCCGCTCCGCCTGTTGGGGGTTCCTCGAGGCGAACGCCAGGTGCGGGTCGTCAGGGGCCAGGCCCTCGAGGTGTACGGGCGTGCGCTGCTCGTGGTCGCTCATTCGCGCTCCCCCACCCAGAAGCCGACCAGGGCCAGGATGCCCACGCCCACGAGCAGGCCCACGAATCCCTCGGCCACCGGACCGAGGCCGCCGAGACCGAAGCCGCCGGGGTTCTCGGGGTGCTGGATCTCGGTCGTGACGTACTTGACGATGTCGTTGACTTGCTCGTCACTGAGGTTGCCGGTGAAGCGCGGCATGTTGGCCGGACCGGTGCGGATCGCCTCGACGACCTCGAAGGCCGGGATGTGGCGCAGCGACGGCGCGAAGGTGCTCTGCGCGAGCGCGTCGCCGTCACCCTCGATGGTGTGACAGGCCGCGCAGTTGAGCGCGAAGAGCGCCGCGCCGTCGGCCACGTTGGCCTTGGCCAGATTGGGCGTCGGGATGTCGGGATAGCTGGGGTCGAGCGAGTTGACCCACGCGGCGACGGCCAGGGCCTGGTCGGGGGTGAGGCGCGGGAAACGGCGCGGCGCCTCGATCGCTCGCACGTTGGCCGCCGGCATGCGCCCGGAGTCGATCCAGAAGTCGATCGTCGCCGGCCCCAGGCCGACCAGGTCGGGGTAGGCGCCCGAGGTGCCGCTCGCCGGCACGCCGTTGGCCTTCGTGCCGTGGCACGACGCGCAGTTCTGCATGAAGAGGGCCTCGCCGAGGGTGTCCAGCGCGGACGACGGCGCGTTGTACATGATCGAGCTGTCGCCGTAGCTGATGACGACGCCGCTGGCGTTCTTCTTGACGATCGTCGAGTTCGGCGTACCGGCGTCCTTGCGGGTCGTCTGGTAGGGCGAGTGGCCCGACGCGGTGGCGTTACCGGCGAAGAGCACGACGGGACCGAGGCCGAGCAGGAGCAGGGTCGGGACCAGGACGAGACGCTTGAACAGAGGGACCCTCACGACCGGCCCTATTTGAGCAGGAACAGGGCCGAGTACAGCCCGAT
>JBEKKW010000111.1:0-4106 GCA_050010495.1 Acidimicrobiales bacterium
GCGGCCGCGTCCCTGCGCTCCCAAAGAGAAAATCTTCTCAATGTGCTCGCGCGTCTACTGGATGACGAAGTTGACCGCAAGGGCCTTCCCCTTTCTTTGAAGAGTCCGCAACGATTGGCGGCGGCGGTAATGGCCCTGCATGATGGGGTTACACCGCAACTGCTGCTTGATCCAGATGACGGCAGTTTTCGGACGTGGTTGATCGAATTAATCACGGCGCTTATCGTACGAACCTAAGTTCCTTGGATCGAGATACGAGTTCCATTGCTGGTGATCAATCCTGACCCGATTTAACCGCACTTGTGTCCTTTGAGCGAGTATTCGAGGTCCTCGACGTCGGCCCGGCCACGTGCCGCAAATGTTGTGGTGACTCCATCCCGACGAACCGTGCGGAAAGCTCACAAGATTGTCGATCGTGGCATATATGAATCTGCGGCGGTCCTGAATTGGTCGAATTGACCCGGTCGTGCACAGGTCAGTTAGGCCGAATGGGCGGAACGATCGTGGTGTGAAGTGGTGTGTAGCACATGCACATGCACATGCATGTGCACAGGGATTTTTGGACCTTCGGCCTCGAAATCTCCGCCCAATGTGCCACGAACAGCACGAAGGCCCAGGAATCCCTGGGCCTTCGACTTCGTTTCAGTACTACGTGGTGGCGGGGGCAAGATTTGAACTTGCGACCTTCGGGTTATGAGCCCGACGAGCTACCAGACTGCTCCACCCCGCGATGCCTTGACCATGTTAGTAGACAACGCGAGGACCCTTTCAGGCAGGCCCAGAGCCGGTTTTCGCCGGGCCGGTCTCCCTGCCAAGTGACGTCCGAGCCAAATGCAAGCTCCTGATCCGACGGCTAGCGCTGGTTGTAGCGCAGCGAGGTGCGCTCGCCGTTGGCGAAGATGAGAGTGAAGGTGTGGACGCCACCGGCCGAACCGGCCGCGACCGTCACATGAATCGTGAGGACTCGCCCGTTGTCGTGCGAGACCGCGACCCTCGTGCCGAAGGAGTTACTGATGATGTGGGGCTGGCCGTAGAAGCCGGTGCCGATGATGGAGGTCAGCACGGTGCGGCCCGTCCAGACGGCCGAACTCAAGCGGATCGCCCGAGGACTCTTGGGATAGTGGGCGGCGAAGGCGACCGTCGTCGCGGAGGAGTGGGCCGAGAAATAGGTGTCGTCGGCCGCCTTCGATACTGTGACAGTGCAGGTGCCCACGCGCGTCGAACTAATGGTCCCGGCGTTGATCGAGCAGCCGGCGGTGCCGATGGTCGTCACGGCGTAGGTCAGCGCGCCCGTACCCGATCCCCCGCTCGACGTGAGAATCAGGACGTGGCCGTAACTGCCGCGGGTGCTGGTGAGCACCAGGGCCGTCTGGTCGACCAGTCCCCCGGTGCCCACGGTGATCTCCTGCTGGACCTGCTTGGCGGCCGCGAAGGCGCCGTTGCCGGCGTCGTTGAAGTCGACGCGGCACATCCCGTTGCCCGTGAAGGTGACAACGGCCTTGTCGATCGAGCAGCCCGACGACGTTCCGTCGAGGGTGATGACCACCTTGTCACCAGAGGTCGCGGTGGCCTTGGCCGAATACGTGCCGTGGATGGCCCCGGCCGCCGGGGCGGTCGACGCGGTGATGTAATTGCCCGAGTGCACGGTCACGCTCTGGGTGACCTGCTTGGCGGCCGCAAAGGCACCATTGCCCACGTCGTTGAAGTCGACCTTGCAGGTCCCGAGACCGGTGAAGCTCACCTTGCCCGACGAGAGCGTGCAGCCCGTCGACGAACTCGCGAGCGACCGCACGACGTCGTCGCCCGATGTTGCGCTCGCGCCCGGGGAGTACGAACCTCCGGCGCCCCCGGCCACGGGGGCGTTACTGACGCTGATCACGTTGGCCGCGTAGACCTTGATGCTCTGGACGACCTCGACGGCGGCCGCGTAGGTGGCGTTGCCGGCGTCATTGAAATCGACGACGCAGGTGCCCGCACCCGTGAAACTGACCTTGCCCGACGAGATGGTGCAGCCCGTGGAGGTGCTGGACAGGGTGATGGCTACCGTGTCCTTCGACGATGCCGTGGCGCTCGCCGCGTAGGAGCCGCCATCACTGGCGGCCGAAGGCGCGCTGCTCGCGCTAATGGAGTTGGCAGTCGTGCCAGCCGCCGACGCCAACGGCGCCCCGACGAGGGAGAGCGCCGCGAAGAGCACTATCGCCGCACCGGCGGATGTCAGCGTTCGAGCGGATATCGAGCGAGGGGTACGAGCGCGAGTCAAAGCGCCCGGGAGAATGAACATTAGGTCGCCAACTTTCTTCTAACTTCCCTGATCAATTGTCAGGTCGGAAGGAAGCTGGGTCTTGACGTCCTGTACGAACCGTAACACAGGCCCCACGTGCTCGAGCACCGCGAACCACGAGCCGGCATGAAATGGCGCTGGCTTCCCGTCGCCCCGCAGAGGAAACCTTTCGCCAGCGGCGCACACGCAGTGACATTTGGCCCTATTTCGAGATCGCCGCCGCCCGCCATGATGAAAACAACGGGAGAACAACTACCTAGTTCCAGGGTTGAGAGGGTGCACGATGGACGACGCGACTGCGAAGGGACTCGACACCATGTTCCAGATTCGCTTCCACGGTCGAGGGGGCCAAGGCGTCGTCACGGCGGCCGAGTTGCTCTCGATGGCCGCCTTCGCCGAAGGACGATTCTCGCAGGCCTTCCCCAGCTTCGGCTCAGAGCGAACCGGCGCGCCCGTCGTCTCCTTCTGTCGCATCGACGATCGCCCTATTCGTAGCCGCGAGCCAGTGATCGTACCGAACGCCCTCATCATTCAAGACGTCACCCTCCTGCACCAGGTCGACCTGTTCGCCGGATTTCCCGCCGAGGGCTACCTCTTGATCAACACGTCCAAGGGCTTCGAGGAACTCGGGCTCGAGCAGTTCGTGCGTCAGTTCCACCCCCGGCGATTGCTCGCCTGCCCGGCCACGGAACTGGCCCTCGAACATCTCGGTCGGCCGTTGCCTAACGCGGCGCTGCTGGGTGGATTCGCGGCCCTCACCGGTCAGGTCACGATCGACTCGATCCAGGCGGCGATCCGCGAACGTTTCGGCCCGGCCGCCGGCGAACGCAATGCGGCGGCGGCGGGTGCCGCGTACGAACTGGGGATGGCCCAAGCGAAGGAGTTCAGCGATGCTGCGACAAATTGAGGGATCGCGGGCCGTCGCCGAGACGGTGGCTCGCTGTCGTCCCGAGGTGGTCTGCGCCTATCCCATCTCCCCCCAGACCCACATCATCGAGGCGATTGGCGCCATGGTCAAGGCCGGAACGCTGTCCCCGTGTGAGTTCATCAACGTCGAGTCGGAGTTCGCGGCGATGTCGGTCTCGATCGGCGCGTCCGCGACGGGTGCGCGCTCGTACACCGCGACGGCGAGCCAGGGGCTGCTGTTCATGCTCGAAGCCGTCTACAACGCGGCGGGCCTGGGCCTGCCGATCGTGATGACCCTCGCGAATCGCGCCATCGGCGCGCCGATCAACATCTGGAACGACCACAGCGACGCCATGGCCGCGCGCGACGCCGGCTGGATCCAGCTGTTCGCCGAGACCAACCAGGAGGCCGCGGACCTGCACGTCCAGGCCTTTCGCCTCGCCGAGGAGCTCTCGGTGCCCGTGATGGTCTGCATGGACGGCTTCATCCTGACCCACGCCGTCGAGGGCATCGACGTGCCCGAACAGAGTGACGTCGACGCCTTCCTCCCTCCCTACGAACCTCGCCAACTGCTCGATCCGGCCAATCCGATCTCCATCGGCGCCATGGTCGGACCGGAAGCCTTCACCGAGGTCCGTTACCTCTCGCACCTGCGCCAGCTCGACGCGCTCGAACTGATTCCCGAACTCGCGAGCCGGTTCAACCAAGCCTTCGGTCGCGATAGCGGCGGGCTCGTGCACTCGTATCGCACGCAGGACGCCACGACGGTGGTGGTGGCCCTCGGCTCGGTCTTGGGCACGATCAAGGACGCGGTCGACCGCCGCCGTGACGCCGGCGAACGGGTCGGGGTTGTCGGGATCACCACCTTTCGACCGTTCCCCTTCGACGAGGTACGGCGCGCGCTCTCCGGGGCGACCAC
>JBEKKW010000112.1:0-4102 GCA_050010495.1 Acidimicrobiales bacterium
GCTTCGCGGATCTCGCTCTCGCTCGGGTCGGGGTTGCGGTCGAGCAGGGCCCGGGCCGTCATCATCATGCCCGGTGTGCAGAAACCGCACTGCAGGCCGTGGCACTCCATGAAGCCCTGTTGAACGGGGTCGAGTTGGCCGTTCTGTTCGAGGCCCTCGACCGTTCGCACCTGGTGGCCGTCGGCCATGGCGGCCAGGACGGTGCACGACTTGACCGGCTCACCGTCGAGCCACACCACGCACGTGCCGCAGTTGCTGGTGTCGCAGCCCCAGTGCGTCCCGCGCAGTAACAGGACGTCGCGCAGGAAGTGCACCAGGAGCATTCGGTCCTCGATCTCCTCGTGGACCTCTAATCCGTTGACCTCGATTGATACCTGCATAGTTAGGCTCCCCGCTGGTTGATTCGTTCCACCGACGTGCGCAGCGCCCGTCGGGTCAATTCGTTGGCCAAGTGGCGTTTGTACTCGACGGTGCCGCGCAAGTCGTGCGTCGGCTTGGAGGCTTCAGCGGCCAGGGCCCCGGCCTGGCTGAAGAGCTCTTCGGACGGCGATTGTCCCCGCAGCAGCTCCGAAATGGCCGGTATGCCCGTGGTGTTCGGTCCCACCGCGGCCAGTCCCACCCGGGCGTCGGTGATCTTGCCGTCGGCCATCCACACCGCCGCGCCACTCGAGGTGACGGCCCAGTCGCCGGCGCGTCGCTCCACCTTCTTGTAGGCGCTCGATCCGCCCGGGCGTACCGGAATGCGGATCTCGGTGAGCATCTCGGTGTCGGCGACGGCCGTCTCGTAGGGCCCACGGTAGAAGTCCTCCATGGTCACCACCCGTTCGCCATCGGCGCCGCGGATGACGCAACTGGCGTTGAGGGTGGTGCAAACGGCCGAGAGGTCCTCCGAGGGATCGGCCTGGCAGAGGGAGCCGCCGATAGTACCTCGATTTCGCACGACGGGATCGGCGATCACGTGCTCGGCGTCACGGAAGATCGGAAAGAGCGTCGCCAACTCCTCGGACTCCAAGAGCTCGCGATGGCGCGTCAGGGCGCCGATATGGACCACGTCCCCCTCGCGGCGGATGTAGCCGAGCTCGCCGGCGAGACCGTTGATGTCGATCAACGTCTCGAACGTCGCCAGACGGAGCTTCATCATAGGCAGGAGGCTGTGTCCTCCCGCGATGAGCCGGGCTGAATCTCCGTGGAGCAGCGAGATCGCCTGATCTACCGACGTCGCCCGCTCGTATTTGAACGGTGCTGGAACTTGCATCGTGCGAGACCCCCTCTTTGCGTACGATTACTGCGTTTTCAAATGCTCTTGTTGCCTTGCCTTCACCAGCCAGAAGATTTCGGTGTTTTCGCCCACCTAGTGGACCCACGCAAACATATATACCATCGAAACAGCCATGGCCACGTCGCAACAAAGGGTCAGCCGGGGTGCCGCGACCGACCCGCGCGACACCGAGCGAACTCGCGTTGGCGTTGCGCTGCCCGAGTTCGCCGAGACGAGGTGCACGAAGGGCGCCGGTGATCTCATCGCGAGCATCAGCGTTACGTTCCAGATCCCGTAGCCGGCTAGCGCCACGGCGAAGAAGAGGGCCGCCGGCGCCAGCCAGCTTGCCTGGGCGGCCATGCCCGCCATACCCGACATGCCCGCCATCGAGCCACCGTGCATCACCATGCCGCCGGTGAACATCGCCACCATCGCCGCGCTGGTGACCACGTGGTTGGATTCGTGCAGCGCGTGCCAAGTCGACGACGACGTGCGGGCCATCTGTATCGCCCGCCAGAGAAACCAGGCGGCGAACCCGGCGAAGACGACTTCCCAGGCTCGGCTCGACCCGACGTTCACGACGTCGAGCACCATGGCGGCCATCACCGTACCCATCACGATGTGCACCACGTGGACGTCACGTCGATCGGGGCGCCGGGTGGCCTGCAGATAGATCAGGCGAAGGGAGCAGTACCCGACGGTGGCGAGCAGGAGTGCCGCCACCAGATCAACCGACCACGCCGGTCCGTACACGAGTCCCCCGTTCCCATGACGAAAATCACCCTGCGCTCGGACTATAACAACAAATCTTGCGAATTAACCAAGTTTTACGTTGCCCCCTCTCGTGGAGAAAATAGTTGCCGAAGATACACTGACTGTCGCACTTCACCGGACCCCGTGGAACCCATCATCGAACGTTGGCTTGAGCAACGAGAGAGGAATCCAGCGATGAAAGATCTGCTGAGCGATATCGAACGTTGGCGCAGTTCCGGTCAGCGGGTGGTGCTGGCGCGCGTCGTCGGAGCCCTCGGTTCGGGCCCCCGGGAGCCGGGAACGGCGATGGCGGTGAGCGACGGTGGCGAAGTCGCGGGATCCATTGCCGGAGGGTGCGTGGAGGGGGCGGTCGCCAGCGAGGCCCTCGCCGTGCTCGAAAGCGGCGGGGCGAGACTGCGTACCTTTGGCTACTCCGACGACGCCGCCGTGGCCGCCGGATTGACCTGCGGCGGGGCGGTGGAGATCTTCCTGCAGCGCCTGGAGGCGAATGATGCCTTCGTGACGCTCTTCGAGTGTCTGCGCGACGAGCGGCCGGTAGCAATCGCCACGGTCATCGCCTCGACTGCCCCATCCGAGGTAAAGGCGGTCTTAGGGGCGACGATCGTCAACGAGTCAACCAAAGGGACCTCCGGTTCGTTCGCCGATGACGCCCTGGACCGCGCCGTGACTCACGATCTGGAGGACTCCCTCGCCACGGGCCAGAACGTGACGCGTTACTACGGCTCCTCGGGTGAACCGGATCACGATGACGTGACCGTGTTCTTCGACGTCTACTCGCCGCCGCCGCGAATGATCGTCATCGGCGCGGTCGACTTCACCCGTCCTCTGGTGAAGATCGCGAAGGTGTTGGGTTATCGCGTGACGGTGTGTGACGCGCGCGCGATGTTCGCGACGAGGACGCGCTTTCCCGAAGCCGATGTGGTCGTCGTTGAGCGGCCGGACCGCTATCTGGCGACCGTCGCCGACCAACTCGGTCCTCAGGACGCCATCTGCGTGCTCACCCACGACCACACGGTAGACGTACCCGCGATCGCTGTGGCGCTTACCACCAAGGTGGGCTACCTCGGCGCGATGGGTTCGCGTGGGACCCATGCTGAGCGCGTGACATTGCTCGTGGAGGCCGGAGTTGACCAAGAGCAGATCCATGAGATTATGGCGCCGATAGGTCTGCGCATCGGTTCGCGCAACCCCGAGGAGACCGCGATCTCGATCTGCGCGGAGATCATCGCCCATCGCGAGAACGTGACCGTCGACTCTTTGCGTGACCTTTCAGGTCCAATACACACGGTCGTCAGTTAGCCTCGGCCCTTTCGGGCGAATCTGAAGGGCGTTCGATCGAAGATTCGTAGAGCATCCGAAACCTTGCACGCTCGCCGCCTCTACTACTTGTCGCTGAGGGTTGGGCCGCGCGTTTTGACCACGAGGTTGACGTCGCGACCACTTATGACGGTGCACTTGACCGGGTCGAGATTCCCTCGTCGCGGCTCTTATTCGAGTGCTCAGAGCGTGAAACGTGCCCGAATATGAACTGCCCGGCGAATCGAGTTGAACTTCGTTCTCGATTCGCCGGGCAGTCGCCCGACAGACCTAATAAATCGGCCGCGGGCAGTCCTACGTGGGTGTTACCTCGTGATGTAACCGATGCGGCACTTCTTGCCCGCGCTGGTCGTGATCGTGAACAGGTGTGCGCCCGGGCGAACGCCGAGACGAACGGTCACCGTGACGACGATGCGGTTCGCGCTTCTAGCGTGCACTCGCACGATGGCACCCACCTGGTTACTGGTCACGCTCGGAGCGGCGGTGAAGTTGGTTCCGACGATCGTGAGCGTGCGACTCCTGCCGACCAGGGCCGTCCCCACCACTCGCGTGGCGTGCGGTGTTGGCACTGGCGGCGGTGTCACTACCAAGGCAGTGATGGTGAGCGTGCCCGCGTAATAGTCATAGGTGGTCGAGTACTTCGACGCGTCGCTGCTCGGCGTGATCGTCACGGTGCCACCGGCCGGAGTGATTGAGTAGGTGCCGGCCGCTGAGGGCGCGGTAGTCGACGCCGCGTAAACGGTGCTGCCAGTG
>JBEKKW010000113.1:0-3854 GCA_050010495.1 Acidimicrobiales bacterium
GTTAAGGAGTCGGGCCACCTCCACGTAGGTCAGTCCCTCGAAGTAGGCCAGCTCGATGGCCCGGCGCTCCTCTTCGGGCAGGTCACCCAGCGCCCGCGCGACCTGGTGGGCCACGGTGAGGTCCCACACTTCGTGCTGCATATCGTATTCGGCCCGTGCGGTGCGCCCGGCCTCGCGCGATTCGCGGGCCCGGCGCGAGTTGAGCGAACGTATCGCGTCCACGCTGCGCGCGTGCGACTGGGCCAGCAGGAACGAGCGCAGCGAGCCGCGCGACGGGTCGAAGCGGTCCGGCTGGTTCCACAGGCGCAGGAAGACCTCCTGGACCACGTCCTCGGCCTCGGTCGTGTTGTTGAGGACCCGACAGGCCAGGCCGAAGACCGCGCCGCCGTGGCGTCGGTACACCTCGGCGAGGGCCACCTCGCTATAGCGTCCGATCAGGGTAACGAGTTGGGCGTCGCTCGCCCCGCTGATCTCTTGCATACAACACCTATTCGTAGCCGAGCCCGTCGACGGATGTCGACGCGCAGACCTGGAGCGTATCGGGCGCCCGCGCGCTCGCCGGTTCGGCGCCGTGGGGCCGGTTGCTACATTTCTGTGATGCGCCTGGTGTCGTGGAACGTCAATGGAATTCGCGCGGTGAGCAACAAGGGCCTCTTCTCCCCCTTCGTGGACGAGCTCGATCCGGACGTCATCTGCCTCCAGGAGACCAAGGCCCAGCAGTCCCAATCGGTGATCGAACTGCCCCAGTACGAGGAGCACTGGAACTCGGCCGAGAAGAAGGGCTACTCGGGCACGGCGATCTTCTCCAAGGCCACGCCGCTGCGGGTGACGCCGGGACTCTCCGACGAGGCGATCGAACGATTCGACGTGCGCGGTGACGGCTTCGGCGACCCCAACACCGAGGGGCGGGTCCTGACGGCCGAATACCCGGACTTCTTCCTCGTCACCGTGTACACCCCGAACGCCAAGGAGGACCTCGGGCGCCTCGCCCTTCGCCACCGTCAGTGGGACCCCGCCTTCTTGCACTACGTCAAGGCCCTCGAGGCGAGCAAGCCGGTCATCTTCTGCGGCGACCTCAACGTCGCGCACACGCCCGACGACCTGGCCCAGCCCAAGTCCAACGTGGGCAAGAAGGGCTACACCAGCGAAGAGCGCCAGGGCTTCCAGAACTTCATCGACGCCGGTTTCGTGGACACCTTCCGTCTCTTCCACGAGGGCAACGGGCACTACACCTGGTGGTCGAACTTCTCCAACGCCCGCTCGCGCAACGTCGGGTGGCGCATCGACTACTTCCTTGTCTCCCAGGACCTCGTCGCTCGGGTGCGGGCGGCCGACATCCATCCCGGCGTGATGGGCAGCGACCACTGCCCCGTCAGCCTCACCCTCGACGAGTAGCTCACTCGCCGGCCAGGTCGCGGCGCGCGAAGCGGTGGTAGCCGACCAGCGTCGCCGCGACGGCGATGGCCACCATCGCGCCGGCCGAGGTCCAGTCGACCGGTTCGGACGGCGCCGGGGCCATCTGGTGCAGGGTCGAAGTGTCAAGGACCCAGTGATTGAGCGAGACGGCCCCCCCGATGAGCTCGACGAACAAGGACCAGAGCAGCACCGCGTAGGTGACCTTTACCGCCACCCTCGGCCAGAGGCCGAAGACGAGGATGCCGACACCCAAGAGGACCAGGGCCGGGGGCACGACGTTGAGGCCGGCGTCGATCATCGACGTGAAACCGACCCCGGCGTGTTCGATGGCGGCGCCCAACCAGGTCGAGAGGCCGGCGAGCAGCCCGCCGACGACCAGCACCGACACCGCGATCACGGACCGTTCGTGCAGCCACGGGACCCGCCCGAGGGGCCGCACCAACAGGTTCTCGAGACGGCCCGTCGACTCCTCGGTCCGCGCCGCCGCGACCTGGCCCACGGCGACGAAGCCCAGCGCCATGGCCATGATGAGCAGGGCGAAGCCCAGGTAGGCCTGGGCGCCCGTGACGCCCAGGCGCGAGAAGAAGAGCCGCAGGGTTGGCGAACTGGTGAAGATCTTGCCGCCGGTCTTGGCGATGCTGCCGAGCACCAGCCCGTAGGCGGTGATGCCCCCGGCCCAGGCGAGCAGGGTCGAGCGCATCTGGCGTAGGGCCAGCCCGACCGGTCCCGACAGGAGCACCAGGCGGGCCTTCGCGCTGGAGCGATCGCGCAGCAGGCTGGCCCCGACGTCGCGCCGTCCGGCGAGCCAGGCGCTGGCGAGCGCGGCGGCGAGCGAGAACAGCACGATGGGCACGAGCGCCACGGGGTCGGGTCTCGTGAACGGCCGCAGCTGCTCGACCCAGCCGAGCGGGGTCAGCCAGAGCAGCCACCCGAGACCCAGGCCCGAATCGGCCACCATGCGCACGGCGTAGCAGGCGCCCAGCAGCGCGGCGGCGTAGCCGGCCGCCTGGCGCCGGGTCGACGCGAGCTGGCTCGCGAGCGCACCCACCGCGAGGAACATGAGCGCCCCCGAGACCGACGCCAGGGCGAAGTACCCAGCGGCGCCGGCGCCGAACTCCACCTTCGGCGAGCGCCCGATCAGCACCACCAACACCGAGGTGACGACGAGCAACGTCGCGAAACCACTGGCGAGAGCGCCGACCGCCTGCACGGCCGCCCCCCGTCGGGTGGTCGGTCCCGTGAGCAGCAACTCCCAGCGGCCGGCGTCCTCCTCGCCGCGCAGCAACTTCGTGCCGAGGAGGATGCCCCACACGGCCCCGGTGACCGCGAGCACGGCCAGACACTTCCACGTCGTAAATCCGGCGACGGTGTTGATGTGATGGGCGGGACCGACGAGCGCGCTGATCCCCGGATTGGAACCGAACTCGCTAGCCAGCAGCCGCCGCGACGCCGCCGTCTTGTAGCTGGTCGCGTAGCCGAGTGCCTGGGCCGCCACGTAAACCCCGAAGATGAGGCCCCAACCGGCGCCCGACACGATGGCTCGACGGCCGGTGGTGCGATAGACGGCGGTACTCGACGTCGCTCGAGCGCGCCGGGCGTCGGCCGGTGCGTCAGTGAGCGTCACCCGAGGCCTCCCGGGGCGAACCCGGCCCGTAGTGCGAAAGGAAGAGCTCTTCGAGGGAAGGCTCCCGGCTCAACAGTTCGTGGACCCCGGCACCGGCGAGCACCTGCAGCAACGGCTCGACCGGTCCCTTGACCTGGCACGTCAGCGTTCGCCCTTCGACCTCGACCATCGACACCCCGGCGACGCCGGACAGGTCGGGCACCCGGTCGTCGAAGGTCACCTGCACGATCAGGGCCGAGAGGTGACGCATCTGGGCCATCGTGCCGATCTCGACGAGGACCCCGTCACGCAGTATCCCGATACGGTCGCACAGCACCTCGACCTCACTGAGGATGTGCGACGACAACAACACGCTCTGGCCGCGCTCGCGGGCTTCGCCGACGCAGTGGCGGAAGGCCTGTTCCATCAGCGGGTCCAGGCCGCTGGTCGGCTCATCGAGGATCAGTAGCTCCGGACGGACCATCAGGGCCGCCACCAGCGCCAACTTCTGACGGTTGCCCTTGGAGAGGGCCCGGACCTTCTTGGTGGGGTCGAGTTCGAAGCGCTCGATCAATTCGGCGCGGTAGGGCTCGTCGACCCTGCCCTGGACCCGCCCGAGCAGGTGGAGCGTCTCCTCCCCGGTGAGGTTGGGCCACAGGTTCGCCTCGCCGGCGACGTAGGCCAGCCGGCGATGGGCCTCGACGGTCTGGCGCTGGGAGTCGAGGCCGAAGATCTCGGCCCGGCCGCCCGTCGGGATGAGCAGTCCGAGCAACAGCCTGATGAGCGTCGTCTTGCCGGCCCCGTTGGCCCCGAGGCAGCCCACGACTTCGCCGCG
>JBEKKW010000114.1:0-5701 GCA_050010495.1 Acidimicrobiales bacterium
CGCGGACCTGGCGACGGCGAAGGCCCGCCTCGGTGCCAACGCCCACATGGCGCGCGGCTGCATCGTCGAACCCTTTCGCGATGACTTGACCGACGTGCAGATCGCCATTCGTACCTACCCCGCTCTGGAGCTGTCGGCGATCGAGAAGCCCCTGCGTCACTCCAGCGCCGCCGAGATCCTCGACTATCGCGACAAGTACGTCGGAGGCGAGGGTATGGTTTCGGCCCCGAGAGAGTTGCCGGCCACGCTCGCCGCGGGACAGGCCGAGCAGATCGCGTCGTTCGCGCGGACCATCGCGGACGTGGCCTCGGTGCGCGGCGTGGCCCGAATTGACTTCCTCGCCAATGAGAGCGAGCTCTACGTCAACGAGATCAACACCATTCCCGGATCGCTCGCCAAGTACCTCTTTATCGCGCCGCCGCTCGACTTCTCGCAACTGCTACGCGATCTGGTGGCGGAGGCCGTCGAGCGGCCGGCCTATCACTTTTCCAGCACCGGCGCCGACGGTCTCGTGCTTCGCCGCGCCGGATCCATTGCCTCCAAACTCGCGTAGCCGGGGCACGGCCGCGAGCGCCTCCACGAGCGCGTCGCTGTAGGGGTCGATCAGACGCCCCTGTTCGAGGGCCCAGTAGGCCCGCTCGACGTCGCCGCGCGACAGCGCGTCGTGGTGCAGCGCCAGCGCCGCCCATTCCCCGTCGCGCGCCAATCGCCCGGCGTGGCCCTCGGCGAGGAACCACTCGAAGCCGCGCAGCGCCGCGGCCAGCGGTTCGCCTCGCACGAGAGAGAGTGCCTCGTGCACGAGCGGGGCGCCATCCTCGGGGTTGAGCTGACGGGCCCTCGCCACCAGGGCGTGGAAGACCTCGAGGTCGCTCGTCAGCGCGTGGGTCGCGTAGAGACCCGAGGGTCCCACGGGGTGCAAGCGAGCGCCATCGCCGTCGGCACCGAGACTGCGGCGCACCGCGCTGGCGGTGTTGGCGAGGGTCCGGCTCGAGGCGTCGACGTCGCCGTTGGCGAGCACCCGCACCCGCAGCCGGTCACCGGTCACCGGCTCGAGGCGATGCAGGGCCAGGTAGGTCGTCATTTCGATGCAGCGTCGTCGCAATGTCGAGAGGAAGGGCTCGGCGAGACCGACCACGCGCGGGTCGCTGCGCAGCACCTCGACGCGCACGTCGCCGAACGGGCGCGTCGACAACACGGGCGAGGGCTCCTGCCCGGCCACGAGCCCGTGACGCTGGGGACCCTCGGCGTCGACGGTCTCGATGGTTACCGCACAGGCGCGCAGCTCGTCGTCCAGGACGCCCTCACCATCGAGAAAGAGCACGAGGGTGTGGCGCAGCGCCCGCGTCGCCAGCGCACGTAGCAGCGTGGTTTCGTCGCCGGCCATGGTGAGGCGACCCCCGTCGTGCAGCCCCACGACGCCGGCGGCCACGTGGTCGGCGTTCCAGCCGGCGGGCACGCGCAGCCGGCCGCCTTCGTGGGCGAAGGAGATCACCGTGCCATCGCTGTTCGACTCGAGCACGCACACGACCACCGGACGGTCGCTCGGTGTGACGTTGGGTCTGGCGGGATCCTCAGCGAAGGTCACGACGCCGTCGAGGTCGTCGCCGATGACCTGGCGCAACTCGGCGATCAGGCGGGGGCTGGCCCCGCGCAACAGACGGATCGATTCATCGACCTGGGATTCGTCGGGGGAGAACTGATTGAGACGAAGGTCGTCGCGCCGCCGCTTGGCCACCAGGGCCATCGGCATGGCGCCCAGCGCCGCCATCGGAGACGGCGCGCCCCGATCGGGACGACGGGCCGGTGAATCGCGCGCGTGACCGCGCTCGTCGAGCGTCCCGCGAACGTCACGCGTAGTCGCGCTATACGGCGTCGACATCGCCGACGATGGACCGGCCGGTGCGCCGGTGCTCGTCGCCGAGAGGAACGGCAGCATTGAACGATGTTGTGCACGACCTGGACGAGGAAGGCGAGCCAGAAGATGCTGAGCACCACGAGCAGGAATCGAACGAACGAACCGTGGGACTGGTGCGCGCTCTGGTCCCACTTGGTCACCACGACGTAGGGCAGCAGCAGGAAGTACAGCGCGAGGCCTGCGCCGTGCAGGGGTCCGGCGGCGAAGCGACCTAGCGCGTGGGGGTTAGCTGCCACGTCGGCGACACCTCGGGATTCGTTGAGGTGAGTTGGAGTTGGCACGCTTCGCTGGTCCAGATGACGACTCGGCGCTCGACCGGGGCGGTCTGCGCGGCGCAGGTCAACCGCGCGTGCAGCGTCGAGCTCGTGGTGAGGGTCCAGAGGCCCGGCCCCTGCACGGGAATGTCGGCGACGTCGAAGGAAGGACTGAGGGTGCCGCTCAGCACGCCGCTCGAGGCGCTGGCGCCGCGAGCGGGCGCGAGAGACGTCGCGGTCGAGTCGGTCACGTCGACGTAACTCGTCCTTTTCGTCGCGGGCGTGATTCGTCGCTCTGACTTCTTTGGAGCCACCGCAGGCGTCGTAGTCGTCGTCGACGTCGTCATCGTCGTGCTCGTGGTGGTGGGAGAACGCGGCGGGGGCGAGGCCTGCCCCGGGCCGCGTGGCGTCACCGGTGAGGACGTCGACGTCAACGTGAAAACCAACACGAGCAGCAGCACCGGACTTGACCACATGACGAGGTGCGCGCTCTTGATCGTGGGCAGCGGGCGCGTCATGGTCCTCAGAAGTTATCGGTGTTGGATGAGAATTGCTATTCACGATTCGTGGACGTCTTCTAGACAAGAAATCGAATTGCGAAGTGCTGCAGTTCGGCCTGCAATGAGCTCGGGGCCGAGTGGTCATCGTGCGCGAGTTCGCGCAGCGAACGACCCTCGAAGACGCGCGCGTACGTGATCTTCGCGATGCGGTCGTACTGACCACCGCGATAGCTCTCCAAGCGCGCGAGCAGGGGCGAGGGCATGGCGCTCGGCTCGTCCGCCTGGTCGTACGCCGAGACGGTGCGTCGAGCGGCCTTCTCCTTGAGCAGCCAGCGTCGCAGTCGGCCGCGCAGGGCCGAGAGGATGTCCGGCGCGCAGTACTGGCGCGACTGGCCGGCCCAGTCGCTGAGCAGTTCGCTCGCCAGGGAGAGGGCCATGCCCAGGGTCTCGCTGGGGTCGTCGATGATCCCGTTGCCGAAGCGCAGTTGGCGACAGACGCTCACGATGCCCGGTAGCAAAGTCTGGAGCAGGGTGCGGTGCACCAGCGGGTCGCCGGCCTCGATGAGGAGGGCCCGTACCACCTCCGCGCGTTCGACGGCGCTGAGTCCACCGCGAATCTCGAGGGCGTCGACCACGTCGCAGAGGTCGTGACGGCCCTCGAGGGCCACCCCGGGATGATGCTCGCGCACCCGTTCGAGGGACGAACGTGCCTCGCGCGTGCGGCCGGCGCGGTGCCATTCCCGTCGTAGTTGTCCTAGCAGATCCGTGGTCGCTGTCATGGCGCCTAGTACAGGTGGACCGGCGCACCGCGGGGCGATACGACAGGTGTTCCAATTCGGACCTTTTTTCACGCCCGTCAGCGTGGCCGCGAGAACGCATAGCGCGGCGCACATAGCGCGCAATAGTCTTAGGCGATGGACATTGAATCCTTCTATGAGCAGAACGAGGCCCGCCGCGAGAGCGCCGAGTTCGAATTCGGCAGCGAGTGGACTGACGCGTCGGACAACGAGTACGAACTCTCCTGGGTCGAGGCGACCGGCGAGCTGTACCTCATGGTCGAGCCCGAGGCGATCGTCAACGAGGACATCTTCGGCGATTTCCTGGTGTCGGACGAGGAGATCAGCGACCTCACGGTCGTCGTGATCGGCAAGGCCGCCTCACTGGCCGCCCTCGAGGACACGCTGCAGGGCTGGGAGGACGCGATGCTCGACGAGAATTCGCTCGAGTGGCTCTACGAACGCTTCCCGCAGGCCTAGAGATAGGGCGTCGACGAGTCCGCGACGCGGCAGAGCCTCGTCAGGGCCGGCACCAGGTTGGCGAGTGGCACCCGCTCCGCCTCGTTGATCGTGGTCATCAGAGGGTTCCAGCTCCCGTCCAGTGACGTCGCGTTGGCGGCCGGCTGGGTCGCCTTAAGCAGTTCGCTCATCGCGCGCGCCTGCAGTCGCGATCGCTGAGCGGAGGTGAGCCCCGGCTGCTCGCTCTGCTTCTGGAGCGCCAGTGAGGCGTGGACGCTCCTGCACGACAGGCGGGCGTCGGCGACGGCACCGCCGCTGCCGCATGAACTGAGCGCCACTCCGGCCGCCAACAGTGGTACTAGTAGTGGGGCTCGCGAAGTTAGCCGAGCCACGAGTCGGCCGCTTGCAACAAGAAGTCGCTCACGCTGTGCCCTCGCTCGAAGATGTCGCACAGGGGGTCCTCGCCTTTGGCGACCTGACTGAGCGAGATGGCGCGGCGCGCCACGATGGAGATTCGCCGCTCGCTCGCTTCGGTCGGCGACGCGAAGGAGTCGCTCGCGGTCACCTCGAGCGGCATCTCGAGTCCGCCGATGGGCGCCAGGTCGATCGCCAGACGGAGCAGGTCGGGGCTGTGGGGCATGGGGGGCAGGCTCCAGGTGAGCACGAGGGGAAAGTGAAACTCGTCGGGCGGGTCGACGTCGTCGGGCAGGCCGAGCACGGCGTCCTCGAAGGCGAGCAGCGTGCGGGGATCGACGTCGAGCTCGATATGCAGGTCCACCGGGCCGCCGCAGCCGTCCTCGGGATGTAGGTCGACTTCCCAGGCTTGTCGCAGCGAGTAGGTTTCGACGAAATGGCGTTCGTCGTGCACGTGGAAGCCGTGCGTCACGGCATGGTCCTTGAGGTCAGCGACGAATCCTGCGACATCTATGGCGGCCATTGACTTCAGGTTACTCGTGCCGACCAGTACCGTGTTCGGGTGACTGATTCCCTTTTCGCCACACTTCGTGAATGTGCGCACGAGATTGGCGAGGTCGTAAAGGGGCAGCGCGGTCGAGGTCTGTCGGGCCAACGCGCGACGCAGTATCACCTCGACGTCGTGGCCGACGAGGTGGCCTTGCGTGTTCTCACCGGTTCGGGATACCGAGTGGTGAGCGAGGAGTCCGGTGCATCGGGTAGTGGTGAGTTGACGGTGGTGATCGACCCGATCGACGGCTCGACGAACTGCGATCGAGGGATCCCTTTTTACGCGACGAGTTTGGCCGTGCTGCGCGACGAGGAACTGGTCGCGGGGATGGTCGTCGATCAGTCGAGCGGTGTCACCTACGAAGCCGAGGTCGGCGCCGGCGCGACACGGGACCGTGGAGCGATCCGCGTCAGCGCGATCGAAGAGATGTCTAAGGCGATAATTGCCTTCTCGGGCTTGCCGTCGCGTCACCTGGGTTGGGCCCAGTACCGGGCCCTCGGTGCCGCCAGCCTCGAGATCTGTCTGGTGGCTGACGGGTCGATCGACGCCTACAGCGTGGCCCAGCACTCCACGTTGAACCCTTGGGACTATCTGGCCGGACTGTTGATCGCCCGTGAGGCCGGTGCCTATGCGGTGGACTTTCGAGGCGAGGTCCTCGAGACCTCGGCCATGGTTTTTCGTCGACCCGTTATCGCGGGCACGAGGGCGCTGCTGGATTCCATCATTAGAGAGGGAGCCATCTAGGCTGGTGACTCTCGGGCGCTTAGCTCAGTTGGTTAGAGCAGCTGATTTACACTCAGCAGGTCGGGGGTTCGAGTCCCTCAGCGCCCACC
>JBEKKW010000115.1:0-3663 GCA_050010495.1 Acidimicrobiales bacterium
GCTTCGCGGATCTCGCTCTCGCTCGGGTCGGGGTTGCGGTCGAGCAGGGCCCGGGCCGTCATCATCATGCCCGGTGTGCAGAAACCGCACTGCAGGCCGTGGCACTCCATGAAGCCCTGTTGGACGGGGTCGAGTTGGCCGTTCTGCTCGAGGCCCTCGACCGTTCGGACCTTATGGCCGTCGGCCATGGCGGCCAGGACGGTGCACGACTTGACGGGCTCGCCGTCGAGCCACACCACGCAGGTGCCGCAGTTGCTGGTGTCGCAGCCCCAGTGCGTCCCCCGTAGTAACAGAGTGTCGCGTAGGAAATGCACCAGGAGCATACGGTCCTCGATCTCCTCGTGGACCTCTAATCCGTTGACCTCGATTGCCACCTGCATAGTTAGGCTCCCCGCTCGTTGATTCGTTCCACCGACGTGCGCAGCGCCCGTCGGGTCAATTCGTTGGCCAAGTGGCGCTTGTACTCGACGGTGCCGCGTAGGTCGTGCGAGGGCTTGGAGGCCTCGGCGGCCAGCGCCCCGGCTTGGCTGAAGAGCTCCTCCGACGGCGCCTGGCCCCGCAGCAGCTCCGAGATCGCTGGTATGCCCGTGGTGTTCGGCCCCACCGCGGCCAGTCCCACCCGGGCGTCGGTGATCTTCCCGTCGGCCATCCACACCGCCGCGCCACTCGAGGTGACGGACCAGTCGCCGGCGCGACGCTCCACCTTCTTATAGGCGCTCGAACCACCGGGGCGCACCGGGATGCGGATCTCGGTGAGCATCTCAGTGTCGGCGACGGCCGTCTCGTAGGGCCCGCGGTAGAAGTCCTCCATGGTCACCACCCGTTCTCCATCGGCGCCGCGGATCACGCAACTGGCGTTGAGGGTGGTGCAGACGGCCGAGAGGTCCTCCGAGGGATCGGCCTGGCAGAGGGAACCGCCGATGGTGCCTCGATTTCGTACGACGGGATCGGCGATCACGTGCTCGGCGTCGCGAAAGATCGGGAAGAGCGTCGCTAACTCCTCGGACTCCAGGAGTTCGCGGTGCCGAGTCAGGGCGCCGATATGGACCACGTCCCCCTCGCGTCGGATGAAGCCGAGCTCGCTGGCGAGACCATTGATGTCGATCAACGTCTCGAACGTCGCCAGACGGAGCTTCATCATGGGCAGGAGGCTGTGTCCTCCCGCGATGAGCCGGGCCGAATCTCCGTGGAGCAGGGATATCGCCTGATCCACTGACGTAGCGCGCTCGTATTTGAACGGTGCTGGAACTTGCATCGTGCGAGACCCCCTCTTTGCGTACGATTACTGCGTTTTCAACAGCTCTTGTTGCCTAGCCTTCACCACCCAGAAGATTTCACCGTTTTCGCCCATTTAGTGGACCCACGCAAACATATATACCATCGAAATAGCCATCGCCACGTCGCAACAAAGGGTCAGCCGGGGTGCCGTGACCGACGCTTGCGACGACGTCGGAGCCGCCTCCCTCACCACGGCGCCCGAGTTCGCCGAGACCAGGTGCACGAAGGGCGCCGGGGACCGCGTCGCGAGCATCAGTGTCACGTTCCAGATCCCGTAGCCGGCTAACGCCACGGCGAAGAAGAGGGCCGCGGGCGCCAGCCAGCTCGGCTGGGCGGCCATACCCGACATGCCGGCCATGCCCGCCATCGAGCCACCGTGCATCACCATGCCGCCGGTGAACATCGCTACCATCGCCGAGCTGGTGACCACGTGGTTCGATTCGTGCAGCGCGTGCCAGGTCGACGACGACGCGCGGGTCATCTGAATCGCCCGCCAGAGAAACCAGCCAGCGAATCCGACGAAGACGACCTCCCAGGCGCGGCTCGACCCGACGTTGCCCACGTCGAGCACCATGGCGGCCATCACCGTACCCATGACGATGTGCACCACGTGGACGTCACGCCGGTCGGGGCGCCGCGTGGTCTGCAGAAAGATCAGGCGAAGAGAGCAGTACGCGACCGTGGCAATGAGCAGCGCCGCCACCAGATCAACCGACCACGCCGGTCCGTACACGAGGCCCCCGTTCTCATGACGAAAATCGCCCTGCGCTCGGACTATAACAACAAATTCCTGGAAGTAACCAAGTTTTACGTTCCTCTCACCTGGGGAGTACATGACGGTCGCCGATACACTGACTGTCGCACGTCGCCGGCCCCCGTGGAACCCAACATCGAACGTTTGTTACTGCAACGAGAGAGGAATCCAGCGATGAAAGATCTGCTGAGCGATATCGAACGTTGGCGCGAAAGCGGTCAACGGGTCGTGCTGGCCCGGGTCGTCGGAGCTCTCGGTTCGGGCCCGCGGGAGCCGGGAACGGCGATGGCGGTGAGCGACGATGGCGAGGTCACCGGATCCATCGCCGGAGGGTGCGTAGAGGGGGCGATCGTGACCGAGGCCCTCGCCGTTCTCGAAGGAGGTGGGGCGAGATTTTGCACTTTTGGCTACTCCGACGACGCCGCCGTGGCCGCCGGCTTGACCTGCGGCGGTGCGGTGGAGATCTTCCTGCAGCGCCTGGAGGCGGAAGATGTCTTCGCGACGCTCTTCGAGCGCGTGCACGAAGAGCGGCCGGTGGCCATCGCGACCGTTATTGCATCGACCGCCCCTTCCGAAGGGCAGGCGGCCCTGGGGGCGACGGTCCTACGGGACTCAACCAAAGAGTCCTCCGGTTCGTTCGCCGATGACGCCCTGGGGCGTGCCGTGTCTCATGATCTCGAGGCTTCCTTCGCCTCGGGTCAGAACGTGACGCGTCACTACGGCCCCTCGGGTGAACCAAATCGCGATGACGTGACCGTGTTCTTCGACGTCTACTCCCCGCCGCCGCGGATGATCGTCATCGGCGCGGTCGACTTCACCCGACCGCTGGTCAAGATCGCCAAGGTGCTGGGTTATCGCGTGACGGTGTGCGACGCACGCGCGATGTTCGCGACGAGGACACGCTTTCCCGAAGCCGACTCGGTCGTCGTCGAGCGACCAGACCGCTATCTGGCGAGCGTCGCCGACCAACTCGGACCCCAGGACGCCATCTGCGTGCTCACCCACGACCACACGGTCGACGTACCGGCGATCGCGGTGGCGCTCACTACCAACGTTGGCTACCTCGGCGCGATGGGTTCGCGCCAGACCCACGCTGAGCGTGTCGTCCTGCTTATGGAGGCTGGTGTTGATGGTGAGCAGATCCATGAGATCATGGCCCCGATCGGTCTGAGCATCGGTTCACGGAACCCCGAGGAGACCGCGATCTCGATCTGCGCGGAGATCATCGCCCATCGCGAGAATGTGACCGTTGACTCTTTGCGCGACCTATCAGGTCCCATTCATAAGGTAGTCGGCTAGGTCCGTCCCTTGGAGCGCGTCAGAGAACGGGAGGAGTGAAGAGCCTACAACCGCCGGTTTCATCGATGCGCCGGTCGCTTGTGACGGTCGCCGCTGAAGGTGATGCCATTATTCGCGGATGCGACATCGACGTCACAGTCAATCGTGTGTTGTGCCCGGCGAGGTCGGAGGCGCTCCCAATCGAGCAGTTGCCCGTTCGCCCCAATACATGGGACGTGCCCGAAAAAGAACCACCCGGCGAATCGAGTTGAACGTCGTTCTCGATTCGCCGGGTGGCCGCTCGACGGTCCTTTTGGTTCGGCCGCGAGCAGTCCTGCGTGGGTGTTACCTCG
>JBEKKW010000116.1:0-3654 GCA_050010495.1 Acidimicrobiales bacterium
CCTGGCCTGCCTCGGGCTCTTCTACGGCGCGCGCCGCTGGCTCGGTCGCTGGGGCGGGGTCTACGCGGTCGGTCTCTACTGCTTCTCGGGCGTGGCGCTCAGCTTCGCCTGGCGCGCCACCATGTCGACGTTCACCGACGCGTCACTGATCGCCTGCGGTGCGGGCCTCCTGCTCGGCGTGTTGTTGGCGAAGGACGACTCGGTCACCCGCCGCACCGTGCTGGGCACGCTCTCCTTCGTGGCGCTCGAGTTGGCCGTGCTGGTGCGCTACACCGACGTCGCCGTTTTGATCGTCGCCATCGTCGCCGTGCTCGCCCTCTACCGCGCCAGTTCACTCCGGCGAACGATGCTGGTCGCCTGGCTGGGATCGGTGGTGGTCTTCGCGCTCGGCGACGTCGTCCTCAATCGGGCCCTCTACGGCGGTCTGCTCAAAACGGGGTACCAGTCCGGTCTGATCACCTTCGCGCTCAGCGCGATCGGCCCCAACGTGCGGCGCATGCCCATGCGGCTCATCGAGAGCATGCCGGTGTGGTTGTTGGCGCTGGCGAGCGTGGCGTGGGTCGCCACGCGCTTCGTGCGGGCGCGAGAACTCGATCAGTCCTCGAGCGCGCGAGTTCGGGCCCGTCTCGACGGGGTGGTCGTCCTGGTGCTGAGCGCGGGTTGGGCCAGTATCTGGGGGCTCTACGCCATGTACACCTGGACGGTCCTGCAGACCAACGGTCCGGGCAACCCCGAGCACGTCGTGCGCTTCTACGTGCCCGTGCTCGGGTTGCTCGCGCTGCTCGCGTCGTGGCTGCTGACCCATTTGGGGCGGTGGGTACCCGTTGCGCTGTTGGCCGTGATCGTGGGTACCGGACTCTGGTCCTACGTGACGCCCGCCAACCACATCACCGCCGGCCCGCCAGGCGCGGGCGCCGGCCCGCGGGCGCAGTACGGTCCACCGGTCGTGTCGAACAGCCCGCCCGCGTCGATGCCGGCCCTCGAGGGGGCGCCATCGCGACATCCAATCGATCGATCCCAACGCACCGTCACTGCGGGTTGAGCGCGGAGCCACGGCCTCACCTCGAGAAGAGGGCCTTGATCGCGCGGTCGAGGGAAAAGCGTCCGGTGCCGAGCAGCGCCACGACGGCGGCGAGTGCGGCCAGGGCAACGTTCAACTGGTAGCCGATCCCGGACGAGTTGCCGACCAGACCTTGGGCGAACGTCACCGTGATCATGGCCATCACCATGTCGCCCACGAGCGCGGCGGCGGCGAGGCGACCGAAGACGCCCAGTCCTACGGCCGCACCCCCGAAGCACTCGATGATGCCGGCGAGCACCGCGAAGAAGGTCCCCGGATGCAGATGGGCGACGGTGGAGAAGTAGACGGCCTCGCCATGGATCCCCGCACCGCCGAAGGCTCCGAACAGCGTGCCGGCACCGTGGTAGACGAATATCCACGCGAGTGCGATCCGCGCGGCCACCAGCGCCAGGTCGCGTGTGAGCAAGGCGTCGCGGGTCGCGTGGACGCGCTGGACCGCGCGAGAGAGCGGAATCGTCACACCGGCCGTTCGACAGCGTCGGTGGCGGCGTGGATCGTGAAGGGCTGGGCCAGCTGCGCGGCCATGATCCGGGGGGCGCGGCGGGCCGGGCCGACCTGCTCGATCGGCACGGGACGTCCCGCGATGCCGGTCGCGATCGGCACGTCGCCGTTCGGGAAGATGGCGCGGTGGATCAGCTGGTCCCAGCAGACCAGCACGAAGGCGAAGTTGACGGTGCCGCGCTCGTCGATCGGCGACGCCGCGTGGTGCAGGCGGTGATAGGCCGGACTGACGACGACCCGGCCGAGGGGGCCGAACGTCCAGCGCAGGTTGGCGTGGGGCAGGGTGATCAGGCAGCCGTAGACGATGATCGCGGTGGCCGGCACGCCGCCGCTCGCGCCGAGGATCAGGGCCGGGAAGAGCGAGGGGAGGTAGGACGCGTGGATGAGCGGGTGGGTGCGGAACGTGGTGAGCACGCTGATGTCCTCTTGGGAATGGTGCAGCGCGTGGATGCGCCACAGGGTCAGCGACCGGTGGTTGGCGACGTGCGCGGCCCAGTTCATGGCGTCGATGCCGATGAGGATGAGGGCGACCACGACGACCTGGGAGCCGAGGGCCAGACGTCCGAGCAGCAGGAATCGAAGGTGGCGGCCGACCTCGACGGCGAAGCCGGTCTCGACCAAGGTCAGCACCGGCAGTACCAGGAGCGCGAAGATCGCGAGGTACCCGGCGTCTACGAGGTGGGCCCGCGAGAGTACGGGCCGTGGCACCGCCGGCCAGAACTGCTCAGCGAGCAGGATCACCGCGATGAAGACGAGCAACGCCGGTCCGATGGCGCGGGCTCTCGCTTCGGAGAGGGCGAGCGAGACGGTTCCGGCGCTCAGCAGGGTGCGCAGCCCCACGTAGCCCAGCCAGGTCGTCAGGGCCCCGAGGGCCACCACGCCGTACCAGGCCTTGGTGGCCCCGGCCTCTTTCATAATGATCGTGCGACCCCAGCGCCGCCATCGACCCGACGGGTTGCGCTCGGTCGCCGAGCGCAACTGCAGGGCCGAACCGTTTCCGTACCGGTAGTTCGAGTCGAGACTGGTCATTGATCAGTAGGCGCCGCCGCCAGCGCCGACGGTCGTCGTAGTCGTGCCCGTCGAGCCACCGACCTTCTTCGGCGCCTTGAGCGGGTTGGCGGGGTTGATGGACCACCACTGGCCCCACGTGTCCTTGACGTTGCCCGTCACCTCGCCAGCCTTCTTGTCCTTGAAGAATCGGTAGAGCGGGATGCCCTCGTAGGTGACCTGCTGACCTCCGCCCGGGCGGGTGAACGACCCGAGCTTGCCCACGCCGTCGCCCACTGGCGTCTTCTGACCGGTGGCCAAGAGCACGGGCAGCCAGATGGTGGCGCACTTACCGGTGCAGGTTGTCTTGTCCGTGCCGTCCGACTTGAGTCGATAGAGCGTGAAGCCGTCCTTGAGCGTCAGGGTCGGACCCCACGTCTTGTTCTGAGAGACCGTGATCGTCGTGGGCGACGAGGACGCGCCGGAGATGGGGGCGCTCGCGACGAGCGTCGCGCCGCCGGCCAGCAGGGTCAGGGCCGCGACGCCGTATCGAGAGAGTCCCGCGCTGCTGCGCTTCTGGTTCCTGTGTCTCATTGCGGGCATCTCCTTCATTGTCGGCAACGCTATCGTCGCGTCCTACCTATGGATACCGAGACCCTTCGGCGAATGTTCACCGTAGAGCGGAGATGGTCCGTCGCGCCATCGCCACGCCTGTCCCCACCCGCCCATCTTGGCGCGTCGCGTTGGCGCCCGCCTTCGATTCGGGCACTACCACTTCGGGTTCGTGCTCCGTCGCGGTAGCCTGAAACGGTGACTCGTCACGCCAAGGTCCTCACGGTTTCGACCTCCGTCGCGGCGCAGACCCGCGATGACGGATCGGGCGACGCGCTGGTGGCGCTGTTGACCGACGCCGGGTTCGCCGTCGTTGACCGGATAGTAATCCCTGATGGGGAGGAAGATGTCGCAAGGGCGCTGATCCACATGAGCGACGGTTTCTCCGGTCTGATCGTGACGACCGGCGGCACGGGGTTCTCCCCGACCGACCAGACGCCTGAGGGGACCACTCGCGTGCTCGAGCGACTGGC
>JBEKKW010000117.1:0-3636 GCA_050010495.1 Acidimicrobiales bacterium
CGACGGCAGCGCCATCGACGGCTTCTCGCGCATCCAGGAGTCCGACGTCCTGGCCCGGCCCGACCTCTCGACCTTCCAGCTGCTGCCCTGGTACGACGAGGGCGCCGGCGTGGCCCGGGTCTTCTGCGACATCACCAACATCGACGGCACCCCCTTCGAGGGCTGCCCGCGCCAGCAGCTTCGCCACGTGCTCGACGGCGCGCGCGCCGAGGGCTACACCTTCTTCGTCGCGCCCGAGATCGAGTACTTCTACTTCGAGGACCTCGACCCCAGCCGAGAGCCGCGCCCGATCGACCGGGGCAGTTACTTCGACTTAGGGGCCGACGACGTCGCCAGCCAGTTGCGCCGCCGCACGGTCTTGATGCTCGAGGAGATGGGCATCGGCGTCGAGCACGCCCAGCACGAGGACGCCCCCGGCCAGCACGAGATCGACCTGCGCTACACCGACGCGATCACCATGGCCGACACGGTCATGACCGTGCGCCACGTCGTCAAGGAACTGGCCCGCCAGTCGGGCGTGTCGGCCAGCTTCATGCCCAAGCCCCTCGCCAACACGCCCGGCTCGGGCATGCACACCCACCTCTCGCTCTGGCGCGACGAACGCAACGCCTTCATCGGCGACGGCCCCTACGGGCTGAGCGAGCTGGCGACGAAGTTCATCGCCGGTCTCGTGCACCACGCCCCCGAGATCACCGCGGTCACCAACCAGTGGGTCAACTCCTACAAGCGTCTGGTGCCCGGAGACGAGGCCCCCGTCGCGGCCGGCTGGGCCCGCTTCAACGCGGCCGCGCTGGTGCGGGTGCCCTCGGTCAAGCCCGGGCGCATCGACTCCACGCGCATCGAGTACCGCTCGCCCGACTCCGCCGCCAACCCCTACCTCGCCTTCGCCGTGATCCTCGCGGCCGGACTGAGCGGGGTTCGCGGGGACTACGAACTGCCCAAGGAGGGCGAGCAGGCGGCCCCGCTGCCCGAGTCCCTGGCCCAGGCCGTGGACCTGATGGCCCACTCGAAGTTGCTGCTCGAGACCATGGGCGAGCACCAGGTGGAGTGGTTCCTGCGCAACAAGCGCGCCGAATGGGACGCCTACCGCGCCCAGGTGACGCCCTTCGAGCTCGAACGGTACCTCCCCCTCCTATGACGATCGACGTGGTGCTCTGCGTGCCCTCCTGCGAGGGACCCGTACGCAAGGCCTTCGAGGTGACCGGGGTGACGCCGGCGGTCGCGAGCACCGGGCGCCTCAACGAGGTGGCCGCCCTCGAGCCGGCCGGCGGCTTCGCCGGCGCCGTCATCAACGCTTCGGCCTTCCCCTTCTCCGAGGCGATGAACCTCTGTCGCCAACTGCGCAGCCGCGAACGGGGGGCGCGACCCATCATCCTGCTGGTCGACCACTACCAGCTCGACGACCTCACCTTTCGTGAGGACCTCTTCGACGACTTCGTGGTGGGACCCTTCGACGTCAGTGAGCTCGCGACGCGACTGCGCCACCGGCTGCGACGGGCCGGCAACGAGAACGTCGCGCCGCGCGTCGAGCACGGCGGGCTCTCGATGAACCTCGAGACCTACCAGGCCTCTATCACCGGTCGGGTCATGGACCTGACCTACATGGAGTACGAACTGCTGCGCTTCCTCGCCACCAACCCCAACCGCGTCTTCACCCGCGAGACGCTGCTCAGCCGGGTGTGGGGCTACGAGTACTACGGCGGCGCTCGCACCGTCGACGTCCACGTGCGGCGCCTGCGCGCCAAGCTCGGTGAGGAGCACGCCAACCTGATCCAGACGGTTCGCTCGGTGGGCTACAAGTTCGGGACCAACGCCGAGCGGGTGAACGACTAACTCGTCGCCACCTCGGGCGCGAAGGCCCAGAGTTCGACCTCGGCGTGCGCGCCCAGGGGCAGTTGCGCGACGGCGACGGCGGTGCGGGTCGGCAGCGGGGCGCTGAAGGCGGCCAGCCAGACCTCGTTGCAGGCGCCGAAATCCTTCATGTCCAGGATGAAGAGCGTGGCCTTGACGACCTGGGACATGGTCGCCCCGGCCTCGGCGAGGACGTGCTCCGCGTTGGCGAGCGCCTGCTTCAGTTCCGCGGCGGTGCCGCCCTCGACCAGCTTCGTCACGCCGTTCTCGGTGTGCATGCCCAACTGGCCCGAGAGGACCACCAGGTCCCCGGCACGGCGCCAGTGCGAGTAGGGCCGGGGCGCCACGCTCATGGTCGGTCCTAGCTGAAGGAGTTGCCGCAGCCGCAGGTGCGCGACGCGTTGGGATTGGTGATGTGGAATCCCGCTCCCTGGAGCCCGTCGGTGAAGTCGAGCGTCGAGCCGTAGAGCAGCTCGGCGCTGGCCGGGTCGACGACGACCTTGACGCCGCCGAATTCGCGGGTGATGTCGTCGGCGGCGAACTCGGAGTCGAAGAACATGTCGTAGTTGAAACCGGAACAGCCGCCCGGCTTGACCGAGACGCGCAGCGCCAGCACCTCGTCAAGGCCCTCGGCCGCGATCAATTCGGCCGCCTTGGCCGCGGCGACGTCAGTCAGCACGATGGGGTCCGTCGGCTTCTGTGTCAGTTTCAGACTCGTCGTCAGGTTCGACATGGCGCTCCTTCAATAGTTCCACCATCCATGGTAGCGAAGGATCCCGCGATTGAACACCCCTTAGGAATCACCGGTAGCGTCTCTAAATGGCCCTCGCCGACGACATCCGCGCCCGCCTCGCCCAGGTGCTCGACCCCGAACTGGGCGCGTCCATCGTCGAATTGGGCATGGTGGGCGACATCGCCGTCGACGATGGGGGCCGGGCCGTAGTGCACGTGGCGCTCACGACCGCCGGCTGCCCCCTCAAGAACCAGATCGAACGCGACGTGCGCGAGGCGGTCCTCTCGCTCGACGGCGTACGCGAAGCCGATCTCGTGCTGGGCGTGCTCGACGCCGACGCCAAGGGCGACTTGATGCGCCGGGCGAGGGTCCTCGCCCAGGAGCGGGCTCCGCGGACCTCGATCCCCTTCCAGGCCCCGGTCCTGATGATCGCCTCGGGCAAGGGCGGCGTCGGCAAGTCGACCGTCACCGCGAACCTGGCGGTGGCCCTCGCCGAGCGCGGCCACACGGTCGGTGTCCTCGACGCCGACATCTGGGGCTTCTCGCTGGCCCGCCTGCTCGGCATCCACGGCGAGGTCGAAGCGCTCGCGGGAAAAATGCAACCGCTCGAGCGCCACGTCGGACGCGGTCGCATCAAGCTGCTCTCGATGGGCCTGCTCGCCGACGAGGACCAGGCGCTGCTGTGGCGCGGGCTCATCGTGCAAAAGGCCGTGGCGCAGTTCATCGAGGACGCCAACTGGTCCGGCATCGACTACCTGCTCATCGACACCCCGCCCGGCACCGGCGACATCGCGATGACCCTCGCGCGGCTACTGCCCCAGATCGGCCAGATCGTCGTCACGACCCCGGCGCTCGCCGCGCAGCGCGTCGCGGCGCGCGCGGCCGACTTCGCGCGCAAGTCGAACATCCGCGTGCTCGGCGTCATCGAGAACATGAGCGGGCTGACCTGCTCGTGCGGCCAACGTCACCACCTCTTCGGCGAGGGCGGGGGCCGATCGCTGTCGCACGAACTGGGCGTGCCGCTGCTCGCCGAAATCTCCCTGCTCGAGCAG
>JBEKKW010000118.1:0-3122 GCA_050010495.1 Acidimicrobiales bacterium
GCGCCACCTACGTCACGACCACGGGCGACGTCACGACCGGCTCCATCTCCAACACCGGCACCGCGTCCGGCACCCCACCGACCGGACCGGTGGTGACCAGCACCTCCTCCCTGACGATCCCCACCCTTGCGCCGATCACGATTCCGACCGCGACGGCGCCGGCGTCGAGCCCCGCGATCTCCCTGGCCAAGACGGCCGGCTCCAGCACCTACGACGCCACCGGTCAGGTCATCACCTACACCTACGTGATCACCAATACCGGCAACGTGAGCCTGCCTTCGGCCCAGTACACCGTGACCGACAACCTGATCAACGCCGGCGTGGCCTTTGACTGCGGAGTCCCCCAGGTCCTCGCCGTGGGGGCGACGATCACCTGCACCGGCAACTACACGATCACCGCCGGCGACCTCTCCAATGGCAGTGTCACGAACCGCGCCACGGCCACCAACGGCAGCCAGACGACACCCGTGGCGACGGCCACGATCACCGCCACCGCGAGCACGTCGACGTCGATTCCCACGAGCCCCTCCAAGCCGCCGCCGGTCAAGATCCCGACCTCGGCGCCGCAAACCGGGGAGGGTGGCGCAGCGTCGGTCTCGTACAACGACGCTCTGGTCGCCGCGGGCCTCACGCTGGTCCTGCTGGGCGGGGCGGCGCTGGGAATCATGCTTCGCCGCCGCCGGGCGTAGTGCGATGGCGTCGTCCGACGGTGCGCCCGTCGCCGCCGGGAACCCCGGCCGCTCGACCCGTTATCGATGGTGGTTAAGCGCCGCGACCGGACTGGTGGCGATCGGGGCCGTCCTGATCGCCGTGGGCCTTCGCGGACCGGATACGGGACCGAGCATCCCCGGTCCGATCGGCGTCACGTCCCTCGCCGCACCGGGGCGACACGCTCCGACGGCCCCGGCGCACTCCTCTAGCGCCGCGACACCGTCGAGCGGGCGCACAGGATCACGCTCCACTGGCTCGGTGGCGACGGCCTCTGACGCGACGACCGCATCGTCCCACTCGTCCGTTGCCTCGGAACCGGTCGTCGAGCGCGTCTCTGGTTCGAGGCCGGTGCAGCTCTTGATTCCGTCGATCGGGCTGTCGGAGCAGGTGGGCGAACTCGGACTGAACGCCAACGGCACGGTCCAGGTTCCCGCGAGTTGGACCGCGCCCGGTTGGTACAAGTTGGGCCCGTCGCCCGGTCAGTTGGGTTCGGCGGTCATATTGGGTCACGTCGACTCCGTCTCCGGTCCGGCCGCGTTCTACCGGTTGTCGGCCCTTCGTCCCGGTGACCGCGTGGACGTCAGGTTGGCCAACGGGCGCACCAAGCGCTTTCGCGTCATCGGCCTTCGCCTCTACCCGAAGAGGAGTTTTCCCGACCGGCTCGTCTACGGGCCCCGTTCCTACAGCGCGCTGCAACTCGTCACCTGCGGTGGCGCATTCGATTCCGGCACGCATCACTACCTCTCGAATCTCGTCGTCTTCACTGCGCTCGTCTCTTAGGGCCACTGCCCGTGCGTCGAGCCGACCGCTCGACGCGAGGCGTCATCGATGACGACCCTCGAGATGAAATTATGGCCTCGATCGTTCGCGGGGCCGTCGTGGCGCGTGATGGTGACGTGATCGCACCGTCGCGGGGCGTCGCGCCGAGGGTCAAAACTACGAGCCATCAATCGTTGGACAAATGCCCAACAAGCAGGCGGATATTGGGTTTTCGCATGTCATGATACCCAGGCACCTCGGAATCTACGAGGTCGGTTCTCAGTTCTCGCTGAGGTGGTTCTTCCAGCATGCCCTTGCATGGAAGGGCCACGTCCCTACGCGAAAATCGTCGCTGTAGACGGTCCAATCTCGACGCGAGAATCGCCTTCGACACGCAGAACGCTTCTCACATCGACGCGACGCACGACGGCGCGCCGGTCGTCGATCCTCGATCCTCGCCACCGCGAACGTGCGCTGGCGAGATCGCTGCCTCGACGGGCGTGACGAGTCGACGTCGTCGGGTCTCGCCCGTGGCCGCGTTGGCCAGCGAAGTTGGGCTGCAGTTGAGAGTGCGTAGGCGGCGCGGTGATGTGGCCCGGCGAGCCTTAAGGGCATGAAAAGTATGCGAGGGCGAGCTGACCGTGACCGGTCTCGCGCCGTCTCGGCGGCGTGGCGCCGGTTCCTGCCTTCGGGCGTGGTACCGCGATCGCCGCTGCGTCGAGTGACCCTGCTCGCGCTGACGGTGGCGTCGCTGAGCGCGCTGCTCATGGTGATCGCGGAGATGCCGGTGTCGGCGACGTCACCCGGTACGACGTTCCTCACGGCGAAGGACAGTTCCTTCACCGTGCTGGTGCATGGCAGCGCGACGGGCCAGACGACCGAAGGGTCGCTTCGTCGCGTCGCTTCGAGGAACGAGAGGATGAGAGCGCGTGTCTCGTCGCGTACCGAGGCCCACCGCTCGACCTCGACGATCGCGACAACGAATCACTCCTCGACACCGGCGACTCCCGCCAACTCGACCGACGCCCCACCGACGAAGTCGGTCACGCCTACGACCACGACGACGATTCCGACGACCACCACGGCCACGGGCGACGGGGCGGCGGGCACAACGTCGGCCACCACGACGACACCGCCCACCACCACGACGACCGCGCCGGCGCCCGTGCTGAGGGTCTCCAATCCCGCGGCCAACATCGTGCCGACCCCGAACTTCCTCGACTCCGGACAGTGCACCAGCGCCCAGGGCGATTGGACGTGCGTCAATCCCTGCGTGACCAGCGCGTTGAAGTGGCCCACCTACTCCAACGACGTCGGATGCTCGACTTACATCCTCGAAGCGATCGACGCGGCGCGATCCGACGAAGGTCTGGCGTCGATGGTGTTGCCCTCGAACTGGTACTCGCTCAGTCCGACGGAGCAACTGTTCGTGGTGGCGAACCTCGAGCGCACCGCTCGAGGGTTGCCTCCCTACCTCGGCCTCAACGCCGCCCTGAGCGCCGACGCGCAGCAGGCCGCGCAGGCCGACACCGATCCGGCGGCCGCCCCGGGTTTCGCCATCGGCAACGACGCGCAGGGCGTGCCGGGCATGGGTGGGGCCTGGGCCGGTGGCTTCTCGGTGCTCGCGGCCGACTACGTCTGGATGTACGACG
>JBEKKW010000119.1:0-2937 GCA_050010495.1 Acidimicrobiales bacterium
AACATCGAGCTGGGCCTGCCGGTCGACTCGCGCGAGTACGGCATCGGCGCGCAGATCCTGGTCGACCTGGGCGTCACCTCGATGCGGCTCATGACGAACAACCCGAGCAAGTACGGCGGGTTGGAGGGCTTCGGGCTCGAGATCGTCGAGCGGGTGGCCATCGAGAGCCTGCCGACCGAGTTCAACATCGACTACCTGCGCACCAAGCGCGAGCGCATGGGCCACCTGCTCGAGGGACTCGATGAGCTCAACTAACGAGGTCCCGTTCGACCCGGGCGTGGCCAACGAGCTGCGCGCGCGTGTCGGCGAGTACCTCGAAGGGGTCCGCGAGGGACGGGGACTGCGTGTCGCCATCGCCTGCAGCCGCTTCAACGGTGCGGTGACCACCCGGCTGCTCGTCTCGGCCCTCGACACGTTGATCGCGGCCGGGGTCGATCGCTCCGACATCTCGGTCGCCTGGGTGCCCGGCGCCTTCGAACTGCCGCTGCTGGCCTTGGCCTACGCCGACGGCGAGCGGCCCTACGACGCCGTACTGGCCCTGGGGGCCGTGATCCGGGGGGACACCAGCCACTTCGAAATCGTCGCGGGGGAGTGCGCCCGCGGGATCCAGGACGTGCAGTTGAGCACCCGCGTGCCGGTGGCGTTCGGCGTGTTGACGACCGAGAACGTGGCGCAGGCCCTGGAGCGCTCGTTGCCGGACGAGACCAACAAGGGCCGTGAGGCGGCGCTGACCGCGCTCGAGATGGTCTCGATCCTGCGTCAGGGGTCGCTCGCCAGTTGACGGTCATCGTCGGCGTGATCGAATCGTTCGACGGGGATCGCGGCTGGGGCCTGCTGCGTGGCGAGGGCGGACGGGCCTTCTACTTCCACTGCGCCGAGATCGCCGACGGCTCGCGGACCATTGGCGTCGGGCTACGGGCGCACGGCGCGCGCGTCGTCGGCCGGCTGGGCCACGACGAGGTGGCCAACGTCGCGCCCGTGGACTGAAGGCCACCTTGACGCATCGCCCGAGGTCGCGTCGCGCGGTGGGCGGCGCTATCGTGCACCCATGAGCGACTATCAGGACGCGACCGTCACGTGCACGGACAGGGCCGTGGAGCTTCGCGGGTACTACTTCCCGTGGGGGACCAAGCGGATTCCCTACAGTTCGATCCGCGCCGTGCAGCGCGTGGAGATGGGAGCCTTGAGGGGTCGGGCCCGGATCTGGGGCACGGCCAATCCCGGATTGTGGGCCAACTACGATCCCTCGCGGCCGAAGAAGAAGGTCGCCTTGATACTGGACGTCGGCAAGAGGGTCAGTCCCTTCATCACGCCCGACGATCCCGACGCCGTCGAGTCGACGATCCGAATGCGGGCCCAACTCGGTCCGGGCGGCGACGCGACGCGCGGCCCGTTCATCTGAACGACGTACCGGTGGCCGATCGCCACCTACGCGTCATCGACGTGTACTGAGTGAACGTCGCTGACGACACCATCGCGGACGGTCCGTCCGGACCGGGGCCGCGATCGATGATGTTGTGACCTTCTGCCCTACGGTGCAGCGCCGCTGCGGTGGGACGCTGGAGGGACCCCCCGACACTGGAGTCCCCATGCGCCGCAAGACCCTCGACCTGCTCCTCGTCTGGCTCGGTGGGCTGCTCACGGTGATGCTCCTGGTGGCCGGAGCGGGACTCGTGTACGGATCGAACTTCACCAGCTCGTCGGTCAAGACCCAGCTCGCCCAGCAGAAGGTCTACTTCGACTCAACGGCCGCGCTCAACGCGCAGGGCCCCGCGGTATCGAAGTACCTCGACCAGTACGCCGGCCAGCAACTGCTCACGGGTGTCCAGGCCCAGGCCTACGCCAACCACTTCATCCAGGTCCACCTCAACGATATCGACCACGGCAAGACCTACGCCCAGGCCAGCACGGCCTGCGACCTCGCGCCGACGGTGACCTGCAACGCCCAGGACCAGCTGCTCTTCGAGGGTTCCACGACGCGCGGCCTCCTGCTCAACGCCTACGCCTTCGGCACCATTGCGACGATCGCCCTCTTCGCGGGCTTCGCCTCCTTCGTGCTCGCGCTGCTGATGCTGGTGCTCACGCTGCTCGGCCTGCGCCACTACCGCCGCGCCGACCCCTCGGACGTCATCTAGTCGCTGTCGGGTCCCGGCGAGGATGGCGCGCTCGCCGCGCGCACGTAGACCTGCTGGACCTCGGCCAACGCGTTGCGGTAGAGCTCGACGTGTTCGCCCAGACGCACGTCGCCGGCCTTGATCATGGCGGCCACCACGTCGATGCAGAGCTGGGCCTGGGCCAGTTGGGGCGGCGTGGCCGCGAGGTGGACCGCCGCCAGCTGGATCAAGTGGAAGATGTGGTTGCCCAGTATGAGCTCGACCGGCGTGGAGCGCAACAGCTCGATCTCGTCTCGTTCCTCAACGGTCTCGTCGTCGGGTTGGGGATTAGTCACGGGACCAAAATAGTGGTCGGCGGCGGCCACGGCGAGTGGTCCACGTGGCTCAGCCGGAGCGGGCGAATCGGGCGCCGCGACGGCGTCTGCTACCGTGGTAGGGCAGTTCAGCAAGTGAGGTTGGCGAGTCCAACGTCCACCTAGGCATGAAGAGTGCCCTGGTTCCAGGAGTTTGCGCCCCGCTTGCCGTGGCGACACCACAGCGGTGTCGCGTAGAGCGAGGAGAGAGTTATCGCAACAGTGCCTGGAGACCACCGCGTCAACGAACGTATTCGCGTGGACAGCATCCGACTCATTGATAACGAAGGTAATCAACGGGGCGTGATGGCAACCCGCGAGGCGCTGGAGTTGGCTCGCAGTCTGGACCTGGACCTGGTGGAGATCGCCCCCACGGCGAGCCCGCCCGTGTGTCGCATTATGGACTACGGCAAGTTCAAGTTCGACGAGGCCCAAAAGGCCAAGGAGTCGCGTCGCAAGACCCTCAACGT
>JBEKKW010000120.1:0-2814 GCA_050010495.1 Acidimicrobiales bacterium
GTCGGCGGTCGATTCGAAGTGCAGGCGGGGCATGCCGGCCTCCTTCTTCATCTTCTCGGTGGCCGGCGTCAGCGTGAAGTCCGCGATGGCCGCGGCCATGATGGCCGCGTCGTGGTCGCCCCAGCGCGCCATCGTCTCGTCGTGCATCTGCGCGGCCGTGTCGACGCGCACGACGTCGATCGCGTTCGCGACGTCGAGCGCCAGGGGCAGCTCCGACGCGGTCACCAGCGTCACAAGGGCGCCGAGACGATGGGCCACTTCGGCGAGGGCGTGGCCCTGGCGTCCCGAGGATCGGTTGGTCAGCACCCGCACCGGGTCGATCGGCTCACGGGTCCCCCCGGCGGTGACGAGGATCCGGCGACCGCTCAGCACGCCGCGGTACCCTCGCAGGATCCGATCGACGAGCGCGAAGATCTCCTCGGGCTCGGGCATGCGCCCCGGCCCGGAGTCGCCGCCCGCGAGCACGCCGCTGGCCGGTTCGAGGACCATCACCCCGCGCCGGCGCAGGGTGGCGAGGTTCTCCTGGACCGACGGCTGCTCCCACATCTCGGTGTGCATCGCCGGACAGAGCAGCACCGGACCGCGCGAGGCGAGCAGGGTCGCGCTCAAGAGGTCGTCGGCCAGCCCCATGGCGTAGCGCGCGATGAGGTGGGCCGTCGCGGGCGCTACCACGATGAGGTCGGCGTGCTGGGCGAGGTAGGTGTGGGGTATCGGGGTTTCGGCGTCGCCGTAGAGCGAGGTCCGGGCCGGCTCGCTCGCCAGCGCCGAGAACGTCACGGCGCCGGCGAAACGGGTCGCGTCCGGGGTGAGCACCGGGGAGACAAAATAGTTGGCGTCGCGCAGCAGCCGCAGCAGTTCGACGGACTTGTAGGCGGCGATGCCGCCGGCGACGCCTAGGACGATACGGGGCGACTCAGGCGTCGCGGAGGGCATCGGTGAAGGCGTCCAGGTCGTTGTTCGCGTCCTGGCGGGCCTGCTCCAACGCTTCGATCTCCAGGCGCTCCGCCTCGATCTCCTCGGGCGTGGGGCGGTGGAACTCCAGCTTGCCCTCGTAGAGCTCCTCGAGGGCCAGCGAGAGCGACTTGTTCGACAGCGAGGTCACCTGGGGCGGGATCAGGGCGCCGTGGCCCTGGCCCAGGCCGTTGTAGTACTCGTTGATCTCCCGGGCCCGGATGGCCGCGACCGAGACCAGCGTGAACTTCGAGTCACCGACCTTCCTCAACAGGTTCTCGATGGGTGGGTCGACGAGGGTGGGGCGTTCTACGCTCACGGGTTTGGTCCTTTTCCAGGGGGTATCGTCATCGCTGACGAAGTCCCTCCAGTATAGAGAGGATTTCACCCGTCGCGCGGTCCACGTCGTCGTTCACGATGACGTACGAGGCCAGCGCCCGGCCTTTGGCTAGTTCGTAGGGCGTGCTGGAGAGCCGCTGCTCGACGTGTTCGTCGCTGTCGCCGCGCCCGCGCAGCCGCTCCTCGAGCCCGGCCATCGAGGGCGGCAGGATCAAGAAGACGACGGCGTGCTCGTTCTGGTGGCGGACCTGTTCGGCGCCCTGGACCTCGATCTCGAGCAGGACGTCCTCGCCGTGGGCCGGCGCCGGTAGCGGTGTGCCGTAGAGGTGGCCGTTGAACTCGGCCCATTCGAGGAAACGGTCGTCGTCGATTGCTTGCTCGAAGGTCGATCGATCGACGAAGACGTACTCGTCGCCCTTCTCGGTCGCGCGCCTGGGCCGCGTCGTCCAACTGCGACTGAGCCAGATCCGGTCGTCACGTTCGACGAGGCGCCGGGCCAGGGTCCCCTTGCCCACCCCGCCGGGGCCGATCAGCACCAGCGTGAGCGGCTCAGCGCACAAGGGCTCGAAAGAGTTCCGCTCGCTGCTTGGGTCCCAGTCCGCGGATCCGCCTGGTCTTGGCGATCGAGGCCCGGGCCATGATGCGCTCGGCCTTCACCTCCCCGATCGACGGCAACGCGCTGATGAGGTCGTGGGCGCGCATCTGCGCGACGCACTCCTCGCGGTCGGCCAGGTCGAAGAGCTCCTCGAGTGAGAGGTCGCCCGACTTGACGAGTCGCTTCACCTCGGCGCGGCGACGTCGATTCGCGACGGCCAAACGCGACGCTTGCACGCGCTGGTCCTGCGACAGTGAAGGCGGCGTCGGAGTCACGTGTTCAGAATACTCCTCTCGCGCGGCGCGCGTCAGAGTAACGCGCTACTCAGATCGTCTCGCCATCTCTGGGCCGCGTCGCGCAGTCCGGCGCGGTCGGGACCGGCCTGCAGGATCGAGCGACTGACGCTGGGCAGCACCGTCGCAATCGGACAACGCTCGAAGAGCCGCGCCACGTGCAGGGCGCTCGCGCCCTGACTGCCGACCCCGGGGACGAGGAAGGGACCGCCCAGCGAGGCGAGGTCGAACCTCGGACGTTCACGCGTCGCGCCCAGCACGGCCCCCACCGTGCCCAATCCGTCGTCGCGCTGGTTGAGCTCGGCGACGCCGCGCAGCACGAAGTCCTCGACCCGCTCGTCCTCGTCGGTGCGCGCCAGCTGGACGGCCCGGCCGTCGTCGTTCGACGTGGCCGCCAGCACGAAGAGCCCGCGGCCGCTCGCGCTCGCCAGGTTCACCAGTGGCGCCAGCGCGGCCAGGCCGACGTAGGGGCTCGCGGTCACCGCGTCGGCGACGAGCGGCGAGCGATCGGCGAGCCAGGCCTGCGCGTAGCCCTCATTGGTCGAGGTGATGTCGCCGCGTTTGGCGTCGGCCACGACGAGCACGTCGGCGTCGCGGGCCTCGCCCATCAGTCGCTCGAGGACCCGGTAGCCCTCG
>JBEKKW010000121.1:0-2771 GCA_050010495.1 Acidimicrobiales bacterium
GGAGTCGGTGACGTACAGCGTCATCGGCACCAAGTTATTGTTCGGCGAGAACATGCTCGACGTCACGGCCAGCTTGATCACCCTGGTGCCCCGCAGCGTCACCACGTTCACGTACGTGCCCGCTCGTCCGAACGCCTTGGAACCAACCGTGAACTGCGTGGCGACGGTCGTCGGTCCGGTATTGGCTTGCTCGTCGTAACGCGAGTCCGAAGGGGTCAAGTAGTACCAGACATTCAGTTCCGAGGTCTTCGTCGCCTTGATGCCTAGGAAGTTGATCAGCCCGGACACGGTGTTGGTTCTGACGTACACCTCGGCGAACGCCGTGGGCTGGACCAAGTAGACCGTTCCCAGGCCTTGGATGGAACTTATGGATTCCTCAGCGGTGGCCGTCTGGAAAGCCACCAGCGAGGCGTGCTTTCCACTTACCGTGAAACTGCCGCGCAACTCATAGCTCTGGAAATTGCGCGCGTCAGCGAGGGCGTGCACCAGGATGGCTTCGCCCTTGGGTGTGGCCGCGCCGGAGGAGAGCACTCCGATGAACGATGGGGCCAAGATCGATCCGAGGACCGTTATTCGAAGCATGTTCTTCATCGGATTTCTCCTACACGGGCGGTAACGTCATCCTACCGAGCGCAAAAACGACGGGAAAACACGTGCCCCCCAACACCCACCCTCGATTCGGTAGCTTCGAGGTCTGGCGAGCGCCTATGACGACACGTCGTGTGCAGCCCAAATCGCTGAACCAAATCCACGACCCGACGCCAACACGGGGGCGTCGTAGGACACTGCCCTAGCCGTCGCTTCGGAGCAACGTGATCATCTCCTCCTGGCTCAGGTCGTGGCTGGCACCCAGGGCCCCCTCCCACGCCTCAGCCGAGACGGTCTTGCGAGCCCGAGCGACGTACTGCTCGATCTCGGCCTCCGATCGCCGGTCGTTCGGAATCGACGCCTTGAGTCGCAGGTCACGTGCGGCACCGAACAATCGAGCGGCCCGTAGCGCATCGTCGAGCTCGGTCGACAGGCACGCCGAAATCTCGAGTGTCGTGGCGAAGAATTGGGCGTCTCCGGACCGGGCGAGGTAGTCGAGCATGGACGAAAGCAGCTCGTTGGCCCGGGGAAACTGCCCGGCACGCAGGTTCGCCGCCGCGAGGGACTGCTGATCGAGCGCGATGCCGAGCGTGTCCCCCAACCCCTCGTCGAGGGTGAGCGCCTCCTCCAAGACCTCGAGGGAACGGGCGTGGTTACCGGAGTGACTCTCGACGTGTCCGAGGTTCGTCAGCGCGGCGGCTAACCGTGAGCCGTCACCAATAGCGCGGGCGATGTCGGCGCTCTCTTCGAGCAGGGAGCGGGCCCGCCCCAGGTCGCCCAGGAGGTCGTGGGTGATGCCGAGGCTGTTGAGCTCGCGGGCCTGTTGGTCGAGGTCTCCCAATTCACGCGCGATGACGAGGCTGCGTTCGAAATACGCGAGCGAACTCTCGGTCTCGCCCTGTTGCTGCGTCAAGACGCCGAGCCAGTGCGCGATGTGGCCGAGACGAGGTGCCGCTTCGTCCGGAGTGACCGCCAGCGCTCGCACGAGCCAGCGTCGACCTTCCGTGGCGTAGCCGTGTCGATACCAGAAGTACGCCAGCGACTCGACCAGGCGCAGGCCCGTGTCGAAGCCGTCGTCATGGGAGAGCGACCATTCAAGCGCCGCGCGCATGTTGTCGTGCTCCGATTCGAGGCGGTCGAGCGCCACCAACTGACCGGGGCCGCGCAGTTGAACGCTCGCCTGCTCGGCGACATTCGCGTAATGGTGAGCGTGGCGCCGGCGGGCATCGTCTAGCTCGCCCTCGGCACCGAGGCTCTCCAGCGAGAAGTGGCGGATGGTCTCGAGCAGATCGACCCGGGGCTCACCATCGACGCCTTCCCCGATGGTGACGAGGCTGACGTCGAGCAACTCCTGCGCGACCTGCAGCGCGTCAGCGCCCACGTCTTGGATGGCCACGGCGGCGAGCGCCTCGAAATCGCAACCGCCGACGAACACGCCCAGGCGGCGAAGAATCTGCGCGCTCGGCAAAGACAGGAGTTGATAACTCCATTCGACGGTCGCGCGCATGGTTTGCTGGCGCGACGGTCTCCCGACGTCGCTCGCGGCCAGCTCGAGACTGTTCGCGAGGCGCGCGAGCAGCGCTTTGGGCGTCAGGAGTCTGATCCGTGCCGCCGCCAACTCGATCGCCAAGGGCAGACCGTCCACCGCGCGGCAAATGCCCTCGACATCGCCGGCGTTGGTCGCGTCGAGGATGAAGGACGGGCGGACCATCCGCGCCTGTTGGACGAACAGGCGTGCGGCGCTGCTCGAGGCGACCGCGTCGAGATCGCCATCCTTGGTGACCACGAGCGGCAGGACCCCGTGCTCGTGCTCGCCAAGGATATGCAGCGGTCCGCGCGATGTGGCGATCACCACCAGGCGAGCGCCCGTTTCGAGCAGCGTGGCGACGACGGTGGGCGCGGCGGGGATCTGTTCGAGGTTGTCGAGCACCAACAGCGCCTGCCGATCGGCAACGTGAGCGGTCACCGCGCTCTCGGCCGTGGCCTCACTGGAGACGTTGACGCTGTCCGCGATGGTCGACCACATCGCCTCCTCGTCCTGTACCCCCGAGAGCGAGACGAAGTACACGCCGTCGCGGAAGGTCGGTCCTAGCGTCGACGCGGCCGCCAGCGCGAGACGGGTCTTACCGACGCCGCCCGGGCCCGTGAGCGTCACGAGTCTGACGTCGGGGGATCGCACGGTC
>JBEKKW010000122.1:0-2570 GCA_050010495.1 Acidimicrobiales bacterium
TGAGCGTCACGAGCCGGACGTCTGGCGATCGCACGGTCGCGCAGAGTTCCTCAACCTCGCTACTGCGCCCGACCAGGGGCGTCAATCGACTCGGCAGATTGGTCTCGGCACCCATGCTCTTAAGGGGCGGAAAGCGCTCGTCCAGCCCCGCGGCCAGGAGTTGGAAGATATGTTCGAGCTCCTCCAGGTCCTTCAGGCGATGAAAGCCCAGGTCCCTGACCGAAGCGTCCTCGGGCAGCTGGAGCTCGACGAGTTGACTCGTCGCTTCGGACAGCACGACCTGCCCACCGTGGGCCGAGGCCGCGATCCGTGCCGCCCGATGGACGTCCAGGCCGACGTACTGGTCCTCGTACCTGGTCGGTTCGCCCGAATGAAGGCCCATGCGAACCCGAACGGGAACACCCTCGGGCCAGGGGTGCGCGGACAGGGAGCGCTGCGCCCCCACACAACAACGCACGGCGTTGATCGCCGACTCGAATACGACGAAGAAGCTATCGCCCTCCGTCCCCATCTCCAGGCCGTCGTTCGCCGCAATGGCCGCCCGTATCAAGTCGCGCTGGTTGAAGAGGGCCTGCGCGTACTGGTCGCCGAGGCGATACAAGAGAGTCGTCGAACCCTCGATGTCACTGAACATCATCGTCACGGTCCCCGTTGGAAGCGACACCATTTCCAAACCTTAACCCTCTGTCATTGCGCATTCTCGACCGAAGAGGACCTCGCGAGCCGCGACGGTTTCGTACTGCGCGCCACTCCAGACGGTCCCTACTCCGACCTCAAGATCTCCGCCGGTGAGACTCGAGCCGCGCTACGCCCCGGTGGCCACGCGACCAGGACCGCGAAGATGAGGGCTCCGACGCCGACCACGATGATCGAGAGGGCGGGCGTCACGGGATCGGGTACCGCGTAGATGCTTCGAGCGAACAGCGACCACAGCTCGCGCCCACCGACGACGCCAATCGGGATCCCAAAAACAATCCCGAACGTCGCGGCGATGGTGGACTGCCACGCGAGGGTCGCCGCCAACTGGCGACGGGTGAATCCGAGCACCTTCAGCAACGCCAGGTCCCGCCGCCGTCGCCGCACCGACGTCACCAGCGTCACGCCTAGGGCCAGCACCGCTCCGGCGGCCAGGGCCGCGGCCAGCACCGAGGGCGTGGCGCGAAGGGTCCCGGCGTCCGCGATCTCGGCCGGTCGTTGGACCGTGACGACACTCACCGTGTCCTGTGCGGCACGGGCGAGGATGGGCGTGATCGCGCGGAGCTTCGCCAATTCCGCCTTGGAGTTCGGTGCGCGCAGCCGAACGAAGGCAACGTTGGGACCCCCGCCAGGCAGATTGAAGATGTTGCGGCTACTCGGCGGAATCAATCGATAGTCGACGAGAGCACCGGTGCCCATTTCGGTGTGGGGGCTTCCACCGTAGGCGGGGAACGTGGCCGTTCCCACTATCCGCAGTTTGTGCGACGCGCCGCCGCTCGTGCCCACCATGACTGACTGACCGATCCGCTTATGCAACTGCTTGAGCGTGTCGCTGCCCAACACCACCTGGCCACGGCCCCGCAGCCCGTGCCCCGACAGCACGGGTGGTTGGACTGACGCACGCGGCGACGTCGCGAGTGCCGGAACCGATTGACCGTCAACCTCGACCTGGGCGAAGAACATGCCCGACCACGCGGCGATTCCGTGATCGTGGTCGAGTTCCCTGACCAACGCCTTCTCCGGCAGGACCCCCACCCCGCCGGCGGCCGTCATCGCCACCGTCCAGTTCCAGCCGTAGAGCCTCGGCTGCGACGCGAGGGCGTCGAGACTGGCCCCGACGGAGAGCGAGGCCACCACCACCGACACCGCCACCACGGCGCCCACGGCCGCGGAGCGCACCGGGGCCGATTGGCGGCCCCGCCCCGGAACGACCGCGAAGCGGATACCGGTGATCGCGGGCGCCGGAAGGCCGATCGCCGTCGCCCAACGCACGAAGACCGAGGCCCCGGTCGTCGACTGGGGGCGGCGTCGCGGGCGGTGCGGGGCCTGCAGCACCGCGATCACGACGGCCACGGCGCCGAGGACGAGCACGATCGACACGAAACCGACGCCGATGACCAGGCCGTCGAATGACAGACCCTTGTCGGGGTAGACCGGTCCCACCGGACCAATGGGCAATAGCGGCGAGAGGGCCACGGCCACGACACCGGCCAGTACCGAGCCCGCGGCGATGGCCGCGACAATTCCTACGAGCCCGTCGGCGGCGGTCATCGAGGGGCCGGCGCCGAGCGCCCGCACGATGTCCAGGTCGTCGGATCCGAGCTTCAATTGCCGTCCTATCATCTGGCCCGCGACGAGCAGCGCGACCAGCGCCACGATCAGACCGAAGAGGTACAACGCGACGACGTCGGGCCCGATGACGCGTTGGGCCGTCGCCGCCGACGCCGACGAGGTCGGTGAGAACATTCGCGGGAAATGCTTCGGCAGGATACGAGAGATCTCCGATTCCACCGCGGGCAGGTGGCGGGCGCCTCCCGCTATCTGCATGAAGGTGATGGTGGGGTCGAGGCAGCATTTCAATGTCTGGTGCGAGA
>JBEKKW010000123.1:0-21759 GCA_050010495.1 Acidimicrobiales bacterium
CGTCATCTCAAAGGTCTCGGGGTCGGGACGATAGATTCCAAGGTCGCTAATCAATACGCGCGGTCCGGCGCCCGGCATGCCGAGGCGCGAGCGCGCTCCCGCGCCGTCGCCAAAACCAATTGTCGTAAGGTAGTCGAGCTCGTCAACGAACGTCCTTTTTGATTGGCGCATCACGATGATCGCTCGAGGACACGCGGTCGCGATCTCTGGGGCGCCGCCGGCACCTGGCAGACGAACTTTTGGCCGGTCGTACGATCCGATGACGGTCGTGTTGAGGTTCGCGTACCGGTCGACCTGGGCCGCTCCGAGCATGCCGACGTCGATGCGGCCCGGTTGCAACCAATAGTTAAAAATCTCGGGCACGGAGACGACGACGTCAGCCGTGCTGGCAAGTTCCCCATCGCCGATAGACAGGGGAAGGCGCGTCGGTTTCGCGCCGACCGTTCCCGATTCGTACACCAATACCAGGCCGGGCGCGTGCAGCGTGCGCGCGAGGTTTGCGGCAATGCTGGGTAATCCAATTCCGACGAAGCAACTTCGGGCGCCCGCTAACTCCCTTGACGCGGCGATAGTCATTATCTCGTCGGTACGGAACGTGCTCATGTGGCGGTCCGTTCGCCGTATACGTGGTGCTCGAGCCAGTCCTCGAACACAGCGCGGTCGCGGCTGAGATCATCCCACGCTTCGTAGTAGACATTGTCGCGATCGGAATAGCCCGCGGCGTACGATGGGTAGCAACCTCCCGGCACGTGCGCGATGGCGCTCACCGTCCACGTCGGCAGGATCACTGCGTTTCGATCGTCACGGAAACCGTCGACGATCTCCTCGACCGTCACGATCGAACGCGAGGCAGCCAACACCGACTCCTTCTGCACACCCGTGATGCCCCACAGTCGCACGTTGCCGGCTCGGTCTGCTTGTTGCGCGTGGATGATGGCGACGTCGGGCCGAAGGGCGGCGACGGCGGCGAGCAGTTCACCAGTAAAAGGGCACGTGACGGTCGCAATCGTTGAACTATGCGCCACGGCGTCGGTGCCGGCGTAGGCCCGCAATACGGCAAACGGCAGACCCGACGCACCCGCAACAAAGCGATTTGCGAGACCCGCGTGGGTATGCTCGTCGAGTTCTAGTGCGTGGGGCCAATCATGCTCGACGGCGTCACGGAACCGGTGAAGGGAACCCACCCCGGGATTTCCGCCCCACGAGAAGACCAATTTTCTGGCGCACCCTGCGCCGATCAGCTGGTCGCAAATGAGGTCGGGCGTGAGACGCACCAACGTGAGATCGCGACGTTGCTGTCGAATGATCTCGTGGCCCGCTGCGAATGGAATGAGGTGCGTAAAGCCCTCGAGCGCCACGGTGTCGCCGTCGTGCACGTGGGTCGCAATGGCGGACTCCAACGATAAGAACTCAGCCACACCCTCTCCCGTCTATGAACAAAAATAGAATATCCGAACGCCTGTTCTCCCTGCGAACAGTTTGCCAGCGCTCGAAATTGGTCGCTGCTAGCGCTTCTTCATCAGTTCGTTCACGCGCCCAGTCGTGGCGAGAAGCGCCGGCAGCATTTTCTCGCGGAGTTCTCGCCGATTGGTCCGCCCGACGTGGGTTGAGATGTTCATAGCAGCCACGGTGCGATTCGAGGAGTCGACGATCGGAGCGGCGATCGAACGAAGTCCCTCCTCGAGCTCCTGGTCATTAACGGCCCATCCCTGCTTGGCCACCTTCGTGAGTTCGGCGAGAATCAACTTCTCATCGGTCAGGGTGTACTTCGTTAAGGCTATTCGGGGTGTTTGGGCAAGCTGACGACGCTGCTCCTCCAGCGGCATGGAGGCCAGTAGCACGCGGCCCATGGACGTGCAGTAGGCGGGCATTCGGTTGCCGACGCTGATCGACACCGTCATAATTCTCGATGTGGCGACTCTACTTACGTAGACCACTTCACCGCCGTCCAGCACCGACACCGACACGGACTCTTTGACTTCGCTGCTCAGTTCCTCAACGAACGGCTCTACGATGCGTCGAAACGGCAGCGACGAAAGATAGGAGTACCCAATGTCGAGGATATGAGGCAGGAGATAGAAGTCGCGTCCGTCGACACCTATATAGTTCAGTCCTTCGAGGGTATGCAGCAGCCGCCGACACGCGGCTCGGCTGTATCCAGTTCGTCGCGCTACGTCACTAAGGGTCTGGCGTGATGAGTCTTCACTAAAGGATCGAATGACAACTAATCCTCGTTCGAGCGATTGTACAAAGTCGCGACTTCTGTCCATGAGCACCTCCCTGCGATTGCGCTGTTTGGTATATAGTGGTCCTAGGGAAGAAATGTTCGCACACCGAACATAGTAACCGCTATTGCTACAAGGGGGTAGGTATGCCGAAATACAAGACCGTCTTTGGTTCCTTGACGAACTTCGATAAAGGCGGCGTCGAGGTAATCAACGACATACCGCAAAACTACGTCTTTTCCAACCTCTTCGAGGTCGCGAGTCGTTCGAAGCCGTGGGAGAAGGTAGCTATTGCCAAGAACATGGAGTACGTCATCGAAGCGATCCGGGCTGAAGGTGTGTCGCCGTGGCGCATCGCGCCGCACGATGAATTCGCCCTCGTGATGGATGGTCGAGTCACGATTGACCTGCTCGACCCGGACTCCGTCACAGCTGACGCCAACGGCACGGGATCGTTAGCCATCGAGGGTGAACCATCGGGCAAAAAGATGGGTCGAATTGTGGCGACTCGAGGCCACATGTCTCTATTGCCAGCAAATCGGTGCTATCGAATAAGCGCCGATGACGCCTCGGTAGTGCTCCTCCAGACCATCCTGGGGCCCGATACCGTCCAGCGCTGGGCCGACATCTGTCAAACGCACTAGGTGAAAGTGAGAAGGAGAACGACATGACGACATCACAAGAAAAAGAGGTCAGGGCGAGCGAGCCAAATGAAAACGGCTACCGTGCCTACTCCCTGGGAGAGTTCACGTTCCGACGAGATGAGCATTTCGCCCACATCGATTGGCCAACCGGTCGCCACGTCATGGCGGTGGAGCCATTTTTGAAGGCCCTGATGCGTGACATCGCGTGGAATTTCTTTTACGGGACAGTGAATTTCGACTCCGTGATTGGAACGGTCAACCACTACGGCAACGTCGACCTCTTTGCCGGTCGCTTCAACGAGGACTATCGCAAGGCGGAGATCGATCACCTCGAGAATTTTCCCAGTGAGGAGATCAAGGCCACGTTCGAGGCGATGCTCGGCGACTGGGTGAACGCGTCCTTCGATCCCTTCGCTGCCCCCCAGGAGACCGGGTCGGCCTACGGCGACAAGTCCGGAAATAATTTTGACGCGGTGACGAGAATGCGAGTCACCGCCAAGCGGATGGTTGGGCTGCCAGAAGACGAGCCGTTGCGTTCTGATGAGTCGGGTTACACCGTCAATCGTATGTTTGCCGATGTCGACCAGAAAGAGCCCGAGGTGACCGTCGAGCCGGGCTACGAAAAGGAAGTATCCGCCTTCAGTCTTTTTAAGTACCTCTCACGTAGCGACGTCACGTGGAATCCCTCCGTGGTCTCGGTGTGCAAGGACAGCCTGTACTGTCCCACGACCGAGGAGTTTATTCTGCCAATCATCCACGGAAACGATCGCGTCGAGTGGTTCCTCCAACTTTCGGACGAGATCATCTGGGAAGTGGCCGATCGCGAGACGGGTAGGCCCCGGGCCAATGTCGTCATGAAGGCCGGCGACTGCGCGGCGATGCCGGCAGATATCCGTCACCAGGGTTATTCCGCCAAACGCTCGATGCTGCTCGTGTGGGAGAACAACTCGTCCGCGTTACCCGGAATGATCGCCCGTGGCGAAACGCCAAATGTCCCCGTGACGTTTTAGGTGGCGCTGCGACAAGGGCTATTCATTGACGGGGTATTCGTTGAGTCGCTCGACGGGGCGACCCTCGAGGTTCTGAATCCCCACGACGGTACCGTGCTCGCGACGATCGCTGAGGCGGGTGAGGCCGACGTTGACCGTGCGGTCGAAGCCGCCACCCGGGCGTTCCCCGCCTGGTCTTCGCTGGCCGGGAGTGAGCGAGGGCGACGACTGCTCCGTCTGGCCGACGCGATTGAGGACAACGCTAGTGAATTTGCGCGGCTCGAATCCCTTGACACCGGCCATCCGATTCACGACACTACGTTGCTCGATGTTCCACGTGCGGCCGCCACGTTTCGTTATTTCGGTGGAATGGCTGACAAGTTCGAAGGTAACTTGCCCCCGGTCGACGCGGGCTTTCTCAACTACGTGCTTCGCGAACCGATAGGGGTTGTTGCACAGATCGTCCCCTGGAACTTCCCCTTAATGTTCTGTGGCTGGAAACTCGGTCCGGCGCTCGCCGCGGGAAACACGGTGGTGATGAAGCCGTCGGAGCTGGTTCCCCTGAGCACGCTTCGTCTCTGCGAGTTGTTCGAAGACGTTGGCATCGCACCGGGTGTGGTCAACGTTATTCCTGGTTACGGCGCGCGCGCGGGGGCGCACCTCGCCGCCCATCCGGGCGTGGGAAAAGTCAGTTTCACGGGCTCGACGCGTACGGGACGCAGCATCGTGGAAGCATCGGCCGGCAACCTCAAGCGGCTGCAGCTCGAACTGGGTGGAAAGGGTGCCAACATCGTCTTTGACGACGCGGACCTCACCGCGGCGGTAATTGGATCAGCCTTCGCGATCTTTCACAACCAGGGCCAGGCCTGCATCGCGGGCTCCAGGCTTATCGTGCAGGAACGAATCTACGACGAGTTTGTTGAGCGTTTTGTCGCGCTCGCGTCGTCGATCAGACTGGGCGACCCCATGTCGACTGATACTGAGATGGGCCCGCTCACTTCAGCCCAACATCGTGACCGCGTGCTCGACTACGTCAAGGTCGCGCTCGAGGAAGGCGGAGAGATTCTCACCGGGGGGGCCGCACCGCAGAGCCCCGAACTGGCGGCCGGGTATTATGTGGCACCCACCGTGGTGCGCGCGAACCCAACGTCACGCGTGTGCTTCGAGGAGGTCTTCGGCCCCTTTGTGACCGTCTCACCGTTTCGCGACGAGGCAGAGGCCCTCGCGATCGCCAACGCCACTGACTACGGGCTCGGTGCGGGGCTGTGGACGCGCGATCTTTCCCGAGCGCACCGGGCGGCCGCAGCGATTCGTAGCGGCATGGTCTGGATCAACTGTTATAAGCGGGTGCATCCGGCCTCGCCCTTCGGCGGCGTACGTTCTTCGGGGTACGGGCGCGAGATGGGCTTTGACGCCATGCACGAGTACACCGAAGCGAAGTCAATTTGGTTGAACGTGGACGCGAAGATTCCTCCGTGGTACCCCCGTGCTACGTGAAGTGACGCCATTGACGAAGGAAGGTCGATCGTGACCAGCTTTGACTACGACGCCCTGGCCGGTCGAGTTGTCTTCGGCGCGGGGAGGCGGGTCGAACTGGCTGACGAAGTGCGACGCATGAACGCGTCACGAGTGCTACTCATCGCGGACCCTCACGACCACGAGCGCCTCGACGAGTTTCGCGAGATTCTGGGCGCGTTGTGCGTCGCGAGTTTCACCGACATCGTTCAGCACGTGCCTCGTGCCAAAGCCTCCGTCGCCACGGCGCTGGCGCGTGAACACGGGATCGACGCCACCGTCAGTGTGGGCGGTGGTTCGGCGACTGGCTTTTCAAAGGCGGTGGCGCTCGAACTTGGTACACCCCAACTGTGCGTGCCCACGACCTACGCCGGTTCGGAACTGACGCCGATTTGGGGGCTCAGTGAAGGTGGAGAGAAGTTGACCGGTCGCGACCTTCGAGCGCTCCCTGCGACCGTCATCTACGACCCCGAACTCACCCTCGAGTTGCCCGTCGAAATCGCTGGACCGAGCGCGATGAACGCACTGGCCCACGCGGCCGAGGGACTCTACGCCGTGGGGGCGAATCCCGTCACGTCGATACTCGCGCTCGAAGCGGTGCGGGTCCTCTCCGTGCACGTCCCGCTGATGTGTTCGGACCCGAGCGACCTTGAGGAGCGCTCCCACGTGCTCTACGGCGCCTACTTGGCCAGCGCGACACTCGCGGTCGCTGGCACAGATTTGCATCACCGAACGAATCACGTGTTGGGGGGGCTCTTCAACCTCGATCACGGTCAGATGAACGCCGTCGTGCTGCCCTACGCCCTCGCGTTCAATCATCCGGCCATCGTCGAACCGTACGCGCGACTGAGCGAAGCTCTCGGCGCCGATGCCGCGTCCGCAGTCTTCGATCTGGCTCGGGGCATCAACGCGCCACGGAGCCTGGCTGAGATTGGCATGTCGGCTGACGGCATCGAACAAGCCGTGCCGCTGCTGGTGGCCGCGTCCGCCAAGAACGTGCGACCACTGAACGAAGTCCAGGCCCGGGCCTTTCTCCAGGCGTGCTTCACTGGCGCGCCGCCCGACGCGTCGCTGTTCGCTTAGTTCAACTCCTAAGGAAAGGAACCCACGATGAGTCCGGTTTTTACCACCGAACAACACCTCAGCGATGTGCTTCAAAGTTTCGACGAGAATGCCAACCCACGACTCACGCGCGTCCTGCGTTCGTTGGTCACTCACTTGCATGCGTTCGTCGTAGAGACGGGCCTCACTCGCGAAGAGTGGATGACAGGCATTGAATTCCTCACCGCTACCGGTCACATGACTGACGATCACCGTCAAGAGTTCATCCTGCTCTCGGACACCCTTGGCGTCTCGATGTTGGTCGAGATGGTGAATCAAGATCCTTCCGACGGTGCGACCGAACCTACGGTGCTCGGCCCTTTCTATGTTCCGGGTGCGCCGGAACGCGCGATGGGCGAATCTATCGCGCCAGAGGGTTCGGGGGGTGAGGAAGTTGTCATTTCCGGGATGGTGCTAACAACTGACGGCCAACCGTTATCGGACGCGATATTGGACGTGTGGCAGGTAACGCCCGACGGCCTCTATGACGTTCAGGATGCGGCCATCGAACCGATGAGCCATCGCGGCATCTTTCGCACTGGCGACGATGGGCGGTTCGCACTGCGTTCCACGGTGCCCGTTGACTATCAGATACCCACCGACGGCCCTGTTGGAGCGATGTTGCGGGCGACGGGTCGCGCGTCGTGGCGTCCCGCCCACACGCACTTCATGGTGTCGCACCCGGGCTACAAGACCGTGATCACCCACGTCTTTGACGCTGCCTCAACGCACCTCGAGACCGATGCGGTCTTCGGCGTACGCGATTCCCTGGCCGTCGATTTTTCTTCGGGTGCGACGTTCTTTGACTTCGTGCTCGATCTTGTCGAATAGCGGACCCGATTGCCGGGGATGAAGGCAAGAACACTTGACGAGCGACAAGAAACCTGACATGGTATGTACGCAGAGCACACGTGCGTGCGCTGTGCGAACAAAGTCGATTGAACAAGGGGGAACAATGGGCGATGAACTGAACTCACAGGCGGGTGGCGACGTTTCGCTCGAGGAGGGCGGTGGTGGTCTCAACCGGGCGCCGATATCGAGGCGCACACTGCTCACGGGGCTCGCGGCGATTTCGGTGCCACTGGGCGGAGCCCTCGCTTCGCGCCGTGTCGAGCCACTGATGCGCAAGAAGGGCCGTACGATCAAATTTGGCTACGTCTCGCCGGAAACCGGCCCATTGGCCGCCTTCGGCGCCGCCGATTCCTTCGTCATCGGTGCGCTTAAGACGATTCTCGCCAGGGGCGTGCTCATCGACGGCGTCATCCACCCGATTGAAGTGATCGTTAAAGACAGTCAGTCAACCGATGCCACGGCCGCGGCGGTGGCCAACGACCTTATCAAGAATGACAAGGTTGACATCATGTTGGTCTCCTCCACGCCCGACACCACCAACCCTGTGTCGGACGCCTGCGAGACCAACCGCGTACCGTGCATCAGCACCGTCGCGCCGTGGCAGTCATGGTTCTTCGGTCGCGGAGCCTCGCCGAGCACCGTCTACAAGTGGACGTACCACTTCTTCTGGGGCCTCGAGGACATCGAGGCGGTCTACTCAGACATCTGGGAGGCAATCCCCACCGACAAGAGCATCGGCGGCCTCTGGCCGAACGACAGCGACGGCCAGGCGTTCGCCGCCGCCGCCACGGGCTTTCCCGCCTTCATCAAGACTTTGCCCGGTTATACCGTGACGCCTAGTGGGCTCTATCCTGACCTTACGACCGACTTCACCTCGCAGATAACCCTCTTCAAGGGTAACAACTGCGACATACTCACTGGTGTGCCGATCCCGCCCGACTTCACCACCTTCTACCAGCAAGCGGCCCAGCAAGGATACCAGCCCAAGGTGGCGACGATCGCCAAGGCCATGCTCTTTCCGAGCGCGGCCCAGGCGCTCGGACCGCTGGCGGAGAACATCAGTACCGAATACTGGTGGGGCCCGACGCATCCTTACACGAGCTCACTGACCAACCAGTCGTGCGCTCAGATCGCCGGCCGGTTCGAGACCGTCACCAAGCAGCAGTGGACTCAGCCAATTGGCTTCGTGCACGCCCTTTTCGAGGTGGCCATCGCTACGTTGAAGAAGGCCAAGGTCGTTGGCGACGGGTCGGCCTTCGTGAAGACCCTGTCAACCTTGAAACTCAATTCCATCGTCGGTCCGCTCGACTGGAGCAAGGGACCGGTGCCCAACGTCACCAAGACCCCGTTGGTTGGAGGGCAATGGCGCGCGTCGTCCTCCGCGCAGTCGGGCTACGACCTCGTCATCGTGACCAACACGGGGCACACGAACATTCCTACCGCTAGCACGCCGGAGGTCATAAAAGCCTCTTGACCTCAACGAACGGTGCCTCAATCCTCTTCGAGGCCGAGAACATCGTCAAGCGCATCGGTAGCCTCGTTATCGCGGACGGAATCAGTTTCGCCGTGCCTGCGGGCTCCATCGTAGGGCTGATTGGACCGAACGGCGCAGGTAAGACCACGATGCTTGGCCTCCTCTCGGGCGACGTGCGGCTCGACGCCGGCACGGTGAGGCTGAACGGGCGCGACATCAGCCGTAGCGGTCCTTCACAGCGTGCCCGTTTGGGCATCGGCCGCACCTATCAGGTCCCTCGCCCGTTCAGTGGCTTGACCGTATTCGAGCACGCGTTGCTAGCCGTACAACAGACCGGCCACGTGTCGAAGACCGAGGCCAATGAGTTGGCGGTGGCCGCCGTCGAACGCTGCGGTTTGGCAAACTTGATGAACGTTCTCGGCGGTGACCTTCGCCTACTCGATCGTAAGCGGCTGGAATTGGCACGCGCGGTCGCGCTCAACCCCGCGATCATCCTGCTCGACGAGGTGGCCGGTGGCCTCAGTGCTCTTGAAGTGAACCAACTCATCGACATTGTGAACGACCTTCGAAAAGAAGGAACCGCATTCCTTTGGGTCGAACACGTCGTTCGTGCGCTCATCGCCACGGCCGATCGCGTTCTGTGTCTCTTCGCGGGTGAACTCATCGCCGAAGGTTCGCCGGGCGAAGTCCTGGAACACCCGGCCGTCATCGAAAGTTACTTCGGCAGCCCGGCCTTTACGAAGGAAGACGCATGACGCTCCTGCGGCTCGACGGTGTCACCGCGCACTACGGTCACCTTCAAGCGCTCGACGAACTGGGCCTCTCCCTCGATCAGGGCGAAATACTCGCGGTCATCGGAGCCAACGGCGCCGGAAAATCGACGCTGTTGTCGCTTGTCTCTGGCGAACTGCAACCCTCGCAGGGCAGCGTGTACTTCAATGAAGCTGACATCACGGGACTCGAACCATTTCGACGTGTTCGTCTGGGGATTTCACTCGTTCCCGAAGGCCGCCATTTGTTCTCTACCCTCACCACCCAAGAGAACCTCCTCGTGGGGGGTGCGAGCCGTCGTTCTGGTCCATGGAACCTCGACACCGTGTACGACGTCTTTCCTTTCATCAAGAAGCGTCGACACGTTAGAGCGGTGCTGCTCTCAGGAGGCGAGCAACAAGCGGTTGCCATCGGACGATCGTTGATGTCGAACCCGTCGCTCCTCCTGCTCGACGAGGTGAGTCTGGGCCTCGCACCAGTCATCGTGCGCGATCTCTACGTCGCACTACGTCAGATCGCTGAGGGGGGCACGACGTTACTGTTGGTCGAACAGGACCTCACCGAAGCACTAGGTATCGCCAACCACGTCCTGTGTCTCCTGGAGGGTCGAGTGGCCCTGACGGGGACGCCGGAGAACCTCAATGAATCCCAGGTGTTGGACGCGTACTTCGGCCGCCACGGCGTCGAAGGGGACAAAGGCGCTGGTCCGTCGTGATTTGGATCAACGCAATAATCCAAGGATTGCTCCTCGGTGGGCTCTACGCGATGTTCTCGTGTGGGTTGTCCCTCATGTTCGGTGTGATGCGCTTCGTGAATCTGGCCCATGGTGATTTCGCCGTGCTGAGCGCCTACATCGCCTACGTCCTTGTCGAACACGCGGGCGGAACGCCGTTGTGGACCTTCGCGGTGGTGATTCCCGCCGCCGCGATTGTGGGCTTCTTACTCCAACGACTTATACTCGACCGCGCCCTGACCGGAGGCGTCCTCTCGCCGCTACTCGTCACCTTCGGTCTTTCAATATTGATTGAGAATGTGCTGCAGCAATCATTCGGCGCGAACAACGAGAGCCTCTTCGTAGGTACGCTCTCGTACGACAGTTGGAAGGTCAACAACTCGATCTATTTGGGCCGCCTCGACGTCATCGTCTTCGTCATCGCGGTGGCGTTGATCGCCGGGCTCCAGCAATTCCTTTCACGATCACGGCCCGGACGCATGATGCGCGCCACCGCGGATAACCGACGGGCAGCGGCGCTCAGTGGCGTCAACGAGCGACGTGTGCGCGCCACGGCGACCGCCATCGCTCTCGCCACGGTGGCCATCGGGGGGCTCTTCCTCGCGATGCGCACGTCCTTCACGCCAACGTCCGGATCCAACGATCTGATCTTCGCGTTCGAGTCAGTGATCATCGGGGGTCTGGGCAACCTATGGGGAACCTTGCTCGGTGGCTTGATCCTCGGCGTGGCCCAGACCGTCGGCAGCCAAATCAATCCGGCCGATGGCATTCTCGCCGGTCACCTCGTTTTTCTGGCGATCCTGGCCTATCGCCCTCAGGGCATTATCGCCTCAAGGAACGCTGAATCATGAGCGCCGCGCGCCCCACTGGAACCACCCAGGTACGTCGATACTCCGCGACGTCCCGCGGTGCGCTGGGCGTGACTGGCGTGCTCGTACTCGTGCTGGCGTGGCTCCCGGCCTTTATTGGAGAGTCCACCATCAATCGTCTCACGCAGTTCTTCTCACTGCTCATCTTGGCGGTCGGCTGGAATCTCTTGGCGGGCTATGGCGGCATGGTCAGCATTGGTCAGCAGGCGTTCCTCGGCCTCAGCTCCTACGCCGTTCTCTACCTGTCGTTACACGGGGTCCTCGCGTGGTGGGCAGTTCCCATCGCCATTGTGTTCGCTGGCCTGGTCAGCGTGCCCATTTCGTTCCTCGCATTTCGTCTTCGAGGCAGCTTCTTCGCCATTGGTACGTGGGTCATCGCCGACGTGTGCCTGCTGGTCGTCGCCCAGGTCGAGACCCTGGGGGGGGGAGCGGGCGCCTCGCTGAACGATCTCAACAGCTACAACCCGATCACCGTTGATGACGTGACCTACTGGGTGGGGTTGGCGATCGCAGTCATGGCCCTCGTGGTCTGCGCGCTGGTGTTGCGCAGCCGCTGGGGGTTGGCGCTGATTTCAATTCGCGATGACGAGCGCGCCGCCGAGGCGACGGGCGTCAATGTGGCACGCACCAAAAGGCTTGTCTACGTGCTGTCGGCGGCGATCTGCGGTGGCGCCGGTGCCTTGCTCATTCTGGCGAATCTCGAGGTGCAGCCGGATTCGACGTTCTCCGTTCAGTATTCGGCCTTCATGATCTTCATGGTGCTCGTTGGTGGCATCGGGACGTTCGAAGGTCCAGTGGTGGGCGCCATCTTCTTTTTCGTGCTTCAGCAGTGGCTCGCGGCGTATGGGGTGTGGTACCTCATCATTCTCGGTGCGGTCGCGGTGGCGGTCACACTCTGGCTGCCCAAAGGTATATGGGGCACCGTCGACCCGAATAACCGGCGATCGTTGGTCCCGTTGCGCCACCGCGTGACGCTTGATCGAGACGAAGAGATCCCGCGCTCGAGATAGGGACATCATGCCGGTTTGATGCCAGCCTGAGACGGGTGAAATTGTGTCAAGTTGGATGTAGATCAAATCTTCCTGAGCGCGTTCGAACTGCGTAGGAATTCGAATCTCCCCTATCGGTGGCGTGTTGGTACCTACCATCAAGAAGCTGACGACCTGAAGTTTCGTCAGCAACACCGTCAGCAGCGCCAACGTATTCGCACGTTTCCGTGTGAACGCATGCAATTGAAGAGTTCAGCAATATTGGCATAAGTGGTCACGCCCCAACTTGAACGGACTGTCAAATGTGACATGACACTCAAGGGGTCACAGGTTCAAGTCCTGTGCGGCCCACCGACTGGGACGGTGTGCGAATCGCCTCGCTCGCCACAAGGCCACCCGTCACGGGCTCGCGAAAAATGGATCGAATGGCGTTGCGGCTGCTCACCCCGAGGTGATGGCGAGATCGCGAACGACGACTTCGTCGTCGTTCGCCAACCATCACAAGGATTTTGAGGGACACCCGTGTGAGGACTTTCTTTACGTATTCAAGTTCGTAGCGCAGAGAGCCTCGTTAATCACTTATGAAGGGATGATGGTAACTCAATCCTTCCAACTGCACGTAGAACCAACGTGTATGTCGATGCTGAACACTCCGGCACCAAAATGCGGGTCCTCTCCTGAACCGCGCCATCCGACACCGAAGGCACCGCTACGGGGTGCGTTGCGCTCGGCGCCGTAGCCCGTTATGGAAGTGGTGAACTTTGCTAGAACATCCGACCGAGGACAAACATAAGACCATGTTTCTCGCCATCCGCCAGAAGCTGCGGACGCGGGGATGTTGAACTTCTGACTCTGATACGAACTTCGACCGGAATGACTCCATACTGCTGACGCTTTCGCCGCGCCTGCTTCCGGCGCCAGAACTGGGGAGACTAAGAAACAGGAGGCAGCGCAGACGATCGCGACGATGAGCCATCGCCGCCTATTTTGTTGGGTCCCTGGCGGTTGTGGGGGTTGCGGGGAGCGTGGGGGCTCTCCCATGTACGGCCACTCAACTATTGGCATGAGGTATCCGAAAGTAGCGACGCTAAGAATCCACCCGAGAAGACCGCTTGCCGTTCGGTAGCGAAACCGTGGAAGAGCGCCCCTGCGCCTTCGCGTGTACTGGTGCTAGTCAGGGTCACCATTAGGCATCGAAATGTCGAAGGTCGGTTCGACCAAACGGGCCCCGTTGAGGGCATGTACATGAGCGGCTTCACGTGTTGGCAGGACACCGTCGGGCTTCTTCCCAAGACCCTTTAGGCGGGTCATGTTGTAGGCAGCGCGATACATATTGAGTGCGCTTCCGGGTGCGCCTTTGGGAGCCTGCGCCAACTCGAAATCAACGAGGTTCTATGGTGGGGGCTTCTTGAGCGCAACGTTAGTGGTGTCATACGACCTCCGCCATCTCCGGGCAGGTGGCGCTGGGTGCGCTGCGTGTATCACAGCACCTGCGAGTTCAGACGTTCGATTTCAGCTAAGTAGGGCCGGTGGGGATCGAACCCACGACCGAGGGATTATGAGGTGGCTGCACTCGGTCGGAATGGTCCCGTAGCGTCGGATTCATCCGGATTTGGTCGAAATTTCGTCTGGATGCGTCGGATTCGTCCGATGGTGTCGGATTGGTCTGTGGGTTCTTCCGTGGGACTTTCTCAATGGGAACCGCTTGAGGGTTCATGTCAGAGTAACTATCAGACGCAGGAATATTTCTCTTGTCCACTCTAGAAAGTCCGAGGTCGTCTGGGTCTTATTTTCATCAACCGTGATGAGCTCATTCGAAGTAGACAGAACGCCGTGAAAATCGTCGGGCATCCCTTTGAGATTCCCCACAAATGCGTACCGTCCAAAGACCTCCCCGCGAATCAAAATGAGCGCGGCGGTTTCCGTAAAGACCCAACCCAGTTCGGCCCACTTCCGCGCATCAAAGGGCACGCAGAACTAGGAGAGCCTTCCTTCTACGCTCCTCCTCAGATTAAGTTCTACGAGAAGTTGGAATCTTTTTGGACGGCGGCAATGCTTTCGAGAATGTTGCAGAGACGGTTGACGCAGTCGCGAGAGTGAGGGTGCAATCTCCAGTGCCCTTGCACGATCCTGCCCATCCAGCAAAGCGAGATCCAACCGCGGGAGTCGCCGTGAGGGTCACGGACGAGCCCGCGCCGAATGAATCGTAACAAGTGCTCTTACACGATATTCCGGCTGGTATGGAGTGGACCACACCGGTGCCGCCGAGTTCGTCAATATTCACGTCAAGCTGCGGGCGAGACGCGGCGGCGAACTGATAAGCGCCAATGTCTGGAGCGCCATTACGCAAACCATCGTCGATGTCGACCGTCGGCGCTCCCGTGACCGATCCAGCGCCAATTGCAGGGCTGCCGGCTTGCAGATTTAGATTCTGCTGACTTACAAAAAGCGGATTAACACCGATGAGCGAGGCATTCAGCGAAGATTCGAACAAGGCGGCATTAGTCCCACCGAAGTCGAAATTGTTCATCCAAAAGATTGTGTTTTCGATTGTAGGACTGAGTATTTGATTTCCCAGGCCGCCAGCATCAGCCCATAAGCCACCGCCAGCATTGAACGCGATCGTGTCATTGACGAAACTCACGCCGTTGACCTGATTGTTCGTTGCGTTGTCTTCTCCACCGAAGATGTAAATTGAAGTGGTCTCAGCGCTGGTGCTGTCGGCAATGACGTCATTCGAAAACTCGGTGTTCACTACAGAGTTCTCATTCGCGAGCGACGGGCCTACTCCGCCAACAATCTGTATTGACGACTGACTACCCTCAATGAAGTTCTGTGAAACACTGGTATTCGACAAGGTATTGTCAGTCGCAGGAATTGGACTTCCATTCCCTTGGTTCACTCCAGCCTCACCGCCCGCAAGGAAAAGCGCTAATGGGTTGCCTGTAAACGTGTTGTTCGTTATGTTGGTCCCGACGATGCTGTTGTGGGAATAGGCCGAGCCGATCTCCAACGCCGGGTTAGCCGGCCCGGTGTTATTGACAAACTGATTGTCTTGAATGAGTAAGTTGGCCATGGAGCAATCCGTGCCATAAAGTCCGACGTTGATGCCGTCGTCGGTAAAACCCTCTACGACATTGTTCGTCACGGAAACGTCGTTCAACGATGCGCTTACGGCGCCAGAATAATTTCTGGAACCGCCAAGGATGTATCCCGGAAAGTATGTTCCGATACCAATGGCGACACCAAATTGATCGGCATTGTTGAAAACATTTGAGTCTATTAGAACATTATGAATTGCTTGCTCTCCGCCAGGCACGCCCGCCCGCACTGCAACCGCGACGTTGTCGTGCAGAATATTGACGAACTGAAGGTTGCTAATCGTTATATCCGACGCGAATACCTCTAGCAGACCCGAACAGCAAGGGGTGGTGTCTTGTGCGCCATCGAGAGTCACGGCGGGCAACCCAGAATCCGTAGTCAACCCAATAATTTTGGTGTCGACGTGAGTCAAAGGAGGGAGATCTGACTTGAGATTAATTGTTTTTCCAACGAGCGATTTCGCAAAGGTAATCGCGATCAGTCCCTTCGAATGGTCCGACGCGAGAATCGCCTCACGAAGCGAGATGCCATCCGGTCCTGGATTCGCGGCGAGTGCGCTGGGCGATGAAGTAACACCATTGACAACGTCTGCAGTCGTCGACACGGTAATAACGTCGGGTGACGAAGGAGTTGCGCCGGCCACTGAAACCGTAGCAAGACCGGATACGGAGCAAACTACAGCGATGAAAAGTCGAGCAATTCGTCGCTTCATCGCCAGAGCATAACACCGGTTTCAATGTCCCGTGTCAACTTTCCTGGACACATTGGCCGATATTTAGGTTTTAGGCGGGTGGCAAGAGGTAGGTCTTCATGGGTGCCGTTTGGTCGAGTGTCTCGTGGGGACGGATGCGGTTGAAGACGTCGAGGTAGTGTTCGACGTGCTCGATCAGTTCCTGTCCGTTGGCGATCTCGTAGCGGTAGAGATGCTCGTATTTGAGTGACTGGTTGAACCGTTCGACGACACCGTTGGTCTCGGGAGCGTGGTGACGAGTGCGCACGTGCTGAAGTTCGACGCGGCTCGCGATGAAGCGGGCGAAGGCGGTTGACTTGTAACAGGGTCCGTTGTCGGTGACGATGATGAGCGGCTCGAGCTCGCCCGTCTCACGATTGACGCAGTCCTCGAGCAGTGGATGTCCGAGGATCTTCTCGGCGTTGTCAATGGCGGCGCGCAGCGCCATGATGGCGTCGGCGGCGGCGGTGCGCGTGGAGATGGGTGCCGCCAGCACGACCTTGGCGTAGTAGTCGGTCACCGGCGCGATCCACCACGCTGATCCGCTGGTGATCTCCATGCGCGTGAAGTCCGTCTGCCAGACACGGTTGCGCCGCGCGGGTGGGTTGACGAAGGCTTTCTTTCGCTCCTGGGCCAGTTGACGTCGGGCGGCCTGATAACGGGCCGGCAGTAGCAAATCTTGGCGTTTGAGGGCCCGGTAGACGGAGCTGCGCGAGACCATGATCCCGTCGGCGCGCAGCATGCCCCAGATCTTGCGGTGACCCCAGGCCGACCAGCGGTGGGCCTGTTCGGCGGCGGCCGCTTCCACCTGGTCAACCACGGGTGCCGGCCAGCGTTTGGGCACTCGACCCTCTAAGTGGGCCGCGCGCCAGTAGTACCACGTCGAGGTTGGCACGCCAATGCGCGCGCAGAAGCGTCGCACGGATATATCGGCCTCGAGACGGATTACTTCGAGGTCCGCGAACTCGGGTAGAGAGCCCCCCCTTTTCGCCACACCCGAAGTTCCACGTAAGCCTCGCCCAGAGCAGTTGTCAGTTCCTCGATCTGCTCGGTGAGCTCGGCCTCGCGTTTCGACGCCGGCGTCTTCGGGTTGTCGCCTCGCGACAGTCCCTCACGACCACCTTCGATGAACTGTCTCAGCCACTTCGACACAGTGGTCTGCGAGAGCTCCAATCGACGACCAGCCTCGACCTGGCTCATCTCTCCACGGAGTACAGCCAGCACCACGGAGAGCTTCTCTTCAGAGCTGCGAATCTGATTGCGACCCACCGCCGACCTCCTGAATCACCCAACACTTTTGAGTGTCCAACTAAGTCTGACGCACAACATCAAATTGGCACGAAGGGACACGTCGGACCGATGAAGTAACAAGTAAGTAGAAAGTCACCCCGCATCATTGGAGAGTTATTACTGGTAGGGCCGGTGGGGATCGAACCCACGACCGAGGGATCATGAGGTAGCTGCAAACGGTCGGAATGGCCCGGTAGCGTCGGACTCGTCCAAAAACTCTCATTACTTGGTCCGGTGGTATCGGTTTGGTTCGGTGGTGTCGGTTTCGTATGTGGATTAAGTCGCGGGATTCCTTCAGCGAAAATTGCAAAGCGACCCAAGCGGTCTCGATTCAACAACCCGCTTGGTAAGTACTATGGGCTCCAAATGGAACCCGATAGCAGCGTCATACGTGCAGTCGAAGCGGCCGTGTCGACAGATCCCGGAAACGCTGCCCTCAGGTTGCACTTGGCCTCCCTTCTAAACGAGGCGGGGCGACTTCAAGTTTCCCTAGAGCACGTCGAGATCATCCTTCGTGATCAGCCTGACGATGTCGATGCCCTCCGTCTCGCCGTGCAGATCGGCGAGGCACTGGGAGATTCCCGGGCGCCGGTTTGGTCTCGATTACTAAGACTATTGAGCGACGAAAAGACAATCGATGCGGAAAATTCCTCCGAGACAGGCACCGCGCCTGTCAACCCGGCTATGCCTACACCACAACGAGAGAAATCTCATGACAACAGCGGGGCTTCCTCAGAGGGAACGGACTGGGATTCATTCCTACTTGACATTCTCAATGACGCGGGCCACCTCTCTCCGATCACTCTGGATGATGTCGGCGGCCTTAAGGATGTCAAGCAGCGGCTACAGCAGTCGTTCCTCACGCCGATGAAGAATCCGGAAATGCGTCGAATGTATGGCGCGAGCCTTCGCGGCGGCTTACTGCTTTGGGGCCCTCCTGGCTGCGGAAAAACCTTCTTGGCTCGCGCCGTCGCCGGCGAACTCGGAGCAGGATTCATCTCCGTCGGGCTCCACCAAATCCTGGACATGTGGCTTGGAAACTCGGAGAAGCAGTTGCACGGGCTGTTCGAATTCGCCCGTCAATCCTCGCCGTGTGTCCTCTTCTTTGACGAGGTGGACGCGATTGGCCACTCGCGAATGGGCATGGGAGGGAGCGCTGCGCGTAACGTCGTCGCACAGCTGCTAACCGAACTCGACGGCGTCGAGTACTCGAATGAGGGTATCTTCGTCATTGGCGCCACGAATCAGCCGTGGGACGTGGATCCCGCACTGCGCCGACCGGGACGATTTGACCGGACAATGCTGCTGCTCACCCCGGACTCGGAGGCCCGCCAAGCGATCCTCCGCTATCACCTCAGGGCTCGACCACTGGGTGACATCAATTATGCCGGCCTCGCCACGATCTCGGACGGGTTCTCCGGTGCAGATTTGCGACTCGCGTGTGAGGACGCCGCCGAGCGTGCCCTCTCGGACGCCATTCGTACGTCAAACGCTGCACCAATCTCCATGGATCAATTGGTCAAGTCGATCAACAGCGTGCGACCGAGCACCGGACCGTGGTTCGAGTCTGCTCGCAACTACGTTCGCTACGCGAATGAGTCAGGTGACTACGACGAACTCGCCAAACACTTCCGTGGCCGAGGATCTAGGAAGGGTTCGAAGGATGAGTGATGGTCCGAGCCAGTTCCTCACGCTCCTGAGAGAAGCCGCGGCGCTAAACGCTGTGGCGAAGTATCAAGAGGCCATCGTTCGCTCTCAAAGTGCCGCCGCACTGAACCCCAACGATCCACGGCCCTACTGCGAATGGTCGAAAGCACTTCTGGGGCTTGAGAAGTACGACGAGGCGCTTGGAATCGCACAGCGCGCAACTCAAGTTAACCCAATGGAACCGTGGGGCTTTCGACTCGTGAGCATCGCGAACACGAATCTGGCGAAAGGTCGCCCGAAGGCTGAGCAAGTACATCTTGGCGGAGTCGCCGTGGCCGCCGCTCAAGAGGCCGTACGACTCGCGCCCTACGACCTGAACGGCTACGTGTGTTTGGCCCAATCATGGTCGTTGCAAGGAAACATCGACGAAGCGAACGCCGCAATCCAAGAGGCGATCAGAATTGATCCCCGAAACACGTCAGTGTGGGTGACTGCCAGTTTTGTAGCGATACGCGCGAGGAATTGGAATGCCGCCGAGAGCGCGAGCAGAAATGCGCTCGCCATTGAGCCCGGGAACTTCGCCGCTCTCAACAACCTGGGTGTTGCTCTGAATCAACTAGGAAGGCGACGAGAAGGCACCGAAGCAATCGCCAATTCTGCGAGAGCCAGACCAGACTCGAAAACAGCCCGTCAGAATCTGTCGCGATCCGGGCTGAACATTGCTCGTCTTACGATAATGGTGCTGCTTATTCCGATTGGGTTCATTGCTCACGTCGGATTCGACCTCTATTTTGTCTTCAACATTGTCAGCTTCGTGTTGATAGCGAAAAACCCCGAGTTTGTTCTTCGCATGGAGCGCTGGGCCGCCCCCGTCGCGCTCTTCATCTTCAGACACCCCAAAAAAGGCTCGGCTTCAGAAGAAAGCCCAGTGAGGCTGAAGCAACCGCCCTCCACCCAATCGCCCCAGACTACGGACGGTTCATGGTCCGCACTAGAAGGCCGCCAAAGGATTCGAACGCCGCTCATCCTATTCTTCGCTGTTATCACGGGATTGTCCGGGCTCTTCTTTCTCATCTTCGTCCCGATCGTTCAATCCAACGCGAGAGGTGCTGTCATATTTTGCGCAGCGTTCTTCTTAGTTATCTCCTTCGTTCTAACATCGAAGGTCAGGAAGCGTCTGCGAGCACTTGGATAATGTCAGGACCGGCAAGGTGTGAGTCGTGGGTTTTCGCAGGTAGCGAATATGCGCTGCGGCAACGTCAGATAGGTCACCCAGTGTTGAATCGGTTGGTAGGGCTCTTTGGTAGGGCTGTTTAACATCACCAGATCCTTGTCGTTTCGATAACAGCTGATCCTTGACAAGTACCCACTGCGTTAACTCCTTTCTCGTGATTCTGCCTTCTTTTTGCGGACCTCACCGACCGTCAGACGCTTGACGGCCTTAATCAGTTCGTGGGCGTCCCAAGCTTCGAGGGTGCGTTCACTGACCTTCACGTCGATGACTCGTCCGCATCGATGTTTGCCGACCGAAAACTGCTGTCCCGAGACGGTCACCACGCCGTTGATGTTGACCGTTCGCGCCACCCACTCGACACCCCCGCGCGCAGCGCGCGGGTCCGAGATGAGAAGCGCGGGGCCGGGTGGCGCCTCGTCGCGTCGATAGAAGCGCTCGGCCGGGGTCATCATCTTGATGCCCTGGTGGGGACGCTCGGTGTTGTAGTGCTCGATGAAGAGATCGAGCTCGTGCTGGGCCGTGACGAGTGAACTGAAGAGACGCCCCGTGAGGAACTCCTCGCGCAGGGTCCGGTGGAAGCGCTCGATCTTGCCCGTGGTGGTGGGACTGCGCGGGGCCGTCAGGCGGTGCGTGATCCCGTTCTCTCGGCAGATGCGGTCGAAGAGCGTCTCGGCGTCACCCTTGCCGAAGCGGTTCGTGAAGACCTTGCCGTTGTCGGTGAGGATCTCCTCGGGGACCCCGTAAGTTTCGAGGGCGCTGGCGAAGTGCGCGCAGACCGGGCGCAACGTGGCGCGCGCCATCACCCCGGCGCAGATCATGAAGCGGCTGTAGTCGTCGATGCCCGTGAGGATCTTGGCCTCGAGACCATCCTCGGTCAAGACCCCACCCACCACGTCCATCTGCCAGAGTTCCATGGGCCGGCCCCGCTCCCAGCGCCTGCGGGCGGGGAGCCGCTTGCGCTGGGCCTTAGGCAGCACCAGGCCACGGCGCGCGAGCACGCGGTGGATCGTCATCAGGCTCGGTGGGGTGACGCCGGCGCGCGTCAGCTCGTGCGCCAGGCGCACCGGTCCCCAACGCGGGTGCGCGAGGCGCAGGTCAATGATGGCAGCCTCGCGTTCGCCGTCGAGCTGGTGGGGCACGTGGTGGGGTCGGTGCGAACGGTCCTGCAAACCCTCGAGGCCGCCCTCTTCGTAGTCGGCCAGCCACTTGTAGAGGGTCTGTCGAGAGACCTTCACCTTGGCCGCGACCTCGCTCACGGAATATCCATCCTTGATGACCATGAGCACGGCGTCGTAGCGCTGCTCCATCTTGCTGACCTCCCTAAACACGGGCCACCTCCTCAACGGCAAGTCGAGGTCAGCGGCTGACGGTTGTCAAGGCTCAGCTGTTGTCGTGTAAGGGATCAGGTGTTGTTGTGTCCAGCATCAGGTGATGGCGAAATGTCAGCCATCAACCGTTGCAATACAGCTCTTTGGTAGGGCCGGTGGGGATCGAACCCACGACCGAGGGATTATGAGTCCCCTGCTCTAACCACTGAGCTACGGCCCTTCGGAAAACAACAATGATCTCAGCGCGCCCAAAACACCTGTAATTA
>JBEKKW010000124.1:0-21245 GCA_050010495.1 Acidimicrobiales bacterium
GCGACAGTTACTACACGAGCTTCATGGACATCGGAACGAAACGCTGTACGCATTAATGCTTTCGACTGGACTACGGCGAGGTGAAGCTCTCGGATTGCAGTGGCGAGATTTCGACGAAGACAACGGAGTTCTTTTGATCCGTCGATCTTTGACGCGAGAGGACGGTGCACTCATTACAAAAGACACGAAGACGCTCAAAAGTCGCCGTGCTGTAAATCTCCCATTAGCCCTGATGAAGCAATTGAAGTCACATCGTGCCGACCAGAATGCCGAACGACTCAAGTTGGGAAAATCGTGGGCGAACTCGGGACACATATTTACTACTTCCATTGGAACGCCAATCGATCCGCGGAATATGTATCGCGAATTCCGAGACATATGCGAAAGTGCTGGAATTGGGAAATGGCACCCTCATGAGCTTCGCCATTCAGCGGCCAGTTTGATGCTCGCCCAAGGAGTCAAAATTCAAGTCGTTAGCGAAGTCCTCGGGCACTCATCCATCAGAATGACCGCTGACGTCTACGGTCACGTCCTTGCTCCAGACCGTCAGGCCGCAGCAGACGCGATGGGTTCTCTTCTTTGGGATGATACGGCAAAGGGAAGCGCATGATTTTTCTTCCGGGCGATATCTCTATTGGTAGGCGTGAATGGCGTTTACCAGGAGACCGACTCTTCAGAGAACGTTTGCTGGTAGTTGGCCCTGAATCATGGCATCTTCACGATCCCATCGCACGTGACGCCTCATCCCCAATGGGAAGAGTTCTTTCATCGGGACCCACTTACGACTTAACCGCAACTCGAAAGAGAAATCGCATCGAGATTGAGATACAAGTCGATGGTTCTCTTTTTGTATTGACTGTGAAGAGCGGCACGTTCAACGTTTCAGAGGAGTTTCCTTTGATCCTCAGCCTCTTTGAAGACAACGTACCTATGAACATGAAAAAACTATTTGACCTCGAGCGCCAAGCGATGACATCGGCCAATGATGACGAACCGGGCGGGTCGAGTTTGTCCTCTGGGACAACTGATCTGTCCGACATCCGATTCGAGGTAACGGGTGCCCCCGGTCACCTCAACAAGCTTGTCGTATCGTCCAAAGTTCTAGGGTTGCTCGGCGTAGGAAACGGATTCGCCCAGAAACGCGGACGTGCACTACTGATATTCGAAGCCTCCGGAATTCGATTGATAACCAACCGACTAGACGGAGACAGATATCGGGAATTGGCAATGTCTTACAAATCCATTCACAACATTGAAGTCAAGGAGGCATTCGTGTGGCGAGGTGAATTGAGCTTCGACCCCACAATGAGGAAGGCGATGCCCTCACGATTCGAAGACTCGAAATTGCGAAGACGCTCACGTCGCCGAGGTCGAATAGAGCGTAATTTCGTAATCCGAATCGAGACACTTGATTCGGTCACATTCCTGTTAATCCAGAGCAATATTGGTCCTTGTGCAGTTGCAACAGGTTCTGCAATTCCAATCCAACCTACATATTTCGGTTCGTCCTCAATGAACTACGACACTGACCTCCTCTATCGCCTCAGCCCAGTGTTCGAACTCATCTCAAGGAGTGGAGGAGTTCAGCATTGACACACGAGGTGCACGGCATTCATCTCGCAAACCCGCGCACCTCGAATGCACAATTGAAACCACTCAGTTCCAATAGTCACTTTGATCATTCGCTACTTTTTCTACGTACAACTCAACATCTTCTCGACGGATAAGTCGACGACTTCCAACCTTCAGGCTCTTGATTTTGCCGCTGCGAACTATCTCGTAAGTCTTAGTGCGTCCAAGATTCAGTAGCGCCGCAACTTGGTTGATCGTCAAAAGCAGAGGAGTCCCAAATTGCACTTGGTCAAACCCTTGCGAATCATTTCTCATTTCTTCACCTCCCCTCCAACTTCCCAGGGGACCGAAAAACCCATACTGGAGGGCCGTCCCAATTCTCGTCATCTGCGTATGACCAGACTTCGTTAAAGTGCTCGCCACGGAACAAGAGAATCCATGCCCTCGCTTCCACGAGCGTATTGAAGCTGCTTCTCTTTACTTCGAAGTTGAACCCTTGTGCGACGCTGTAGCGCTGTTCATAGGCGACATGGTCGCTACTCATATCCTTCGACACATATTTTGCTAAGTAGCCCGAGAGTCGACGAGAGCGCTCACGTGAATTTCGCTCGCGCAACGGCTTGGGATCTCGATAGTGCACGATCCCATGCCCCCAGGTTTCTTGGAGCCAGTGTTTGTCGATGTACCGAAGCGGTACTGCTACGTGCACGTGCAAACCATGACCGGATGGATGCAATTCCAAAACGTAAGCGTAGGGAAAAGCTCCTCCACCCTTAAGTCGACGCCACCGCACGAAGAGCAGATTCATATCTCGTTTGACGGCCGCGCGATCCCAACTCTCTTCGGCGTACGTGAGCGTGAGCATCTTCTGTAAGTCGTTCCGAACGCAGTAACGACGCAGTGCGACGATGGCGCGCTTATTTGCCCTTTCCAGGTTCCGTGCTTCGCGCTCTTCCTCTGTCAAACTCGGCCGTTTTGCTAAGAGCTCGCCAGCGTCACTTACGAGCCAGTCCCAGCCATCATCAAAGGACTCCCACGAACTCGCCCGAGGTCCTGAGTGGCCGTAGACAATCGTTGCCTCACCAGTGTCAATTGCAATCGAAGCTTTGTACGGGCCAACAGTTATGTCACTTTGACAAGGGAAGGGTCCGCCGTCGCGGCGCGCCCCCTGCCGGGGGCCCTCGCCGCATCCGCCGTCCCCATTATCTTCGTCAGAGAAGGCCTCCTTGTTGTTACCCATCAAATCAACCACCGTCACTCCTAACGTCGTGGATGCGCGGAATTGCGCGACTTTGCGTATCCAAGTGTATTGCAGAAAATGCGCAGTTCCGCGAATTTTCGCGTATCATGGGCATCGTTCGATGAGGAGTTCACCAATGGTCAGGCTTGGTCGCCGAGATTCAGACGATGACGACACCGGCTCCTGGCAGCGCACCCGCGAAGGGGCCGAAGCGCTCGAGACCGATCCTGAACGTCGCGCGTGGGCGATCATTGGCGACAGGCTTTATCAGGGACGCAAGAGGTTCCAAATCAGCAAGCGAGAAGCAGCCAAGCGCGCCGGCATCTCAGAGGCACTTTGGCGCCAACTCGAAGGCGGAGGCGAGATGCTGAAACCGGGCATCTTCCTACCCAATCCGAGGCCCGAGAACTTAGCCGCAGCCGCTCTCGCCGTTGACGAAGATCCGGAAGCCTTTTTCGAAGCCTTGGGTCGAGACATGCCCGAGGGAATCGAACGCTTCGCAGGAAACGGCTTCACGGTCCGATTCAACCAACTCAACCACCGTGATCAATACATCGTTATCAGTTTGGTCGAATCAATGCTTGCGACCCGCGAGTACACGATGGGCGAAGAAGCCTAGTGCTCTTCATTACAGGTGCTGGTATGCAGAGAGCTCACCAGATCCCGACTCGTACCGCCTTGGGCGGATTACTACGCCCTATCATTCGCTCGTCTACGCGGGGAAGGCGGAATGTCGAAGCCACTACTGCCATTCTTCAACGCTACGAGCCACTGTCAATTCGCCGTGGCCGCTGACGACTTGGAACAATTGTGAAGTGGAAATTTTGGGGTCCATACAATGCTGAAGTTGACCTCGCTCAATCCGTCGCAATCTTCATCGACTTGCTGTTTGCAATCGTGCTTACAGAACTGCTCTCATCACTTGGTAAGCGTGTGTGGGGACCTCCGCAGCACGGTGTCACTACGACATACATGTCCCATTTCGCAGTCGCAGCTGCTTTTACCCTCGTTTCTTGGGTTGCTTATCATGGAACCGGTAACAAGCACAGATTTAAGATTCGATTTTTCAATATTCAGTTCTTTAAGTTTGTGGTCGAAATTCTGATTGTGGTCGTGTACTTCTTGATGGCCGCCAACGTGATCGCAAATCCGCCATCCTGCCGTAATGACGTGATTCTCGGAATCTGCGCATTCGTCTGCTACGGACTCTGGGATTTCATAATCAAGAGAGAACTCAATGACACGCGCTACAAGGATGCCTGGGAGGACTACGCCGAGAAGTTGACTCCACATGGTGCAGCGTGGCCGAAATACGAAGGTATTCGGGTCTGGATGACATGGATATCTCTTGCCGTCTTGGTTATTTTGAGTCTGCTCTTCCTATGGCTCACTTCCACCTCGACCATTCAGATACTGGTCGGAAACTATTTTCTCGTTTGCTACGTTGTCATCTTTCGCGTGGTACGCGATGCAAAGCATCGAGTCTCGACATCAGGTGCTATTGCCGGGTAGTCGCGATCGATACCTGTCTCGCAGAAGATGCCCGTCCAGTGTCAACCGCGGCACCAATGGAACCAGGGCGTCCATGAACGCGGCCGAGACACCTAAAAACGCGACAGAGAGCCACTGGATCTCCCGGAACTCCCGCGTGTACTCAGATTCTGTGTCATCCGAGACTATAAAAAAGAACCCCCCGGTAATGCCCCTCATTGCGAGGCGGGGATTATTCATCTGGTTGTACTCGATGCGTATTGGGTGATCGGCGTCACGAATGCTGCTCCATATGATCGCGTTCTCCGTCAACAATGCACGAGTCTTGAACTTCAGGCCTCCCACCATTGAGTCAAAGTCCTGCATCACAACACCCGACCAGAGGACTGTCTCGGAATTCAGCATCAGGCTTCGCAGAACCGCCAAGTGCGACCGCTTCCCCATCTAACCGAGGCTAGTTCCAGTCACCTTGTCGGCGTATGGAGATCACGGATGCTGCCGTTGGTTCCGTTAGCAACTCCGTAAGCAACGTCGGCGCATCCGGACGACCTGCAGAACACGGTCACGTACTAAATCCTCAATCATCAAACCGTCCCTGGTCACTAGCGAACCCGCACGAACCGACGAATGCTCGATGGCATGCAAGGGGTCAGGGGTTCGAATCCCCTTACCTCCACAAAATTGGCCTTGACAGACCTTGACAAATGCCCAGTTTTCTGTATAATTTGAGCATGACGAGGGAGCGAGAGCCACAATCTGACGTAGCGAGCAAACAACGCTCAGCTGCCGATTGGTTGCATGAAGCGATCGAGACGCTTGAACAGTTATTCGCCTCCAGCTCGTATACACCAGAAGAATTGGAGTCGGAACTGGGCAGTCCGACCGAGTTTGGCGAGTTGATGTTCCGATCGATTCCCAAACGTTCGCCATGGGACGAAATTGTTGGCCCCGTGTACACGACTGAACAGGTTCAGATGATCTTCGGAGGCTCACGACAGTCGATCTCCGATCGGGTGAAGCGCCGTACGCTCCTGCGCCTGCGAACCTCGGACAGGCACAACGTTTACCCCGCGTTCCAATTTGAGGGCCGCCAGGTCCTAGGCGGTCTTTCAGAGATTCTCAAGATCACCGTTGACGAAGTCGATGACTGGACCCTCGCATCGTGGCTCGTCGCAGAACAGCCTGGTCTCGGTTCAAGTGTCATTGACGTACTGAGACAGTCGGGGGAATCTTCCGAGGTCATCGATCTGACCCACAACGCTGTAGAGCGGTGGTCCCGCTGACTCGCGATAGTCAGCAACAAAAACCGCCGACATCGGCCAACTTAAAAGGATTCCCGACTCGCAATGTCAGCGGTCCACTGTGGCGCGCCGCACAGCGAAGCCCGTGGTGGTACTGCAGCAATGGCGACTGCCGCTTTGACTTACAAGATCCCTACGGCACGTGCTACTTGGGTACCGACGAGCTGGTTGGCATTTTGGAGTCGATCGGTGCCGAAATATCGAACGGACTCATCTCGAGCGTCTATCTCGACACCCGCAAGCTCTACAAGTGGGAGCCGGAGGAGCCTCTGCGCCTTGCCGATCTTGTAAGTCGCGGTGTCGCCGGTCGTAACGTCACCAACGAGCTCAGCACCATGACTCCATACGACATACCTCAACAGTGGGCAGAAGGGCTCGCCAAGAATACCGAGGGGATCCTCTATCGATCACGCTTTGATCCAGGTGAGATCGCCCGAGCGATCGCGCATTTTGGCAAGTCGGGTTTGAGCAGTCGTGCCATCGGGAAAGGGCGGTCGATTGGTGTGGGTCTCCGGCGACGCCTCGAGTCAGAATGTCAAATCAAGGTAGCGATTCCGCCTCAACTCTCTCAGCTCACGATTGCAGACGATCCCGTCTGACACCGTCGGAACCGAATGCCAGCAGGTCCGCAACCAAATTCAGGATCACCGACAATGCGTGAATTGTGCAGTGTGACTTCGAACACATGCAAAATTGTTGTGCCATAATTCTTCTTAATTGTCTTCAAGGAAAAAGTTTGTGAGGAAATAGCTGTCTAGATATCTTCCACTTGAGAGGGGAAAGTGTGAGTCAAAACCCAGATAATTTCTCGAGCGTGGGCCTTAAGTACGTTGGGCGAGCTTGGACGGTGGTCCTGGCCTTTCTCAATGTTGCCCTCGCATCGGGGCTCTTAATAAGTCTCGTGGCCTTGTGGCCTGGGTCATTGAGTGTGACTAGCTCGGCCCCACTAAGTCACGTGCTCCTAGGAATAAAACTGAGTATGAGCCCGGATACAAATGTGATGATCATGGCGGCAATAGCCGGTGCGCTGGGTGGCGTGTTGCACTCGCTGAGGTCAATGGCCGGCTACATCGGCGCACGTCAGTTCAAGTGGAGCTGGTCTTTCTACTATCTCTCACTTCCATTCGTAGCAGCAATACTGGCGCTGATATTTTATTTCGTTATTCGAGGCGGCCTTATGTCGCCCCAAGGAGTGACTGGCGACATAAATCCCTACGGCATTGCGGCAATATCTGGGCTGGTAGGGCTATTCACAGGCCAGGCCGCGGGGATGCTTCAAAAGATCTTCGAGACACTCTTTGCCCCAAGTCCTGCGGGAGCAGATCCGCTTCAGAAGTGACGCGATAATCCGGAAACGTGCTCCGCGCGTAGCCTTATGACTATCCGGGGCTGCAACCAACAGGGTTACCGAACAACTAGTAGACATTTGGAGCGATATTTCAAGAGTTTGACTGGCCCGGTGAGGCGAATAGGCGTCCCAGATGTTCGCATTCCTTCCGCACCATCATTGCAACGAGCACTAATCCCGAATGCGAAGTCGATTGAAGTGGTATGCCGAGAAGCGGTCGCTGGAGCTCTGTGGAACTCGTGAATGAGGCAACGGAAAAGCTCAATGACCTGCCCATTTTCTTCGATATTTATCGACCTGAACTACCAGACGAGGGGGATGAGTCGATAGCGGGTATGCGCGACGAACTGCTCGTAACGCGTTGGAAAGGTCGCCGAAAGGAGTCGCTCTTCCGCGATAATTCGATAAATCTGAAGCAAAAGCACACTCACGGCCCCAACCAAATACGTCACGCAAAGGCCACTCAGGCTCAACCCAACAATCATGATGAACTCCGCAAAGTACATCGGATGGCGTAACCAACGGTACGGACCCGTTACGACAAGGGACAGCGCTTCGGGGACGATAGAAAAGTGCGACCCCAGACTCGTCAGAGCGACTAGTGCGAGCGCCGCACCAAGGACGGTGACAATAAGACAGATCTCGGACACGCGGTCCGACGCCACCCATAATACGGGTCCAGTCGGCAAGAGACCCACGCCCACCAAAAGGAAACTCGCGCAATGTGAGGCGGCGATGACCCGCCCCCGACCATCACGCGCTCGCGCATCGCGCCGCATCCAAAGGGTAACGGCCCCACCGAAAACGAACGAACCGTAGAGAATCTCGCGCACCACCTCAACGGCGATTGGCCAGCTCGGGTTCGCAGTCAGGAGCAGTCCTCCACGAAAGGCCTCGACGGCCTGGAACACCCCCAGCCAGCCGAGAAGTGCTGCAGGCGCGAATGTCAGTAGCACACGCTGGACAGCGATACGACGTCGCACCCCACGGGCGGCGGCGCACCCATCGTGGGAGAAACAAATATCGGCCTTCGAGGCTCGCACTGATCCGATCATCAGCGCATCTATGGGAACGCTCCCCCACCAAATCCCGTCGACGTCACACCCTTCGCGGTGTCAGAGATCGACGTGGCGTCAACAGAACCGCCCTTCACCTTCTTGCCTTGAACCGTCACGGTGTCGCCGGGCTTTAACCCGGCGAGAGCCGTCGACGCGTTGCGGTCGATCGTGGTCGAAGAACTCACCTTCACCGCGATGAGCGAACCGCTCGAGTTCGTCACGTACAGCGTGTGACCCACGATGTCGGTCACGGTGCCAGAAGTTTCGTTAGCTGCTGCCTTGGCGAGCGCACTGAATCCAGTCGTTCCGCCCCGCGCACCTGCGCCGGCCGCGAACAGGCCACTGAGTGACGACGAGGATGACGACGGCTGGCCACGCTGCAGATAGGCACCGAGCCAGAGTCCCGCGACGAGCAACAACAACGCCGAGAGCACGGTGACGAACCACGACGCGCGATACCCCTTCGAAGCGGCGCGTTCGGGCCACTCTTCGGATTCGTTGCCGAACAATATGTCGAACCCCTCGTCATTCGCATTGTCTGTCAGTTCTTGCGTCATCGTGTTCTTCTTTCGTTCACTATTCGTATCGGAGCGCGTCAATCGGACGCAGCGACGCTGCGCGATGGGCTGGGTAGAATCCCGCCACGATGCCCACGGAAATTGCGACGCCGAGCGCCAGAGGTATGGAGTACGACGCCAGTACGGGCTTCACGCCATCAATCTTGAATCGCGATACCAGGATGCCAGCGAGCGCTCCGCAGATCCCACCGAGAAACGAAATCACGGTCGATTCAATCAGGAACTGGGTGAGTATGACCCCTTTGCGTGCACCAATTGCCTTGCGGATTCCGATCTCGCGCGTGCGCTCGGTCACGGTAACGAGCATGATGTTCATCACCCCAATCGCGCCCACGAGGAGCGATACTGCGGCCACCCAGCCCAAGAGCGCGGTAAATGTCTTCGAGCTCGATGTCGCGGTTGAGAGCAGGCTTGCCGAGTCAATCACGGTGAAGGGTAGATTCGCCACCGTCGTGTCGTTAAGTGAGGCCAGCGTGCTCTCGACTTCGCTCTCCGCGATCGTCAGTGTCGAGGACGACTTTCCTTGGACTAGCAATTCGGAAAACGACTGTGATTCCCCCGTGAGTTGATCCTGGACGGCGGTATAGGGAGCGATTGCGACGGCGTCCTCATTACTCAGCCCGCTCGACCCCTTTGACGCGAGCAGACCCACCACGGTGAACTCAGAAGACCCAAGCTGAATCTGTTTGCCCAAAGGGTCCGAGCCGGTCGCGAACAGGGCACTCGCTACCGACGTTCCGATGTCGATCACCTGCGCGTGGTTAGTGACGTCGGCGCGCGAGATCGACCGGCCCGCCGACACTGTATAGTTCTCGGCCGCAAGATACGAGGCGGTCGATCCAATGACCGAGGTTGTGTACGTCGAGCCGTCGTAGGTGGCGGTCACGCTGGTCGTCACTACGGGCGACACCGACTTCACGTCGGGATCGTTCAGAGAGTTGGACAACGCCGTCACCGACGCAGTGTTAAGGGTCGAGTTTCGGATACTGGTGCCGCTCGACGAACTCGATCTGCTAGCGAACACGGTCAGCGTGTTGGACCCCAGGCTCTCAATCGACTTCTCGATTGACTGTGAACTCCCGGTTCCGATGGCCAACAGCACGATCACCGACGCCACGCCGATGAGGACGCCAAGCATCGTGAGCAGTGTTCGTAGCCAGTTCGACCCAATCCCTCGAATGGCCATGACGAGATTCCCCAACGCCGTCGACATCAGTTTTCGTCTCCGGTGTTGCCAAAGGAGTACCTGGCCGATGGCTCGAGTTCGTACGACACCGCGTGCGTAGCACTCTGCGCACGGTCACTGACGACCTCGCCGTCTCGTAACACTATGACGCGCGAGGCGTATTCGGCGATGTCGGGCTCGTGGGTAATCATCACGATCGTTCGACCTTGATCGTGCAGTCCCGTGAAGAGCGACATCAGCTCCGCGGAGGATCGAGAGTCAAGATTACCCGTTGGTTCGTCAGCCAGGATCAACGAAGGGTTCGTGCACATGGCTCGCGCGATTGCCACCCGCTGTTGTTGGCCGCCCGACAACTCGTTGGAAAAGTGATCGAGACGGTCGCCAAGCCCCACCATACCGAGTGCGACCACTGCACGCTTGCGACGTTCGGCCGGCTTGACGCCCGCATACGCCATTGGCAACTCAACGTTCTGAATCGCGGCCATCCGCGGTATCAGGTTGAACCCTTGGAAGACGAAGCCAATCTTCTTGTTGCGGATTCGAGAAACGGCCCGGTCGTCGAGATGACGGATGTTCACTCCGTCAAGGCGATAGTGACCGGCCGAAGGCACGTCCAAACACCCGATGATATTCATGAGCGTTGACTTGCCTGATCCCGAAGTACCCATGATCGCGACGAATTCTCCCTTTTCCACGATGAGCGAAATGCCACGTATCGCATGCACTTCAACGCCGCCCATCGTGTAGCTCTTCACGATATTTTTCAACGCGATGATTGGGGCCAACCTCGTAGAATCAATCACCTCGTAGGGCGCGGCAGGCCCGCTCGAGACAATCACGGTGCACCTCCTCCGAAGCCGCCCCCGCCGAATCCGCCCGTTATGCCAGAGGGTCCCGAACTCGTCGCCGCGCTGACTGACGCGGTGGGCTCCACGATGGTCTGGCCTTCACTGACCCCGCTAATGATCTGTGTGAAGGAAGCGCCCACGATTCCGAGAGTGACCACGACAGTCTTCTGCACGCCCTTACTCAGGACCTTCACCGTGGAAACACTCCCCGTCGTGGTGATCGCAGCGCTCGGTAGCAGGAGAACGTTCGACGCTGACTGCACGACGATTGCCGCCTCAACGGTCATGCCGTCCTTGATTGACTTCGGTGCCTGCTCGAGAGCGATGGTGACGGGATACTCAACAACGTTGTTGACGACGGTCGACACCTGCGATACCGCAGTGACGACACCGATCACTTCTGTGTCAGGTAGCGCCGCGAGAGTGAGCGATGCCGTCTGGTGCACCGCAATCTTCATCGCGTCGGCTTCGGCCACGTCGGCCACGAGTTCGAACGAGCCCAGGCTCTGAATCGTGACGAGCGCTGAAGTCGACGACGTACTCGTCGTGGAACTAGTCGAGGAGCTCGATGAACTCGACGTGGAAGAGCCGCCGCCGTTCACGGTCTGTCCCACCGAGCCGTTGACCGAGGTCACGGTGCCACTGATGAGCGCAACGAGTTGGGTCTCTTGGAGCGACTTCTCATCTTGGGCGACGGTCGTCTCGTCTTGGGCGATGGATCCTTGATCTTGCACAAATCCGACTTTGCTTTGGGCAATCGTGGACTGGTCCTGCGTGATGGTTGACTTGTCGGCCGTGATGGTTGAAGAGGACACTTTCGTGTTCGCCTCATCGACCTTTACCGCCAGTTCTTGCACCGTAATGTTCGATTGATCTTGGGTGATCTGATTCCCGTCGGAAGTGACTTGGGCTTGGTCGGACGCGATCGCCGCACTGTCTAATGAGCACGAGGTCTTGGCGGTGCTCAACGTCACGCCAGTGCCCGTGCTGGTGCCCACACTGTTGGACGCAACGATTGTGAATAGGTACGTTGTATTGGCACTGAGGCCGGTAATCGTTGCCGACACCTGCGACGCAACATTGCTCGACGTCAGCGTCGCGGTGTTCGAGGACGTCCCGTATCCAGCGGTCGTGCCGTATTCGAAGTAGTACGTGGTACTCGCTCCGTTGGGGTTCACGGTGGCGTTCAGCACTGCCGACGTCGTCGAAACGGACGTGGCTGAACCAGTAGCTACCGAAGGCGCCGAGCCCGAAGACGCCGTCACGGAACCCGAGGAGACGCCCGACGAGCCCGAGCTTGTCGAACCCGCGGGGCAGCCAAGCGCTTCGTCCGCATCGTACGTGGACGTTGCGCTCGACAGCGTCGCCTCGTCGTTGCCTAACTGCGTCTCGGCGGTGGCCAATTGATTCTGGTCACTCGTCAGTTGTTGTTGTGCAGTGTCGAGGGATTCCTGGTTCTGATCTTGTTGCACCTGAGTGCCACCGGCCTCGGCGATGGCGAGCGTTGACCTGTCCCTGTTGAGCGACCGTGCATCATTGGCGTACGTAACCAGCGAGTCCGCGTAGTTCATTCTTGCCACCTTGAGCGACGTCGTGGCTTGCAGGAGTGCCGACCGTGCCGACGTTGAATCAATGCTCGCCAGGACTTGACCCGCCTTGACTTTCTCGCCAACACTCGCTGTGAGCGTGGTGAGCGTGCCGCCGGAAGTGAAGTTCTCGTTAGCGGTCTCCACGGTCGAGATATTGCCCGAGGCCGAGACACTGGCCTGCACGGTTCCCTTGGTCACCTTGACGGTCCGCGTCACCGCCGCACTCGATGGCGACGGGGAGTGGTAGATCGAATAGAGGGCGAACGTCGCGCCGAGCGCGACCGCGAGCGCAAGCGCGACGTAGCCAACACGCTTGCGCGAGAGAAACTCGAGTGCCTTGATGCTCATGTAAATATCTCCATGTAGTTGTTGGTCGAAGCGGCGCAGTGAGAAAGTGACACGGGGCTAGCCCGTGGTGGTTGGCGCCTTAGGTAGCAGCGCCGAGCACGTCGAGTACGCCTTCTTGTAGGTCGAACTCGACGTGGGGGTGGCGCTGGATGACGACGACGTGGTGCCGTACGCTCCCTTGGCTAGGGTCACGTGGTTGAGCGTCATGCAATTGCGAAACGCGGCCAACGCGGTTGACGACCCGTTCGGTGGAGCGCCTGCCCCGCCTCCAAACTGCGAGCCCGCCGGCAGGAGCTTGGAACATGCCTTGAGCGCCTTTTGGAATTTTCCTCCGCCCTTGAAGCTGCCCGGCGCACCGCCGCCGGAAGGGAACGTCCCGGTAGGAGCGCCGCCTGTTGGAGGCCCTCCAGCACCTGGGAACGACGTTTTCACACCGTGTTTCTTGAGGCAACTTTCGAACTTCTTCAGCGCCTTCTTGTTGACTCCCTTGATGGTGGTCGTGGTGGTCTTGGACGACGCCGACGCGGCACCTCCACCGATAACGAGTCCGCCTCCCGAAACTGCCAGAGCAAGTACCACCGTGAGCGCCGAACAGAATCGGACATGAACTCTTCGAGACTTATGAGGCTTGTGTATCGCGTTTGTATAAGAGTTGGTCATCGCGACAGTATGCGGGGCGATTCTGGAGAATCGTTGAGAGCGCGATAATGATTCCCTGGACACTCGAGCGTGCGGGCTCGTCGGGAGCCCTTTACGAATCAAATATTGAGACCCTCTGTGTCCCGTTCTTACACAAACCTCAGGAACCGCTGTCATACTTCGGCGGTGGTGATCGAGATACTGTCCGTCGAGGACGACGAAAATCTCGCCTTCGTCATCATGACAACGCTTCGCCTTGGTGGATTCAATGCGACGCGCGCGAAAGACGGCCGCGAGGCACTACGACTCGCGCTCGAAGACGGGACACCCGACCTGATAGTTCTCGACGTCATGCTTCCCGACCTCAATGGATTCGAGGTCTGCCAGCGACTGCGGGAGGCTGGCTCCACTATCCCGGTGATCTTCCTCACCGCTGCCGATTCGGTCGGCGACAAGGTGCGGGGCCTCGTCATCGGGGGCGATGACTATTTGGCCAAACCATTCAGTGGCGAAGAACTCATTGCTCGCATCCGGGCGAAACTCCGCCGCGTCGGCAAGACGCCTGAGGATCTGCCCTTGACCTGTCACGGCATAACCATTGACGACACGTCTCACACGGTCACGAAGGGCGATGCGCTCATCGACGTCTCGCCAACCGAGTACCGGCTCTTGTTCTTCCTCATGACGAACGCTGGAAGAGTCTTGAGTCGTTGGCAGATCCTTGATCACGTGTGGAACTACAGCTACGAAGGTGACCCGACGATTGTCGAGTCGTACGTGTCCCAACTTCGTAAGAAAATTGACACCTCACCTCCATCGATAATTCGAACTATTCGGAGCATCGGTTACCGATTCGAACGAGAGTGACGCAGTAATGAAACTTCGAGTCAGACTGCTCAGCGCGGCCATGGTGTTGATTGTGGTCATATCGCTTTTGGGTCTCTTGTTAGTTCACTCCATACAGACCTCAGAGATCCGCCAGATCGATCAACAGCTCGAGACCTTTCTTCCAACGTCTCGAATCGCGGCGACCGCGAAACCTCCGGCGCATCCAAAAAGTGGATCCGCGCGACCAATTCTCAACACCAGTCATTTCAGTGCGCTGTACCTCGCGACCATTACCAATGGAACTCGAAAGGTACTGTCGACACCGCTGGGCACGCAACACGCATCACCCCAAGTTCCCAGGACCATCACGTCGTCGCTTCACCACGTCGTAATTGTCACCGTCGGATCCACGACCGGCTCGCTTTCGTGGAGGGCAGTGCTCGTCGCCCTGCCGCACGTGCATACCGAAGTCCTCGTCGCCGCGTCTCTCAGTCAGGTCGACACGACGATGAGGTTTCTACGACTCTCCCTCCTCCTGACGGGCCTTATCGTCCTCGCGGTACTCACGGCCACGGGCATTTGGATCACTCGGCTCGGGCTACGCCCGATTGCGGAAGTCACCGAGGTCGCTGAGGCGATCGTCGACGGCGATAGAACCCGAAGAGTGGCGGGACGAGATCAGGGAACCGAAGCGGGGAAACTCGCTCAGGCATTCAACGTGATGCTTGACGAACAACAGGCCTCAGAGACGCGCCTTCGACAATTCGTAGCCGATGCGTCGCACGAGCTGCGCACACCTGTGTCAGTCATTCTGGGCATCACCGAATTATGGCGCCGAGGCGAGTTAAGAAGTGGCAACCAAAGTGATGAAGCCATACACCGCATCGGGGTCTCCGGCACCCAGATGGGGAGGCTTGTCGAGGACCTTCTCCTCCTGGCTCGACTCGACGAGGGTCGGCCACTTGAACATGAGCCGGTCGATCTGAGCCGAATTGTTCACGACGTCGTGGACGACATCGTGACGACCGACCCAACGCGCAGCATCGTGCTCGACGCATCACTCGCTGTAGTCGTGCAGGGCGACGAGGCCAGCTTGCGCCAGGTCGCCGTCAACCTTGTCAGTAATGCCATTCGTCATACACCACATGGCGCTCGCGTCAATATCCGCGTTTTCGAGCAGGGGAACAAGGCGCTGCTACAAGTTGACGATTCGGGACCTGGCATGACTCGCGAGGACGCGAGCCGCGCTTTCGATCGGTTCTGGCAGGCCGACTCGAGTAGATCCCGATCGGGAGCAGGCTTGGGCCTCGCCATCGTGCGGGGCATCGTGGACGCCCACTTCGGGGAAGTTTCCCTCGTGTCGGACATAGCGACTGGTACCCGAGTAATCGTGACGATTCCTCGTCACGCAAAGTGACCCTCGTGAAACTGCGAGTGCGCGGATCCCGAAAGCGCATTGCAACTCAAGTCGCTTAATTAAGTGATCCGGCTCGAAGAAATAAGGACATTGCTTTTTGGAGATTGCATCCCGACCAAGGGGACGCAGAGCGGCGGCTGGGTCGACTGCGACGGTCCGAACGGACCCCATTTTGGGACTCCTATTTCCGAGGCACCTCTAGACCAAGACGACAAAGGACAACAATATTCCTACAGCAGCGCAGACCTAGAGGGTCTGCAGGGCTTCGCGGAGGCTGCTGTTGCTGATGCTTGGGGAGCAACAAAAAGCGCTCTCAAGAAAGCCAGAGCCGCGCACGGCGGAGGCCAAGAAGCGAGCATCGTTGACGAGGTTAAAAAAACTCACGCCAACTACATCATTCCAAGTGGCCCATCTGAACGAGATGCTGCCATCGATGCGATTACAGCCGACTTCGCCGCTCTCAAAAAGGTCGATGAGCGGTGGTGGTTCGGACCACCCGATTCTCGATGGTGTACAGGAATGGAATCAGCGCAGCAGAAGAAACCACCGGAGAATCAGAGCTAAGGTGCAAGCGGCTTACGCCGCTTGCACCTGTTCGGCCCCAAAAGACTGCAGCACGGACGCTGCAGCCCTCTGGATGCGCTCGCACGATCCTTTGATTCCGGCGATGGCTTGTGCGCCACCTCCGGCCCAGCCCGCGACGTACCCGAAGGAGTAGTCGCTCGTGTCGAGTCCGAGTGCCTGGCAAATCACGTAGGCCGTGGACTCAGCTTCCAGTTCAGCGAGTGATCGGTTGTCAAACTGCTCGTGGAGCAGTGCGTGGCCGATTTCGTGCGCCAGCGTCTTCACGCGCTGTGCAGGTGAGTTGGAGATCTCAACGCGTATGCGATGCAGCTCGTGAGTGCAGTCGCCGTTGGTCTCACCGGGAAGCTCTGCATCCTCAACCGCAAAGCCGATCGAGGTTGCAAACTCGATGAGGCGGGCGAAGATTCCAGCAGGATCGTCGCCGGAGAGCTTGTGGCAAACTTTTGGAAGTTCTTCGCCGTCCGTGGAAGCGATGTCGAACACTGGTACCCATTTGAAGCCTCGGATCACCTTCTGCTCTTCCTCAGTCTTCTCGTCAGTTTGCTTGTAGACCATGGGGGCGAGAATCCAGATGGCCTTCTCTCCCTTTTGGACAAACCGTCCAAGCTTCTTCCAGGCATTGAATCCGGCAACCCTGGTGGCTTCGTGAGCCTGCTGGGCGATGAGCATGACGTTGTTCGAGCTGTAGCTGTAAAAGCGGCTCTGGCAGTCGAGGTAACGCTGCCACTTCGCGGATGTGGTGAGATTGGCGATTCCCTCGGACAGTTGTTCGAGGAGTTCGGAACGGTCGGTTGTGGTGGTCATTTTGTGGCCCTCCCTGTAGGTGCTGATGCGATGCACCCGAAGAGCCGGGACGATGGCCGAGCGGAAGAGTACTGAATGCCCCAGTCCTGATTTCGCTACGAGGTTTGCGGATCAGTAGGAAACTTCTTGCGGATTGCATAAAGTCAGCGTCCCCAGCGGGGACACTGACAAGCCCAACGGTCGCGAGATTCTCTTACTATTGCCTTCGATCTGACAACACCAGTGAATTAACGTCCTACGCAATCCCCTAACAGCTGACAGCAAAAATTACGCTGTTTGCCTTCGCGTTAACTCGCGCTCTTGAATTCTTCAAACCGCACACTCAACCGTTCCTGATCGGGGTACGCAACGTGACGGCGAGGAAGATGAATCTGCGACCCATGCATCTCTTGAAGACCGTGTTTCAACATCGGTCCGTCGACCTCTCCCAAAAGTTCGGGATTGATCACAATCTTGTAGTCGGGGCGAATTCCCAAAAAATTTTGATCGTATGCGGCGTGATGAATCTTGCAAAGGGCAATGCCATTTGGAACAACAGGATCACCATTTGGCCGGGAGTCTCCAATAATGTGGGCCGCATCAAGTAGTTGAGTGTGTTTCAAGCTACACACCGCGCAAGCCGCCGCATAAGCGTTCAGAACCTGCTCTCGAAAGATCGGCTGATGCAGTCTGCTCCGAGTCTCTCTCAATACGTAACGTTTGTCTGGAGCTACCGGCACGGAGGCGCTATCGACGAACTCGATTCGACTGAACCACAAGATGAATTCGAAGTGTCTCGGATCATCGCCAACTACGAACATTGGATAAATGGGCTTGTACACACCTCGGCGAACGCCAATGAAGTACACGATTGGCAATCCATAATCCATGCAGAGTCGTAGGGCCCGATTGGTATATGCATCCAGATTCGCACCCTCGTACTTGTATCGCGGATAACCGTCGTCACCCTGGAGATCCTCATAGGGAGGTTCCCTGCCAAAAGGAGTGAAGGCCGTGGTAATTGACAGCGCTCCGTCAAGCGCAGCAGGTTTACTGATGCCACGACCTCGCGCCTGCCGAATTGAGAACGATTCACCGTTAAACGCAAACGTTTCCGTTTGATCCCATCTCAAGGTCTCGTCAATCGAAACGAGCAACAGGTCATCGAGGTGCTTAAACAGGGCCTCTCTAACCGCGAGTTCGCGCAGTTCATCCACCACTCAATGATGGCACTCCAATCAGATTGATAGAGGTCCGCTTGCCATATATTAAGTGAGTTTCAATAAATGACTAATCGCGGTGATCTGCCACTGGACAAAACATTCCTAGGGCATAAGTATGTGCCCATGAAATTGCGAATATTCTGCGAGCCCCAACAAGGTGCTTCTTACGGTGACATTCTCGCTCTTGCGCTCGCCGCGGAAAACGAAGGATTCGACGCATTCTTTCGCTCCGACCACTACCTCAAGATGGGCTCGGTAATTGGACTGCCTGGGCCGACAGACGCCTGGACCACTCTCGCAGGCCTTGCGCGCGATACGAGTCGCATTCGTCTTGGCACGCTCTTGACCGCGGCGACCTTTCGGTTGCCTGGGCCATTAGCGATCACCGTCGCTCAGGTTGATGCAATGAGCGGCGGTCGCGTGGAACTAGGCCTTGGGGCAGGCTGGTTCGACGACGAGCATGTGGCATACGGAATACCGTTCCCTCCGGTCGCCGAACGCTTCGAGAAACTAGAAGAGCAGCTGGAGATCATCACCGAATTATGGACAACGGAGGTTAGTGCGACGTTCAATTTTTCTGGCAAGCATTACTCACTCGCAAATTGTCCAGCACTGCCCAAGCCAGTTCAATCACCGAGACCGCCGATCATCATCGGTGGACACGGGCCAAAGGTAACACCGCGACTCGCCGCACGATTCGCCGATGAGTTCAACGTTCCCTTCGCGCCGCTCGACGACTGTTGGACGCAATACGAACGTGTTGATACCGCGTGCGAGTCGATTGGCCGCGATCCCGGATCAATTATCAGATCCGCGGCCCTGGTTATCTGCTGTGGTGAGAACGACGCCGAAGTGGCACGTAGGGCCTCCAAAATCGGACGCGAGGTTGACGAGCTTGCCAAGAATGGTCTCGCTGGTACGCCGGCACAGGTTGTCGAGAAGATTCAAACCTATGGCAGTGCGGGTGTGTCTCGGATCTATCTACAGATCCTGGACATGGCCGACTTGGAGCACATCAGCCTCATCGCTTCAGAGGTCCTGTCACAGTTCGCTTAGGGGCGAGGGAGAAAAACCCAATCTCTGAAGAGAATTCGGGCTGCGCCGCGGTCTGGTCACTTCAACGACCTCCGAGGCAGTTTCCGCCACTGTCCAAGCTCTTTCGAGACCAAACTCTGTCCGCACCAGGCTTCACGAAGATATCGTCGTTGTCAACAGCATAGTAATGCAATGTGGCCACGAACCGGGAGGGGAACATGGAACTGAGCGCGATCCCGATAGAAATGCCCGAAGGGCTCAATATCATCATCGGGCAGTCTCACTTCATCAAGACCGTCGAAGATATCCATGAAGCCTTGGTTGGGTCGAGTCCACAACTCCGCTTCGGCCTGGCCTTCTGTGAGGCGTCAGGCCCGTGCCTCATCCGCCGCTCGGGTAACGCCGAAGACCTCGTCGAACTCGCCGCGAGAAACGCGGAGGCGATTGGTGCGGGCCACTCCTTCGTGGTATATCTGCGCGACGGCTACCCAATCAACGTCCTGAACGCGCTCAAGGGGGTTCCCGAGGTCTGCAATATCTACTGCGCCACGGCCAACCCGATCGAGGTCCTCGTCGCCCTAACCGACCTGGGACGGGGAATACTCGGCGTCGTCGACGGTATGCCGCCGGCGGGGATCGAAACCTCGAGCGACGCCGCCGATCGCCGTCAGCTCTTGCGCGATATCGGGTACAAGCTCTAGACACGCGATGCTGAGGATCAAGTCACGGCCACCCAAGTGAAACCGCCAAACCCGCTCAGGATTGATTGGTAGATTCGAGAGACACACGATCGAGAGGACGGTGCACATGCCTGGTTGCGCTCACTGCGGAGGCTGCTGCGCGCACTGCGCGTCGTCCTGCGCGTCGTTTGGCGGTATGTCGGCCGGCCACGCCGGACCTCTCTTCAGTGGGGGCGGATTCGGCGCCTTCGGATTTTTCCCCTTCTTCATGATGGGCCGTACTCGCTCCAGTCAATCGGCGGACGACCAGTCCACACCAGTGGATGGGGATGCCTTGGTCGATCCCGACAATCCCGGCCACCGCGACGCGATCAAGACGGTCTCGCATGTGGACGACGACAAGCACGACAAGTTTATTGCCTGGATCCACAACGAGATCCACAAGCTCGATCAAGGGAACGGTCCGCCGGCGTAACCGCCCTTTCGTTGACGGCGCCGGTTGCGGCTCACCCTTTCCCAAGACGAACAAACGTCTTCAACTGCGCCATTTTCCGAGCGGTCAACCACTTCCCTATGCTGGGGCTCTCATGACGGCTCTCCCGGAGATAACCGACTTCCTCAAGCAATATCCGCCCTTCGCTGAGCTCGATCCCGAGTCAATCGATCAGTTGAGCCAGTCGGTGGAAGTCGAGTTCCACCTGGCCGGACAGACCATCTTCTCCAAGGGCGAGCAGCCGCTCGACTTCCTGCGGGTGGTCCGCGCTGGCGCTGTCGAGGTCGTCAGTGATGGCCAGGTGCTCGATCAGATCGGCGTCGGCGAAATGTTCGGCCACGCCTCCATGCTGTCGGGACTACCAACCGGCTTCGAGGCGCGCGCTGCCGAGGACACCCTCACGTATCTCATCCCTGCCGAGGCGGCCGCCAGGGTGCTGGCCGAACCCCAGGCCCTTCGCTACATGACGCGCCTGATCCTCGAGGACCGCCACCACCTGAGGTCCGGATCGCTGCCGACGATCACGAGGGACCAGCTCCGAGAGCCGGTGCAGGCCGCCATCCGGACGCCACCAATCGTGTGCTCCCCCGATACACCGATCCGCGACGCAACCCAGAAGATGACGACCGCGGGCGCGAGCGCCCTCATCGTGGACCTGGGCGACACCGTGGGCATCGTCACCGACAGCGACGTGCGTTCGAGAGTGGTGGCCCGGGGCCTGTCGGGCGATACCCCGGTGTCACAGGTTATGACGGCGCCGGCCTTCACCGTGCCCGGTGACCGCCCGGGCAGCGAGGTCCTGCTCGACATGCTCGACCGGGGCGTGCAGCACTTCCCCGTTACCTCAGCCAACGGGCGCATCATTGGCATCGTCGAGGACCATGATCTCGTTGCCGTGCAGGGCCGATCCTCATTCCTCCTGCGCCTGGCCGTCGCACGAGCACGCACAACCGACGAGCTCGTTGAGACGTCATTGAAACTCCGCCCGGCGGTGATCGCGATG
>JBEKKW010000125.1:0-4799 GCA_050010495.1 Acidimicrobiales bacterium
TACGACACCAAAGGAAACCTGATTTACCAGACGACTGGCGACTACGCACCCGGATCGGGCACGGCCAGTCAGTCGCGCACAATCTACGACCTCTACAACGGCCAGTCGGTGACGCTCGGGTCCAACGTGGACTCGTGCACCAACACCGCACCCTCAACCGAACTGCCCTGCGCGACGATCAACGCTGATGGCGTGGTGACCGAACTGAGCTACGACAGCGACGGCGACCTCACGACCCAATCGACGGCTGACCAGAACACTGTCTCCTCAGCTGGCACCATCGGCACCGTCGCGGGCGGACCGATGGGCTCGGAAACGGCCACCGCGCTCTCCCAGCAGGACGTCCAGATTGCCACGGCGACGATCGGGGGCACGGCTTACGCCTACGTGGCCGATGAGCAGGACAACCTCATTCATCGGACCAGTCTCTCCACCGACGCCGAGACCGTGGTTGCCGGCAACTACATCTGGGGTGAGACCGGCGACGGAGGTTCGTCCACGAGCGCGCAACTCGCGAACCCCAACGGCGTGGCTGTCGACTCGTCCGGGGACGTGGCCATTGCCGACACCGGCAACAATGACATCCGATACGTCCCTGCTTCCTCCGGCACCTACTTCGGCGTCTCGATGACCGCCGGCAATATCTATCGAATCGCGGGCAACGGCACCTCCGGTTACTCCGGCAACGGTGGCGCGGGGACCAGCGCCGAGCTCTCGGGACCGGAGGCGGTCGCCCTCAGCGCGCACGGCGTCGCCGTCGCCGACACCGGCAACAACGTGGTGCGCTTCGTGCCCATCTCCTCGGGCACTTACTTCGGGGTCTCCATGACCGCGGGTGACATCTACCTCGTGGCCGGCAATCACACGGCGGGCTACTCGGGCAATGCCGGTGCGGCCACTAGCGCCGAACTGCACACGCCCGACAGCGTCGCCTTCGACAATTCCGGCGACCTCGCCATCGCCGACACTGCCAACAGCGTGATTCGCTTCGTGCCGGCCTCCTCCGCCACCATCTTCGCCGTCTCCATGACCGCGAACGACATCTACACCGTGGCCGGCAACCATACCGCCGGCTACTCGGGCAACGCCGGCGTCGCCACGTCGGCCGAGCTCTCCTCGCCCCAGGGTGTCGCCTTCGACGGTTCGGGCAACCTCGTGATTGCCGACACCGCCAATGACGTCGCTCGATTCGTGCCCCTCTCGTCGGGCACCCACTTCGGCGTGTCGATGACCGGCAACGACATCTACACGGTGGCGGGAAATCACACGTGGGGCTACTCGGGCAACGGTGGGGTGGCCACGAGCGCTGAGATGGACAACCCGGCTGGCGTGGCGATGGACGCGAGCGGGGACCTGGTCATCACCGATCTCTACAACCGCGACGTCCGGGTCGTTGCCGCGTCATCGGGAACCCTGGCCGGCCAGACGGTGACCGCCAATGACATCTACAGTTTCGCAGGTACCGGAACGTTCTCGGAGGCAACAAATTCCGGTCCAGCTTCGGGAGAAGACCTCAGCGCGCCGTCGAGCGTTCGCACTGACGCCGCCGGTGACATTGTCATTGCCGACACCGGCGACAACGCTGTGCGATTCATTCCGGCGTCATCGGGCACCTACTTCGGTCAATCCATGACGGCGCACGACATCTACACGATCGCGGGCGACGGCAACGCCTACTTCGGTGGCAACGGCGGGGCCGGACCGTCGGCCTACCTCGACGCTCCAGGGGGCGTCGCGTTCGACGCTTCGGGCGACGTTGCGATAGCCGACACGACCAACAACGAGGTGCGCTTCGTGCCCAATACATCGGGCACGTACTTTGGCGTGTCAATGACTGCCGGCGACATCTACGACGTCGCCGGTAACAACACCGCGGGCTACAGCGGCAACGCCGGCGCGGCCACGTCGGCCGAGTTGCGAGCGCCCAACAACGTGGCCTTTGACTCGTCGGGCGATCTGATTGTCAGCGACACCGGAAACAACGTGGTGCGCTTCGTGCCCAAGGCAACCGGCACCTATTTCGGCGTGTCGATGACCGCGAGTGACATTTACGCGGTAGCCGGTAACGCGACCGCCGGCTACAGCGGCAACGGCGGCGCGGCCACGAGCGCGGAGCTGAAGTCGCCCACCGACGCCACTGTCGACTCGGCGGGCGATCTGCTTATCGCCGACGCCGGCAACAACGTGGTGCGATTCGTGCCTGCGTCGACGGCCTCCTATTACGGCCAGTCGATGACTGCCCACGACATCTACACCGTCGCGGGCAATCACACCGTTGGGTACAGCGGCAATGGCGGCGCGGCGACGTCGGCCGAGCTCGACGACGAGCTCGACGCCGTCTTCGACTCCTCGGGCAACATCTTCATCGCCGACACCGGCAACGACTACGTTCGCTTCGTGCCGATGACGTCGAGCACGTTCTTCGGCGCGGCGATGACGGCCAACGACATTTACACGATCGCCGGCGAGGGCTGGGGAGGCAGTCACTACACCGGTGAGGGCGGCAGCCCCCTCAGTAATGCGTTTGGTTGGATCACCTCTGTCGTGCCGGACGGATCGAACGGGTACTACATGAGCGACTCCGCCGAGACGCGTATTCGCCATATCACGGTCAACGACACGGCGAGCTTCACCGACACCACGACGTACGCCTACGACGGCGATGGCGAACAGACCAGCGTGACAACGCCCGACGGCAATCTGTCGGGCGCTAACGCCGCGAACTTCACAACGGTCTTCACCTATAACGCCGACGGCGAAGAAACGGTGGCCACCCAGGGCGGGGGCGCCGGGTCTACCGTCACGGCGCGCACCATCGACTACGGCTATGACGGCGACGGCAACGTGACCTCGATGACCGACGCGCGCGGCTACGTGACCGATTTTGCCTACAACGCAGACGATGAGCAGATCCTGTCCACGAATCCCGTCGGCGACGCCACACTCACCTGTTACGACGGCGACGGCAATGTCGCTGAGACCGTGCCGGCGGTGGGGGTGGCGGCCAACTCATTGACGGCGGCCAGCTGTCCGTCGAGCTACCCGAGCGATTACGGCGACCGGCTGGCCAGCGATGCGACGACCTTTGCCTATAACGCAATTGGCGAGAAGACGACAGTCACGACCCCGGCCCCGGCCGGCCTGTCGGGCAATGAGACGATCACTTACGCCTACGATCCGGCCGGACGACTTCTCTCGGTGACGGCCCCGCCCACCAGCACGAGCGGCGGCGCGTCGAACGACGTGACGACCTATACCTATGACGCGTTAGGCGAGTTGCTCACGACGACCTCGGGCTACGGGACGGCCTCGGCGTCGACGACCAGCAGTTGTTACGACCCTGACGGCAACGTCACGGCGAGCGTCGCGCCCGATGGCAACACCTCCTCGGTCGCAATTTGCGGGTCCTTTTCTCCCTACGAGACCTCCTCGGCCTACCAGACGGCCTACAGTTACGACAGCCTCGGCGAATTGGTGACCCAGACGGCCCCGGAGACCTCGGCGGCCCCCAGCGGCCAAGTCGCGAGCTATTCCTACGATCCGGCCGGCAATGAGCTGACTAGGGAGAATCCCGACGGCGTGACGATGACGAACACGTACACGCCGCTCAACCAGGTGGCCACGGTGAATTACTCGAGCGGAAGCCACAACGTGGTCTTTAACTACGACGCCAACGGAAACGAGACGTCGATGGTCGACGCCAGCGGGACCTCGACGTTCACCTACGACCCCTTTAATGAGCTCACGGGCACGACCAACGGCGCGAATCAAACGATCTCGTACGGCTACGACCTCGACGGGGACGTGACCGGGATCGCCTATCCGTTGGGCGCGGGCGCCACTTGGGCCAGCACCGACACCGCCACCTACGGCTACGACCACGCCGACGAGCTGACCTCGATCGAGGACTTCAACGGCCACACGTCCGACGTCACGAACACCGCTGATGGCCTTCCCTCGGCCTTGACGTTAGGCGCCAGCGGCGACACGATCTCGACGAGTTACGCGCCCAACGACGCGCCCAGTTCGATCACCTTGGGTAACGGCACGACGTTGCAGGAGTTCGCCTACTCCGATGTCCCCTCCGGGGCCGTGGCCAGTGAAACTGACACACCCTCGGGCTCGCTCTCACCGGCCGATTACACCTATAACGCCCAGAGCCAGGTCACCCAGGACACGCCCGGCTCGGGTAGCGCCAATACCTACGTCGAGGACGCGAGCGGCAACCTGACGACCCTGCCCAACGGGGCGAGTGGCACCTACGACGACGCCAGCGAGCTCACCTCGGCCGTGAAATCGGGTACCACGACGAGTTACACCTACGACGCCTCGGGCAACCGCCTCGAAGCCAGCGTTTTGGGCTCGGCGACGGTGACCGCGACCTACAACGGGGCCGGGGAGGTCACGGGCTACGACGACGCGGCGGCCAACACCACGACCGCGACGTACAACGGGCAGGGGCTGCGCACCTCGGCCTCGACCACCCCGAGCGGGGGCGGGTCCACCACGCAGAACTTCGTCTGGAACACGGTCGCGGCGGTACCCGAGGTGTTGATGGACTCAACCAACGCCTACCTGTACGGCCCGAGCGGCACGCCCTTCGAGCAGGTCAACCTCGCAACGGGCACGATCCACTACCTGGTCGCCGACGCGCTCGGCTCGGTGCGCGGCGTCGTGAGTGCCGCGGGCGCCCTGGCGGCGAGCACGTCGTACGACGCGTGGGGCAACCCCGAGACAACGGGCGGGCTCTCCTCGTACACCCCAATCGGCTTCGCCGGGGGCTACAGCGACCCCACGGG